>NZ_JBSGZN010000021.1:0-144371 GCF_053611025.1 Streptomyces sp. NPDC054842
ACCGACAGGTGGCGGCCGCCTCCGCCGTCACGTGTGCGGCCGGTCCGTGTCCTGCGGGTCCACCGACCGCCGCGCCTGCCAACGGGCGGCAAGCTGCCGGTGGACGGAAAGCCGCACCCCCGCTGCCCCCTGCCTGCCGGTGGACCGAAAGCGGTACGCCCGCCGTCCCACCGCCTGGCGGGTGCGGCGGGCGTCTCGCGGTTCAGCCGGTCGTTGCGGCCAGTTCCGGGTCGCGGGCGCCGAGGATGGCGAGGCAGGTGCGCCACAGGACCGTGAGGCGCTGGGTGTCGTTGTACAGCTTGGCGAAGAGGACCTGGCCCTCCAGCTGGGCGACGACGGACCTGGCGGCCTCGCGGGTGTCGCCGACGGTGACCTCGCCCCGGCGGGCGGCCTCCGCCACGACCTCCTCGACCATGTCGACCTGCGCGTCGAAGATCTCCTGGAGGCGTCCGCGGATGGCCTCGGTCTGGTTGCTCATCTCCAGGGTGAGGTTCCCGAACATGCACCCCGAGACCGTGCCGCAGCTCTGCTGGCCCGCGCGCTGGCCGGCCTCGGTCTCCTCGAACAGCCGGCGCAGCCTCTGGAGCGGCTCGGCGTCGTCCCGCAGGACGCGGGCCCAGTCGTCGCGCTGGGCGGCCCACTGCTCGTCGAGCACGGCGAGCGCGAGAGCCTCCTTCGACTCGAAGAAGTAGTAGAAACTGCCCTTGGGCACACCCGCGGCCTTGCAGATCTCCGCGGTGCCCAGAGCCGAGTAGCCCCGCTGCTCGATGAGCGACTGGGCTGCGGTGAGGATCTTCTCCCTGGCATTGCTGGTACGTCCCATGGGTCCAGTATACGACCGATCGACTACACACGAGTGGACCAGTCACCTACGGATCCGGACCGCCCGGCCTCGGATCCGGCCGCCCGCACGCGGACCACTGCGGGCCGGGCGAGGGCCCGCACCCCTCCCCTTGATAGGCAAGCGTTCACTTGCCTATGGTCTCGGTCATGGCGGAGGATGTCTTCAAGGCCCTGGCCGACCCCACGCGTCGGCGCATCCTCGACGAGCTGGTGGAGCGGGACGGCCAGACACTGTTCGAGATCTGCACACGGCTGCTGACCAAGCACGGCCTGGGGCTGTCCCGTCAGGCGGTCAGCCAGCACCTGGCCGTTCTGGAGGCGGCGGACCTGGTCCGGTCCCGGCGCCAGGGCCGCTACAAGTTCCACGACCTGAACACCGCACCCCTGGAGCTCATCGTGACGCGATGGCTCAGGCCCGAGGCACCGGAGAGCACTCCATGAGGATTCACCTGTCCAGCGTCTTCGTCGACGACCAGGACAAAGCCCTGCGCTTCTACACGGAGGTGCTGGGCTTCATCAAGAAGACCGAGGTCCCGCTGGGCGAGGACCGGTGGCTCACGGTGGTGTCGCCGGAGGACCCGGACGGTACGGAACTGCTCCTGGAGCCCTCCGGCCATCCCGCGGTGGGACCGTACAAGGACGCGCTGGTCCAGGACGGGATTCCGGCCACCTCGTTCGCGGTGGACGACGTGCACGCGGAGTTCGCGCGGCTGAGCGGGCTCGGGGTGCGCTTCACACAGGAGCCGCTGGAGATGGGGCCGGTCACCACCGCGGTGCTGGACGACACCTGCGGCAACCTGATCCAGATCGTGCACAGCGCGTAGCGCGGACGCCCGAACGCGGAACGCCCGCGCCGGCAGGGCGCGGGCGGTGGGACGGGCGCGGCCGCGTCAGACTCCGCCGCGCCACACGTTGTCGAAGGCCGCTTCCTCGATCGCCCGGCGCTGTTTGACGGCCTCCAGCTCCATCACCGCGTCGTTGACCTCGGCCAGGACCGTCGCCACGCCGTCGTCGGTGATGTCCGGAGCGTCCTCCACCGTCTCGTCCCAGGGTTCGCCGTCCATGCCGGCGGCTTCCGCGAGGGCGACGAGGACGGGCTCGCGGGCCGCCCAGCGGGCCTCGGCGCGGGTGCGCGCGGGTGACTCGACGAGCACCACCGGACTCGGGCTCGTACGCAAGGACTCAAGGCGGCGGTGCGGCCGGGTGACCTGGCCCTCGGTCTCGAAGGCGGCCTCGTACACGGCGGCGAGGCCCCGGCCCCTGCGCCACAGCCAGTCCTCCACCGACTCGTACGGCTCCTCGCGGACCAGCGACGACGCGGCTTCCCGCAGCAGGGGATCACCTTCGGGGGTCCACTCCCCCGGCACGAGGCGCACGCCGTCCAGTGTTACGGCTCCCCCGCGCAGGAGATCGAGCAGCTCGGCCCCGGCGAGCGTCAGCGACAGCGCGCCCTGGTCGACGGAGCGACCGGGCCCCATGTCCATCGCGACGATCAGCAGGTCCCGTGGTGTGGTCATGTCGGCATCCCCTCGGAGGTAGCCCCCACGGTACGACGCCGAGGCGGCCCGGCGCCCGTCGTACGGCCGAGGCCGACGGGCCCGTGCGACCTGCCGGCGACGTCGCGACGTCGCCGGCACGGCGGTACGACGGGCGCGCCCGGGGTCACGCGGCGGTGCCGGCCGCGCCCGGGTCGTTCGGGTGGGAGCCGAGCGGGGTGACGGTGGCCCGCATCCAGGGGCGCAGCGGCAGCGTGCCCAGCACCTCGCGGTGGAGTGCGGCCTCGTCCTCGGCCCTCCACACGCCGATGCTGCGCAGTTCGCCGACGGGGCGCCACAGCCGCACCAGGTGTCCGCGGGCGGCCAGTTCGCGGGCCCGGACGGCCTCGGCGGCGCGGCGCCGGTCCACTTCCGCGGGGTCGGTCCCCTCGGGGACGGTGGTGACCAGCTCGACCAGGAACTCACGCATGGTCCTTCTCCTTCGCTGAAGCGTCCCGCCGGAGAGGCGGAACAGTGCGGGACTGCCTTGCTTGACAATAGTAGACCAGTCGCTTAGTTTTTACACGACCGGTCGGCTAGCGATCGGAACGAACCCGACAGGAGAGAACCGTCATGAGCGCTCAGGGTCAGAAGGTCGCCGTCGTCACCGGGGCCTCGCAGGGCATCGGCGCCGGTCTGGTCGCCGCCTACCGCAAGCTCGGGTACGGCGTCGTCGCCACGTCGCGCACCATCGCCGAGTCGCAGGACAAGGACCTCGTGACCGTGCAGGGCGACATCGCCGATCCGGCGACCGCCGAACGCGTCATCGCCGCCGGCCTGGAGCGGTTCGGCCGGATCGACACCCTGGTCAACAACGCGGGAGTCTTCGTCGCCAAGCCGTTCACCGAGTACACGCAGGACGACTACGACGCGGTGCTCGGGGTGAACGTGGCCGGGTTCTTCCGGATCACCCAGCTCGCCATCGAGGACATGCTGCGGCACGGCGGCGGCCACGTCGTGCAGATCACCACGAGCCTGGTCGAGCATCCCAACTCCGCCGTGCCGTCCGTGCTGGCCTCACTGACCAAGGGCGGACTCCAGGCGGCCACCAAGGCGCTGGCGATCGAGTACGCCGGCCGCGGGATCCGCAGCAACGCCGTCGCCCTCGGCACGATCAAGACCCCGATGCACCCCGAGGAGACCCACGAGGCCCTCGCCTCCCTGCACCCGGTCGGGCGCCTGGGCGAGGTCGCCGACATCGTCGACGCGGTGCTGTACCTGGAGAACGCCTCGTTCGTCACCGGCGAGATCCTGGCCGTCGACGGCGGGCAGAGCGCCGGCCACTGACCCGGTCAGGACGGATCGGTCGTGGAGATCACCAGCATCTTCGTCACCGAGCCGTCGTCGCCGACCACGTCGCGCACGTGCCGGAAGCCCAGGCGGCGGGCGAGCGCAAGGCTGGCGGCGTTCCCCTCGCCCACCATGCCGTAGGCCTCCTTCAGGCCCAGGTGGCCGGCGGCGTGCTCCAGCAGACCCCGGACCACCTCGCCGCCCAGTCCCCGGCCCCAGTACTCCGGGGCCAGCGCGGTGATGAGCTCGTGCCCGTCGACGTTGCCGGTCTTCTTCACCTCCGCGTGTCCGGCGTACGAGCCCTGGAACCACAGGCCCCAGACGTCGAACAGCTCCTTCGGATACACGTCGGTCAGGATCGTGCGGAAGAGGGTGCGCAGGTCGGCCTCGGGGACCCGGTCCTGGCCCATCCAGCGGCAGACCTCCTCGTCGCGCAGGAGAGCGACGAAGGCGTCCTCGTCCTCGGGGCCGTAGGGCCTGAACTCCAGTCGTTCGGTGTGCAGGGTGGGCGTCATCGGCGTACTCCTCTTGTGACGCGGGGTGGGACGGCGGCGCCGCGTCGGGATGCGGCGCGCGGGGGCTGCCGAGGTTCTTCGACGGGCCGCGGGGAGGGGCGGGCCGGGGCAGGGGCCGTTCCGGCGCCCCCGCCCCCGTCCGGCGGTCCTCGGCCGGCGTTCCGGTCACCGGAGCCGGGAACGGCATGACCGCCCCGGCGTCCGGAGTGCGGAAGCGGACGGGGCTCAGGAGCCCGCGCGCTCCATCCGCTCGCGCAGGCTGCGCGGGCGCATGTCGGTCCAGACCTCGTCGACGTACGCGGAGCACTCGGCCTCGGTGCCCTCCTTGCCGACCGGCTGCCAGCCGGCCGGCACCTCGACGTCGACCGGCCACAGCGAGTACTGGTCCTCGTCGTTGCGCAGCACCTGGTAGCGGGTGTTCTCGTCCATCTCACGCTCTTTCGTCGTCGGTACGGTGACCGCGGCCGGCCGGTGGCCGGCCGCTCCTGCTCGTTGGCCGGTCGGCCCGCGGGGCGGCGCCCTGCGCCCGCCGCCCGTCCGGCCCGCCGCCCCCGCGCGGTGCGGAGGCGTCACCGGCTGTCCCGCGCGTGCCGGGCGATGTGACGCAGCGCCTCGGCGAACTCCTCGGCGACGTCGCGCACGGTCGCCGTGTCGTGGAGCCCGGCCCGGTGGTGCCAGGTGAAGGCCAGCCGCCCGTGCTGCACCGCTCCCACCACTTCGAGGGGGTGCGAGCCGCTGTCCCGGGGGTCGTGGTCCTGGCCGAAGGAACCGTGCTCGGCGCGTACGAGACCGCTGCCGGAGTCGGCCGGACGGGCGTCCCACTGGCCGAGGTAGTTGAACACCACCTGCCCGTGCGCCGCCGTTCCCAGCCGCTCGCGCACCTCCGGTGAGCCGAAAATGCGCAGGGCGCCGAAGCCCAGTCCGTTCCCGGGCACCGCGCGCAGCTGGCGGCGCACCGACTTGACCAGGGCCCGCCAGTCCCGTTCGGGGCCGAGGTCGTCCGCCGCTGCGACCGTGAGGGCGACCGGGTGGACGGTGGTGAACCAGCCGACCGTGCGGGAGAGGTCGACCCCGTCGAGGACGTCCTCTCGGCCGTGTCCCTCCAGGTCCAGGCGGACCCGGTCGCGGCCGGTCCAGCGGGCGAGGGCCAGGGCCAGGGCGGAGAGCAGGACGTCGTTGACGCGGGTGCGGTAGGCGGTGGGCGCGGCCCGCAGCAGCGCCGTGGTGTCCTCCTCGTCCAGCTCCACCGTGACGACGCGCTTCTCGCCCGCGTCGGCTCCCGGGGCACCGGCGGGCGGCAGCTGTTCAGCCGTCACCGCCTCTTCCCAGTACGGGAGTTCGTGGTCCAGGCCGCCGTCGGCGACGTGCGCGGCGAGGGCGCGGGCCCAGTCCCGGAACGAGGTGCCGCGCTCCCCCAGCCGCACGGGCTCCCCCTGTGCCGCCTGCCGGTAGGCCGCCTCCAGGTCGTCGCGCAGGATCCGCCAGGACACCGCGTCCACGACGAGGTGGTGGGCGACCAGGAGGAGGAACGCGGGGCGGCCGGCGCCGGTGAACAGCGCGGCCCGCAGCAGGGGGCCGTGGGCGAGGTCGAAGCCGGCGTGCAGCTCGTCGGCCGCCCCGCTCATCGCCTCGTCGGCCTCCGCGTCGGACAGCCCCGTCAGGTCGTGGCGGAGGAGGACACCGCTGCCGCCGTCCCCGGGCGGCGGGGTGAACTGGCGCCAGCCGCCGTCCTCCCGGGTGAAGCGCGTGCGGACGGCGTCGTGGTGTTCCAGCAGGGCGTCCAGCGCCGTGCCCAGGGCCACCGGGTCGGGAGTGCCGTCCAGTTCCAGCAGCACCGACTGGTTGAAGTGGTCGTGGCTGTGGCGCGGGCTGGTCAGGAACCACTCCTGGATGGGGGTGAGCGGCACCTCGCCGGTCACCGGGCCGTCCTCGGAGCGCTGCGGGGCGACGCCGACGACCGTGGCGAGCTCGGCGACCGTCTGATGGGTGAACAGGTCCCGGGTGGCCAGGTGCAGGCCCTCCCGGCGCAGCCGCGACACCACCTGCATGCTGAGGATCGAATCGCCGCCCAGGTGGAAGAAGTTGTCGTCGGCGCCGACCTCGTCCACGCCGAGCACGTCCTCCCAGACGCGGGCGACGAGGCGCTCGGTGTCGGTGCGTGGGGCGGTGCGCGGGCCGGCGGCTGCGGTGTGCCCGGGCTCCGGTGCGGGCAGCGCGCGCCGGTCGGTCTTGCCGTTCGGGGTGAGCGGCAGCTCCGCCAGCGGGACGAACACCGACGGGACCATGTGCGGCGGCAGCAGCCCGGCGAGGTGCTCCCGCAGGTCGGCCAGGGGCGGTCCGTCCGGGTTCTCCCGGACGGGGACGACGTACGCGACCAGCCGTCCGTGCCCCGCGCCCCGCTCGTCGCCGGTGCCCTCGTGGCGGACCGCGACGACCGCGTCGCGCACCAGGGGGCTGCGGCGCAGGGCGCTCTCGATCTCCCCCGGTTCGATGCGGAAGCCGCGCAGCTTGATCTGCTCGTCGGCGCGTCCGGCGAAGCGGAGACGGCCGTCGGCTCCCCAGCGCACCAGGTCTCCGGTGCGGTACATCCGCTCCCCGGGCGCGCCGAAGGGGTCGGCGGTGAACCGCTGGGCGGTCAGGCCGGGGCGGCCCAGGTAGCCGCGGGCGAGCCCGGGTCCCGCCACGTACAGTTCGCCGGTCACCCCGGGCGGGACCGGGCGGCGGGCGGCGTCCAGGACGTAGACGCGGGTGGCGCCGGCCGGGCGGCCGATCGGCGGGGCTGCGGCCTCCGGGGTCAGGGGGCCGGTCCAGGTGGCGACGACCGTGGCCTCCGTCGGCCCGTACGAGTTGATCATCCGCCGGCCGGGGGCCCAGCGCTGGACGAGGTCCGCCGGGCAGGCCTCGGCGCCGACGATCAGGGTCCGCAGGTGCGGCAGTGCGGCGGACGCCTCGGGCGGCACGGTGGCGAGGGCCGCCGGGGGGATCAGGGTGTGGGTGATGGCCCGTTCCCCGAGGACGCGGGCCAGCCGCTCGCCGACCAGCGGGCCCTCCTCGCCGGTCACCAGGGCGGCGCCGGTGAGCAGGGACACGCACAGCTCCAGCACGGAGGCGTCGAAGCTGGGCGAGGCGAACTGCAGGACGCGGTCGCCCGGGCCCGCGGCGTAGCGTTCGGCTGCGGCCGCGGCGAAGCCGGCCAGTCCGCGGTGCGTCACGACCACGCCCTTCGGGGTGCCCGTGGACCCGGAGGTGTAGATCACGTAGGCCGGGTGGTCGGGGGTCAGCGGGACGGCGCGGTCCGCGTCGGTGGGCGCGCTGTCCGGCCCCGCGTCGGTCCAGACGTCGGCGGGGTCGTCCAGGACGAGGGAGGCGCCCGCGTCCCGCGTCATGAACTCCCGCCGCTGTCGCGGGTAGGCCGGGTCCACGGGCAGGAAGGCGGCGCCGGTCTTGGCGACGGCGAGCTGGGCCACCACCGTCTCGGCGGCGCGGGGCAGGGCCAGCGCCACCACCCGCTCGGGTCCGGCGCCGCGCCCGATGAGCCGGTGGGCCAGCCGGTTGGCGGCCCGGTCCAGCTCCGCGTAGGTCAGCCGCCGGGTGCCGTCCGCGAGGGCCGGCGCGTCGGGGGTGCGGGCGGCCTGCCGCTCGAACAGCTCGGGCAGGGTCGCCGCGGGTACCGGCAGGGCGGTGCCGCGCCCCTGGTCCAGGAGGGCCTTCAGCTCCTCGTCGGACGCCAGTGGCAGCGCGCCCAGCGGCCGGTGCGGGTCGTCGGCGACGGCGGCGAGGAGCGTGCCGAGCTGGTCGGCCATGCGCTCGGCGGTGGCCGCGTCGAACAGGTCGGTGTTGTAGGTGAGCAGTCCGTGCAGCGCCCCCGATTCCGTCTCGGCGAACTCCAGGGTGAGGTCGAACGCCGCGTGGTGCAGCTCCTGTTCGACGTCCTGGACGTCGAGGCCGGGCAGGTCGAGGTCGGCCGCGGGGGTGTTCTGCAGGACGACCATGACCTGGAACAGCGGGGTGCGGCTGGTGTCGCGCGTCGGCTGCACCTCGTCCACGACCTGCTCGAACGGCACCTCCTGGTGCGCGAAGGCGTCCAGCACGGTCTGCCGCACGTCGGCGAGGAAGTCCGGGAAGGGACGGCTCGTGTCCACCCGCGAGCGCAGCACCAGGGTGTTGACGAAGAAGCCGATCAGGTTCTGGGTCTCCGGCCGGTCGCGTCCGGAGGTGACGGTACCGACCGCGATGTCCCGCTCGCCGGACAGCCGCGCGAGGAACGTCTGCGCGGCGGCGACGAGTGTGGTGAAGAGGGTGGCGCCGCGGTCCCGGCCGACCCGGGCGAGGCGGCGGGCCGTGCCGGGCGGGAGCACCAGCCGGGCGGTGGCGCCGTTGCCGGTGCGCACGGCGGACCGGGGCCGGTCGGTGGGCAGGTCGAGCGGCTCGGTGCCGGCCAGTTGCTCCTTCCAGTAGGCGAGGTGCTCGCCGGGGCCGGCGCCGTTCGTGGTGCGCTGCCAGTGGGCGTAGTCGGCGTACTGCACGGGCAGCGGCGGCAGTTGGCCGGTGCCGGGGTCCCGTTCGGCCCGGTAGAGGTGGGCGAGGTCGCCGGCGAGCACGGAGGTCGACCAGCCGTCGGTGACGATGTGGTGCAGGGTCAGCGTCAGCACGTGGTCGTCGGCGCCGAGCCGGACCAGTCCGGCGCGCAGCAGGGGGCCCCGGCGCAGGTCGAACGGGCGGGTGCGGTCGTCCGTGAGGAGCTGCCGCAGGCGCCGGGCGCGTTCCTCGTCCGGGAGTGCGGACAGGTCGTGCAGCGGGAGCGGTACGTCCTGCGGCGGGTGGACGAGCTGGACGCCGTGGCCGTCCACCGTGTCGAAGGTGGTCCGCAGCGACTCGTGCCGGGCCACCAGGGCGCGCAGGGCCGCGGTGAGGGCGGCGGTGTCGAGCGCGCCGCGCAGGCGCAGGGCAAGGGCGGTGACGTACTCCGCGCCGCCGGGCGCGAACTCCTCCAGGAAGAACAGGCGTTGCTGGGCGTACGACATCGGCGGCGGCACGTCGCGGGGCGCCGGGGTGACGGCGGGCGTGAGGGCGTCACCGGGCCGCCGTTCGGTGAGCAGGGCGGTGAGGGCCGCCGGGGTGGGGTGGGTGAAGACGGCGCGGGGTGAGAGGCCGGTGCCGAACGCCTCCGCGAGGCGGGAGGCGAGGCGGATGCTGAGGATCGAGTCGCCGCCCAGCCGGAAGAAGTCGTCGTGCACGCCGGGATGTCCGGCGCCGAGGACCTCGGCGAAGATCTCCGTCGTGCGGCGTTCGGCCTCGGTGCGGGGTGCGACGTGTGCGCCGTCCGCCGTCCGGGAGTCCGGTGCGGGCGCCGGGAGCGCCGCGCGGTCCACCTTGCCGTTGGTGCTGAGCGGGAGGGCGGGCAGCGGGACGAACGCGGAGGGGACGAGGTAGTCGGGCAGGGTGCGGGCGGCGAACGCCCGCAGGTCTTCGGTGTCCTCGGCGGCGGGGCCGACGACGTAGGCCACCAGGCGCCTGCTGCCGGGCCGGTCCTCACGGGCCAGCACGGCCACGTCGGCGACGCCGGGACGGGCCGCGAGCACGGCCTCGACCTCGCCGGGCTCGACCCGGAACCCGCGGATCTTGACCTGGTCGTCGGCGCGGCCCAGGAACTCGACGGTGCCGTCCGGACGGCGGCGGGCGAGGTCTCCGGTGCGGTACATGCGGGTGCCGGGCGGCCCGTACGGGTCGGCGAGGAACCGGGCGGCCGTGTCGCCGGGGCGGCCCAGGTAGCCGCGTGCCACCCCCTCGCCGGACACGAACAGTTCGCCCGCGCAGCCCGGCGGGACGGGGCGCAGCCGGCCGTCCAGGAGGTGGACGCGCACGTCGTCCAGGGGGTGTCCGATGGGCACGGTGCCGGGCACGTCCGCCGCGTCCGCGAGGGCGAGGGCCGTCGCGAACGTCGTGGTCTCCGTCGGCCCGTAGCCGTCCACCACGGTGAGGGCGGGGCACGCGTCCAGGACCCGCCGTACGGCCGCCGCGGGGACCACGTCGCCGCCGGTCCACACCTGGCGCAGGTCCGCGAAGCAGTCCGGCGCGTCCTGCGCCAGGAGCCGGAACAGGCCGGCCGTCAGCCACACCGCGGTCAGCCCGCCGTCCGCCGCGAGGCGCCGCAGCAGGGCGGCGTCCAGGGGCCGGTCGGGGGCCACCACCACGCTGCCGCCGTTCAGCAGCGGCGCCCACACCTCGAACGTGGCGGCGTCGAAGGCCGGCGGCGAGTGCAGCAGCACGCGGTCGCAGACGCCGTCCGCGAAGCGGCTGTCGGTGGCCAGGGACGCCACGTCGCGGTGCCGGACCGCCACCGCCTTGGGCCGGCCGGTGGAGCCGGAGGTGAACATGACGTAGGCCAGCCGGTCGGGGTCGGCCGCCGGGAGAACGGCCTCGGCTCGGGCCTCGGTGCGCGCCGCGGCGACGTCCTGGGCGGTCAGGCGGACGGTGGCGCCGGCCTGGTCGAGGAGGGCGCGGCGCCGGTCCTCGGGGGCACGGGTGTCCACCGGCAGGTAGGCGCCGCCGGCCTTGAGGACTCCGAGCTGGGCGGCCACCAGCTCTGCCGAGCGGTCCATGAGCAGGGCCACCCGGTCCTCGGCCGCCAGGCCGCCGGACCGCAGCCGCCGGGCCACGGCGTCCGACCAGTCGGCGAGCTGCCGGTAGCTGACCCGCCGGTCGCCGTCGCGCACGGCCGGCGCGTCGGGAGTGCGCAGGACCTGTTCGGCGAACAGGTCGGCCGGGCTGCGGGGCGGGGTCTGCCGGGCGGTGGTGTTCCAGCGGTCCAGCAGCGCGCGGTCGGCGGCGGTGAGGAGGTCCAGGTCGTCCACGTCGCCCTCGGCGCCGTCGGCGAACCGGGTGAGCAGGGCGGCCAGCCGGGACGCGGCGTGCTCGACCGTCGCGCGGTCGAACAGCGCGGCGTCGTAGGCCAGGTCGAAGCCGAGGCGGTCGGTCAGGTGGGCGCGGAGGCAGAGCGGGAAGGTGGTGGCGTCCTCGGCCCGCACCTCCTCGACGCGCACGCCCGTCCTGGCGGTGGCGGACTCGTCGACCGGGTAGTTCTCGAACACCACCATGCTGTCGAACAGCGCCTCGCCCTGCGGGATTTCGCTCAGGGCTTGGATGCGGGGCAGCGCCAGGAAATCGAAGCGCCGGGACTCGCTCTGCTGCTGCTGCAGTTCGCGCAGCCAGGGCAGGACGCCGCCCGAGGGGACGCGGACGCGGGTCGGCACGGTGTTGATGAACATGCCCACCATGGAGTCCACGCCGGGCAGTTCCGCGGGGCGGCCCGAGACGGTGGTCCCGAACACGACGTCACGGCGCCCGCCGTACCGGGCGAGGAGCAGCGCCCACATGCCCTGCACCACGGTGTTGACGGTCAGTCCGCCGCGGGCGGCCGTCTCCCGGAGCCGCCGGGAGAGCCGCTCGTCCAGTTCGTGGTGCACGGCCTCCGCCGCGCGGGCCCGGTGCGCCTCGGCGGGCGTGCGGTCGTACGGCAGCGGGGTGCGCGCCGTGAATCCGGCGAGGGCGTCGGCCCAGTGGCGGCCGGCCTCGTCCTCGTCCTGGTCGCGCAGCCAGCCGAGGAAGTCGGCGAAGGGCCGGCGCGGCGGCGGGGCGGTGTCGGCGCCGCCGGTGAGCGCGGCGTAGCGCTCGCACACCTCGGTGAGGAGCTGCCCGGTGCTCCAGCCGTCGAGGATCAGGTGGTGCGAGGACCACAGGAGCAGGACCTCGTCGCCGGGGAGGGCGGCCAGGGTGACGCGGGTGAGGGGCGCGGTGGTCAGCTCCATGCCGGCCGCGCGGTCCTCGCCTAGCAACCGCTCGGTGGCGTCGGCTCGCTGACGTTCCGTCATGTCGCGCCAGTCCAGGTGGGTGACGGGCAGTTCGACGTGCCGGTGCACCACCTGCACGGGGTGGGGCAGGCCCTGCCAGTGGACGCTCGTGCGCAGGGCGGGGGTGTGGTCGGTGACCTGCTGCCAGGCCGCGGCGAACGCCCGCGGGTCGGCCACTCCCGACAGTCGTACCGCAGTCCGGTCGAAGTAGGCGCCGGCCGCGTCGACCAGGCCGTGGAAGAGCATGCCGGACTGGAGCGGCGTCAGCGGCAGGACGTCCGCCACGTGGCGTCCGTCGCCGACGAGCCGGTCCAGCTGTTCCGGGGTGAGGCCGGCGAGCGGGAAGTCGGACGGGGTACGGCCGCCCGCCTCGGGGCGGGCGCAGTGCGCCACGATCTCGCGCAGCGCCCGGCACATGTCCTCGGCCAGCCGCCGCACGGTGCTCTCGTCGTAGACGGCCGTGGGGTAGGTCCAGCCGAGTTCCAGCCGGCCGTCCTGGACGACGCCCGTGATGTCCAGGAGGTAGGGGCGGTCTTCGTCCGGGTCGGTGTCGCGGCCGGCGGGCGGGAGCGCGGCCCGGTACAGGCCGCTGCCGCCGCCGGCGTCCCACTGCCCGTGGTAGTTGAACCCGACCTGCGGTGCAGGGACTCCGGCCAGCGGGCTGCCGGGCAGCAGGTGGCGCAGCGCGCCGTGGCTGAGGCCGTGCAGCGGCACGGCGCGCAGCGTCTCCTTGACGGACTTGAGGACGTCGCCCCAGCCCGCCTCGCCGGGGACGGTCAGGGCGAGCGGGAACTCGGCGGTGAACCAGCCGACCGTCCGCGAGAGGTCCACGTCGTCGAAGAGGTCCTCGCGGCCGTGGCCCTCGACGCCGACCAGGACCGTGTCGCGTCCGCACCAGGTGGCCAGCGTGCGGCCGAGGGCGCTGAGCAGCACGTCGTTGACCTGGGTGCGGTAGACGTCGGGGACGTGGCGCAGCAGCGCCTCGGTCTCCTCCGCCGCCAGGGTGACGGTGACGGTGGCGGCGGTGCCGTGGGTGTTGGGGCCGGTGCGTCCCGGGGGCAGGCCGGCCGGGGCGGCGCAGGTGCGGGTCCAGTGGGCCAGGTCGGCGTCCAGGGCGCCGGCGCGGGTGTGCCGCTCCAGCAGGGCCGCCCAGTGGCCGTACGTGGTGCCCTCGTCGGGCAGCTCGACGGGGCGTCCGGCCGCGGCGGCGCGCTGCGCGGTCTCCAGGTCGGCGAGCAGGATGCGCCAGGAGACGCCGTCCACGACCAGGTGGTGGGCGGTGATCACCAGCTGCGGGGGCCGGTCGGGGCCCCGGTCGAAGAGGAGGGCGCGCACGACCCTGCCTTCGGCGGGGTCGAGGGACGCCTGAGCCTCCTCGGCCGCGCGCCGCACCGCCGGTTCCAGTGCCTCGTCGTCCAGGTGGGACACGTCGTGGTGGGTGAGGACGCCCTCGGGTGCCTCGGGCAGCACGTTCTGGCGCGGGCCGTCGTCGGTGTTCCGGAACCGGGTGCGCAGCGCCGGGTGGTGGCGGACGACCGCGTCGAACGCCTGACGGAATGTCAGCACGTTTATGCCGGGCGCGAGTTCGAGCCGCTGGGTCATGGTGAAGCGCAGGGGGTCGCCGGGGGCGCGGCCGTCGAGGTACCAGCGCTGGATGGGGGTGAGGGGGGCCTCGGCGGGTGCGGTCTCCGCCGTTGCGGCCGGGCGCGGGTCCAGATCGCCCACGCGCAGGGCGAGTTCGGCGACGGTCTGGTGGCGGAAGACGTCCTTGGTGGTGAGGGCGAGGCCGGCGCGGCGGGCCCGGGAGACGATCTGGATGCTGAGGATCGAATCGCCGCCCAGGGAGAAGAAGTTGTCCCGGGCGCCCACCCGCTCGGCGCCGAGGACCTCCGCCCAGATCGCGGCGAGGCGCTCCTCGGTGCCGGGGCGGGGTGCCACGTAGGGCGTCGTGGTGTCCGGCCGGTCCGGCGGGGCGGGCAGTGCGCGCCGGTCGGTCTTGCCGCTGCTGGTGCGCGGCATCCGCGCCAGCGGGACGAACGCCGCCGGCACCATGTGGTCCGGCAGGGTCCGCCGCAGCCGGACCCGCAGCTCGTCGGCGGGCGGGGTGCGGTCCCCGGTGGGCACGAGGTGCGCCACGAGCATCGGGCGGCCGCCGTGTTCGCGAGCGGTCACCACGGCCTCGGCGATGTCCGGGTCGGCGAGCAGCGCGGCCTCGACCTCGCCGGGTTCAATGCGGAAGCCGCGGATCTTGATCTGCTCGTCGGCGCGCCCGAGGAACTCCAGGAGCCCGTCCGCGTCCCAGCGGGCGCGGTCCCCGGTGCGGTACATGCGCTCCCCCGGTGCCCCGAAGGGGTCGGCGAGGAAGCGGGCGGCGGTCAGGCCGGGGCGGTTCAGGTAGCCGCGGGCCACCTGGGCGCCGGCGAGGTACAGCTCGCCGGGGGTGCCGGGCGGTACCGGCCGCAGCGAGCCGTCCAGGACGTAGGCGCGCAGGTTGCCGCCCGGGCGGCCGATGACGGGCCGTTCGGGCCGTTCGGCGCAGCGGCCGTAGACGGCGTCGACGGTGCACTCGGTGGGCCCGTACATGTTGTACGCGCTCACCCCGAGGTCGTCGGCGGCGCACAGCTCGTGCCAGGCGGTGCCGTCGACCGCCTCGCCGCCCACGAGGAGCAGCCGCGGGTGGTGGCGGCCGGGCGCCAGGAGCCCGGCGGAGGTCAGTTCGCGCAGGAACGACGGGGTCACGTTGACCAGGTCCAGGCGGCGTTCGGCGACGAGGGCGCAGAAGGCCTCCGGGTCCAGGCGGGTGTCCTCGTCGACGAGGTGCACCTCCTGCCCGAGGGCGAGCAGCAGCGGCCCTTCCCAGGAGGTGTCGAAGGAGAACGAGGCGCTGAGCGCGGCCCGCAGCCGCCGTCCGTCCGCGGTGTGGGGTGCGACGAGACCCGCCCGGTGGTCGTGGCAGAGGTTGACCAGCTGGCGGTGCTCCACCGCGACCCCCTTGGGGCGGCCGGTGGAACCGGAGGTGTAGACGATGTACGCGGTGTTCTCCGGGCGCAGCGGCATCAGGCGGTCGGCGTCGGTGGGGGCGTGTGCGGGCAGTTGGTCCCAGGCCACCTCGTGCAGGGTGCCGGGCGTCACGACGGTGTGCGGCGCGGCGTCCGCGAGGAGGAACGCGACGCGCTCCTCGGGCAGTTCGGGGTCCAGGCACAGCAGGGTGCCGCCCGCCTTGAGCACGGCGAACAGGGTCACCAGCAGGTCGCAGGTGCGGGGCAGGCGGACGGCGACGACGCGTTCCGGGCCGACTCCGAGGCCGATGAGGTGGTGGGCCAGCCGGTTGGCGCGCCCGTCGAGGGCGGCGAAGTCCAGCGTGCCGTCCCGGGCGACCAGGGCGGTGGCGTGCGGCAGCGCGGTCGCCCGCGCCTCGAAGAGGGTGGGGAAGGTGGTGTCCGGCGCCTCGGTCCGCGGGCCCTGCCACGCGTGGAGCACCTGGTGCCGTTCGGCGGCGGTGAGCAGCGGCAGCGCGCCGGACTCCCGGCCGGGGTCCTCGGCGACGGCCTCCAGCAGCATCCGCAGTCGTGCGGCGAGGCGTTCGGCGGTGTCCGCCGTGAACAGGCCGGTGTCGTACTCCAGGTGGCCGGTCAGTCCGCCGTCGCCCTCCACGAAGTCGAAGGCGAGGTCGAAGGTGGCGTTGCGGACGGGCGGGGTGAGCGGCTCGACGTCCAGGCCGGGCAGGTCCGGGGTCGCGGCGCCCAGGTTGTGCAGCGCCACCATGACCTGGAACAGCGGGGTGCGGCTGGTGTCACGCTCGGGCTGGAGGAGGTCCACCAGCCGTTCGAAGGGCACGTCCTGGTGGGCGAACGCGTCGAGCACGGTGGTGCGCACCTGCTCCAGCAGCGCGCGGAACGGCTGTCCGGGGCGCACCCGGTTGCGCAGCACCAGGGTGTTGACGAACATGCCGACCACGTCGTGGAGTTCGGGGCGGTCGCGGCCGGCGGTCACGGTGCCGACGGCGACGTCCTCCTGGTCCGCCCAGCGGGAGAGCAGGACCGTGCAGGCCGCCACCAGGGTCATGTAGAGGGTGGCGTCCGCCTCGTGTCCGGTCCGGCGCAGGCGCTCGGTCAGCGAGGCGGGCAGGGTGAAGGTCACCAGGGCGCCGTCGCGGGCGCGGACGGCGGGGCGGGGCCGGTCGGTGGGCGGCTCCAGCGGTGCGAGCCCGTCCAAGGTCTGGCGCCAGTAGGCGAGTTGTTCCTCCGCCTCTTCGGTGCGGGCGCGCTGCCAGGCCGCGTGGTCGGCGTACCGCACGGGCAGGGCGGGCAGGTCCGGGCGCCTGCCCTCCAGCGCCGCCGCGTACAGCTCACCGAGGTCACGGCCGAGGACGGCGACGGACCAGCCGTCGGTGGCGATGTGGTGGACGGCGAGGACGAGCGCGTGCTCGTTCTCGGCCAGACGCGCCAGCCGGGCCCGCAGCAGGGGGCCGGCGGCCAGGTCGAAGGGAGTGGACGCCTCCCGTTCGACCAGGGCGTCCAGGGCCGCGCGGGCGCCGTCGGAGGGGACGCCGGTGAGGTCGTCCAGCGAGAGGCGGGCCGGATGCGGCGGGTGCACGATCTGCCGGGGACGGCCGTCCTCCTCGGCGAACGTGGTGCGCAGTGCCTCGTGCCGGGCCACCAGGCCGTCCAGGGCGGTGCGCAGGGCCGCCGCGTCGAGCCGGCCGCGCAGCCGCAGCACCGACAGGGTCGTGTACTCGGTGCTGCCGGGCTCGAAGCGGTCGAGGAACCACAGCCGCTGCTGGGCGTACGACAGCGGCGCCGGGGTGTCCGGATCGGCGGCGGGTATGCCCTCCGCGGGCTTCGTGCCCTCCACCGCGGGGTCGCCGAGGGCGGCGGCCAGGGCGGACAGCGTCGGGTGGGTGAACAGCAGCCGGGGCGACACGTCCGCGCCGAACGCGGCGCGCAGCCGGGAGGTCACCCGGACGGCGAGGATCGAGTCGCCGCCGAGCGCGAAGAAGTCGTCCTCGGCGCCCACCTCGTCCGCGCCCAGTACGTCCGCCCAGGCGGCGGCGACCGCGCGTTCGGCCGGGGTGCGGGGCGGGGTGCGGTCGGCGCCGGTGGCGAAGCCGTCGGGTCCCGGGGCGGGCAGCGCGCGCCGGTCGAGCTTGCCGTTGGCGGTGAGCGGCAGCGCCGCCATCGGGACGTAGGCGGCGGGCACCATGTGGGCGGGCAGCAGGCGGTCCAGGTGGGCGCGGAGTTCGGCCGGGGACGGTACCGGGGCGTGCTCGCCGGTGCCGACGACGTGCGCGACCAGCCGGCGCGTCCCGGAGGTGTCCTCGTGCACGCCGACGGCGGCGGCGCCGACGCCCGGGTGGCTGTGCAGCGCGGCCTCGATCTCGCCGGGCTCGATGCGGTACCCGCGGATCTTGACCTGCTGGTCGGCGCGGCCCAGGTACTCCAGGGTGCCGTCGGCCCGCCGGCGGGCGCGGTCCCCGGTGCGGTACATGCGGCTGCCGGGCTCGCCGAAGGGGTCGGCGAGGAAGCGGGCGGCGGTCAGGCCGGGCCGGTTCAGGTAGCCGCGGGCCAGGCCCTCCCCCGCGACGTACATCTCGCCGACGGCTCCGGGCGCCACCGGGGCGAGGTCCTCGTCGAGCACGTACACGCGCAGGTCGGGGATGCCCGTGCCGATGGGTCCCGCGGCGCCGGTGCCGGTGGTCGTGCGGTCCAGGGGGGCGTAGGTGACGTGCACGGTGGTCTCGGTGATGCCGTACATGTTGACCAGGCGCGGGCTGGTGTCCGGGTGGTGTTCGTACCAGCCGGACAGCCGCTCGACGTCCAGGGCCTCGCCGCCGAAGACGACGGTGCGCAGGGCCAGGCGTGCGCCGAGGTCCGGGTGTTCGGCGTCGGCGCGGGCCAGCGACCAGAAGGCGGACGGGGTCTGGTTGAGGACGGTGACCCGCTCGTCGGCCAGCAGGCGCAGGAAGTCCTCCGGGGAGCGGGCGGTGTCGTCGGGGACGACGACGAGCCGGCCGCCGTGCAGCAGGGCGCCCCACAGCTCCCAGACGGAGAAGTCGAAGGCGTAGGAGTGGAAGAGGGTCCACACGTCGTGCTCGTCGAAGTCGAACCACCGCCGGGTACGGGTGAACAGCCGCACCACGTTGGCGTGCGGCACCACCACGCCCTTGGGCAGGCCGGTGGACCCGGAGGTGTAGATGGCGTAGGCGGGGCTCTCCGGCAGCGGACGGCGGGCCGGGCCGGGGCCGGCGGCGGGGCGCCGCTCCAGGTCGGCGGTGACGGCCGGGTCGTCGAGCGGCAGGACGGGCACGCCGGTGCCCGCGGCCCGGCCGGCCGTCTCCGTGGTGGTCACCAGCGTCACGGGGTCGGCGTCGCGCAGCAGGTGGGCGACGCGTTCGGCGGGCAGCCGGGGGTCGATCGGCAGGTAGGCCGCGCCGGTCTTCAGGACGGCGAGGACGGCGACGACCAGGTCGGTGGAGCGGGGCAGGGCGAGCGCGACGAACCGCTCGGGCCCGGCGCCCTGTTCGGCCAGACGGTGGGCGAGGCGGCCGGCCGCCTCGTCGAGCGCGCGGTAGTCGAGGCGGTCGTCCCCGCAGGTGACGGCGACGGCGTCGGGGGTGCGGGCGGCCTGGGTCTCGAACAGGTCCACCAGGGTCTCTTCGGGGCGGCCCCGTTCGGTGCCGTTCCAGTCGGCCAGCATCAGCCGCCGTTCCCCGGCGGTGGTCCAGGCGAGTGCGCGCAGCGGCCGGTCGAGGTCGTCGGCGAAGCCGGTGAGCAGCAGGCACAGGCGGTCGGCGAGGGCGCGGACGGTCGCGGCGTCGAAGAGTTCCGGGTCGTAGGCCAGGTCGAAGCCGAGCCGCTCCCCCTGGTAGGCGCGCAGCACGAGCGGGTAGTTGGTGGCGTCCCGTGAGGTGACGTCCGCCAGGCGTACCCCCGAGCCGGCCGAACGGGCCTCGTCGAAGGGGTAGTTCTCGAAGGCGACCATGCTGTGGAAGAGCGGCGCGCCGGACGGCACGTCGCTGAGCGCCGTCAGCTCGGCCAGGGAGACCGCGGCGAAGCGCCGCGACTCGGCCTGCGCGTCCTGGAGTTCGCGCAGCCACGCGGCGGCGGTGCGGCGGCCGTCGACGCGGACACGGGTGGGCAGGGTGTTGATGAACATGCCCACCATCGACTCGACGCCGGGCAGGTCGTCCGGGCGTCCGGACACGGTGGTGCCGAACACGACGTCCCGCTCCGCGCCGTGGCGGGCCAGCAGCAGAGCCCAGGCGCCCTGCACCAGGGTGTTGACGGTGAGTCCGGCGTCGCGCGCGGTCCGGGCGAGGCGCGCGGAGACCTCGTCGGGGAGTCCGCCCGTGTGGACGTCCGCCGACCGGGCCCGGTGCGCGTCGCGCAGCGGGCGGTCGGTGGGCAGGGGCGTCGGCGTGGCGAAGCCGCTCAGGGCGTCGCGCCAGTGGGCGCGGGCCGCGTCGTCGTCCTGGTCGGCCAGCCACGCCACGTAGTCGCCGAAGGGGCGGCGCACGGGCGGGCTCGGCTCGCGTCCGGCGGTGAGGGCGGCGTACTCGTCGAACACGTCGGTGAGCACCTGGGCGAGGCTCCAGCCGTCCAGGATGAGGTGGTGCGAGGTCCACAGCAGGTGCAGCCGGGCGTCGGGCAGCCGGACCAGGGTCAGCCGCATCAGGGGTGCCGAGCCGAGGTCGATGCCGCGTGCCAGGTCCTCGGAGCGGAGCCGGGCCAGCCGTTCGTCCCGCTCGCCGGACGGTACGTCGCGCCAGTCGTGGTGGGTCACCGGCACGCGGACGTCCCGGTGCACGATCTGCAGCGGCCGGGGCACGCCCTCCCACACCACCGAGGTCCGCAGGGCGGGGGTGCGGTCGGTCACGTGCTGCCAGGCGAGGGCGAGGGCGTGCGGGTCGCCGACGCCCTCCAGCAGCAGGGCGGCCTGGTCCACGTACACGTCGTCGGGGCCGCCGACCAGCCGGTGGAAGAGCATGCCCTCCTGGAGCGGGGTGAGCGGCAGCAGGTCCTCCACGCCGCGGCCGTCGCCGGCCAGCCGGTCCACGGCGGCCTGGTCCAGGCCCGCGAGCGGGAAGTCGGAGGGGGTGCGGCCGCCGGCGTCCGGGCGGGCGCAGTGCTCGGTGATCGCGGACAGTGCCCGCACCATGCCCTCGGCCAGGCCCCGCACGGTGTCCTCGTCGTGCACCTGGTCGCTGTAGTGCCAGGTGATCTCCAGTTCGCCGTCGGCGACGACCGCCGAGACGTCCAGCAGGTGGTCCAGGGGCCGGTCCGGCGCGATGTCCCGGCCGGGCACCTCGGCGGCGGCCGGGGCGAACTCCCGCCCGCCGGCCTCGTCCCACTGCCCGTGGTAGTTGAAGCAGACCTGGGGCAGGGCCAGTTCCCGCAGGGCGGCGGCCGTGGGGTCGGGCGGGCCGAGGCGGGCCAGCGCCTCGTAGCTCAGTCCGCGCCGGGGCACGGCCCGCAGCCGTTCCTTCACCGCCTTCAGCGTGGCGGCCCAGTCCGGGGCGGCGGCCGGTCCGGCCGGGGCGAGGGTGACGGGGTACTGGCTGGTGAACCAGCCGACGGTCCGCGACACGTCGAGGGCGTCGCCCAGGTCCTCGCGGCCGTGTCCTTCGAGGGCGACGGTCACCCGCTCGGTGCCCGCCCAGTCGGCGAGGACCCGGCCCAGGGCGCTGAGCAGCACGTCGTTGACCTGGGTGCGGTAGAGGCCGGGCACCCGGCGCAGCAGGGCCTCGGTGGTGGCGGCGTCCACGCGGGTGCGGACGGTGCGCACCGATCCGGCTCGCGGGGCCGCGGATCGGTCGACGGGCAGGGGGACGCGCGGCTGCCGCGCCTCGGCCGTCCAGTACGCCAGGTCGTCGTCGAGGCCGCCGGAGCGCACCCGTTCGGACAGCCGCGTGGCCCAGGCGGTGAACGGCTCGGTGGCGGGCTCCAGTTGCACCGGCTCGCCCGCGGCGGCCTGCCGGTAGGCCCGCTCCAGGTCGCCGAGGAGGATGCGCCAGGAGACGCTGTCCACGGCGAGGTGATGGGCCGTCAGGAACAACTGGGGCCGGGCGCCGGACGGGAGGAGCAGCAGGGCGGCGCGCAGCAGGGCTCCGCCGGCCGGGTCCAGGGCCGCGCGGGCGGCGTCGGCGGCCTCGGCGAGGGCGGCGGGGAGGGCCGTGCCGTCGAGCGCGGTCAGGTCGTGGCGGGTGAGCGGCGCGGTGGCGGGAGCGGCGCCGGGGTGCTGTCGCCAGGTGTCCCCGTCGCGGGTGAACCGCGTGCCGAGCGCGGGGTGGTGGGCGGCCACCGCGTCCAGGGCCCGGGTCAGGGCCGCTTCGTCGAGGTCGTGCGGCAGGTCGAGCAGCATCGACATGCTGAAGTGCCGCAGCGGTCCGTGCGTGGCGAAGAACCACTCCTGGACGGGGGTCAGCGGGGCGGGCCCCTCGTCCCGCGGGGCGCGGGGCGCGGGCACGGCGCCGGTCCGTCCGGACGCGGCGGCGGCCAGGTCGGCGACGGTCTGGTGGCGGAAGACGTCACGCGAGGTCAGGTGCACGCCGGCGGCGCGGGCCCGGGAGACGACCTGGATGCTGAGGATGGAGTCGCCGCCCAGCTCGAAGAAGTTGTCGTCGGCGCCCACCCGCGCCACGCCGAGCACGTCGGACCAGATGCCGGCCAGCGTCTCCTCGCCGGGGGTGCGCGGGGCGGTGAACTCCCGCTCGCGCGGGGCGTTGCCGAGGTCGGGGGCGGGCAGGGCGCGGCGGTCCAGCTTGCCGCTGGTGGTCAGCGGCAGCGCGTCGAGCACGGTGAACGAGGACGGCACCATGTGGTCGGGCAGGACACGCCGGCAGGACGCGCGCAGCTCGGAGGCGGCGGGGCGCGCCGCACCGGGGGCCGGTACGAGGTAGGCGGCCAGCCGGGTGTGGCCGTGCGCGTCGGTCACCGCGACGACCGCGGCGGCGGTGACGTCCGGCAGGTCGAGCAGGGCCGCCTCGACCTCGCCGGGTTCGATGCGGTGGCCGCGCACCTTGACCTGGTCGTCGGCGCGCCCGAGGTAGTCGAGCCGTCCGTCGGAGGTCCAGCGGGCCAGGTCGCCGGTGCGGTACATCCGCCCGCCGGGCCGGCCGAACGGGTCGGCGGGGAAGCGCGCGGCGGTCAGTCCCGGACGTCCGGCGTAGCCGCGGGCCACCTGCTCCCCCGCCAGATACAGTTCGCCGCCGACACCGGGCGGCACGGGGCGGAGCCGGTCGTCCAGGACGTAGGCCCGCACGTTGGGCAGCGGACGGCCGACCAGGGGGCGGTCGCCGGCGTCGATCCGGCAGGCCAGGGCGTCGACCGTGCACTCGGTGGGGCCGTAGAAGTTGTACGCGGCGACGTCGCGGTGGGCGGCCAGCTCGCGCCACAGGGCCGGGCCGACGGCCTCGCCGCCCAGCATCAGCACCCGGGGGCGGTGCCGGGGGTCGGTGAGCAGTCCGGCGGGCAGCAGCTGGCGCAGATGCGAGGGGGTCAGGTCGAGGAAGTCGACGCGGTGCTCGACGACGTACTCGACGAGGGCGGCGGCGTCGAGCCGGGTCGCCTCGTCGACGAGGTGCAGCGGGTGGCCGTCGGCCATCAGCAGCACGCCCTCCAGCGAGGTGTCGAACGAGAACGACGCGGTCAGCGCCACCCGCAGGGGGCCGCCGCCCGCGTCGGCGACGAAGCCCTCCCTGTGGCCGGCCAGCAGGTTCGTGAGGGAGCGGTGCGAGACGGCGACGCCCTTGGGCCGGCCGGTGGAGCCGGAGGTGTAGATGACGTACGCGGTGTGGTCCGGGTCGAGCGGCGCGTGCCGGTCGGCGTCGGTGGGGTCGGTGGCGAGGGCCGTGCCGGGCACCGACCGCAGCGCGGCCTCGTCCAGCACCAGGGCCGGCCGAGCGTCCTGGAGGAGGTACCGGACGCGTTCGTCGGGCAGGGCGAGGTCGACGGGCAGATAGCCGGCGCCGGCCTTCCAGACGGCGAGGATCGCGGTGACCATGTCGGCGGTGCGCGGCAGGCGCAGGGCGACCAGCCGCTCGGGGCCCGCGCCCCGGGCGATCAGGTGGTGGGCGAGCCGGTTGGCGCGGGCGTTGAGCGCCGCGTAGTCGAGCCGGGTGTCCCCGGCGACCAGGGCGGTGGCGTGCGGGGTGCGGGCGGCCCGCTCCTGGAAGAGGTCCGGGTAGGCGGCCGGGGTGACCGGCAGGGCGGTGTCGTTCCAGTCCTCGGTCACCCGCCGGGTCTCGCGTGCGGAGAGCAGGGGGACGGTGCCCAGCGGCCGGTCGGGGTCGGCGGCGACGGCCTCCAGCGTCCGCAGCAGCTGGTCCGCCATGCGCTCGGCGGTCGCCGCGTCGAAGAGGTCGGTGCGGTACTCCAGCAGGCAGCTCAGCCCGTCCCCGTCGGGCACGAACTCCACGCTCAGGTCGAAGGTGGCCGCCTGCCGCTCCACGGCGACCGGCGAGGTGGCCAGGCCGTGCGGCGCGGGCGCCTCGGGCGGGGCCGGGTGCAGCAGGACCATCACGTCGAAGAGCGGGTTGCGTCCCGCCTCGCGGGGTGCGCCCACCGCCTCGACGAGCCGCTCGAAGGGCGTGTCGCCGTGCGCGAAGGCGTCGTTCACGGTGTGGGCGGCGTCCGCGAGAAGTGCGCGGAAGGACCCGCCGGTGTCCACGGGGGTGCGCAGGGCGACCGTGTGGGCGAAGAAGCCGACGGTCCGTTCCAGGTCGGTGCGGGAGCGCCCGGGTGTCAGAGAGCCGACGGTGATGTCGTCCTGTCCGGACCAGCGGGCCAGCAGCGCCTGGCAGGCAGCGGTCAGGGCGGTGAACAGCGTGGTGTGCTGTTCGGCCGCGAGCTGCCGCAGCCGGCCCGTGACGTCCGCGGGGACGGGGAAGGAGTGGACCGCGCCCGCGCCGGACTCCTCCCCGCGGCGGGGGCGGTCCAGGGGCAGCGCGGGCGCCGCGGAGCCGGTCAGCTTCCCCTTCCAGTAGGCGAGTTGGCGCTCCAGCGTGGGCCCGGACAGGTGCTCGCGCTGCCACACGGCGAAGTCCGGGTACTGCGTCGCGACCGGCGGCAGCTCCACCGCCGCGCCGCGCGCGAGGGCGTCGTACGCGGTGCACAGCTCCTGGAGCACGACGCCCATCGACCAGCCGTCGGTGACGATGTGATGGGCCGTCAGCATCAGCACGTGCGCGCGGTCCGACTCCCGGAGCAGCAGGGCGCGCAGCAGCGGGCCGGTGCCCAGGTCGAACGGGCGGGAGTACTCGGCGCGCAGCGCCGCGTCCAGGGCGGGGTTCTCGTGCAGGGCGCCATTCACGTCCGGGGCGGCCTCGCCGTCCGGGGCGCCGTTCCCGTCCGGGGCGGTGTCCGGCCGGACGTCGTGGACCGGCAGGGGTACGGGGCCGGCCGGGTGCACGGACTGCGCCGGGCGGCCGTCGATCTCCTGGAACGTGGTGCGCAGCGCCTCGTGCCGCTCCACCACGGTGTCCAGGGCGCGGGAGAGCGCGGCCCGGTCCAGCGGGCCGGTGACCCGGAGCGCGACGGTGCTGTTGTAGCGGGCGTCGCCGGGCCGCAGCCGGTCCAGGAACCACAGCCGCTGCTGGGCGAAGGACAGCGGCAGCGGCCGGGTGCGGTCCGCGCGCGGGAGCGCCTGCCGGGCGGGCGTGCCCGGTGTTCCGCCGGCCCGCCCGGCGAGCCGGCGGCGCAGCGCCTCCTGGAGGTCCTTGGGCAGTGCCTCGGCGCGGTTTCGCTTCGAAGACGTCATGGTCGTCCGGTCCTCACCGTTCTTCGTCGTGGTCGCTGTCGCCGCGCAGGGCGTCCTCGAGTTCGCTCAGCACCTGTTCCTCCACCAGCTCCGCCAGGACGGCGACGGTGCGGGTGACCAGCACGTCGCGGGGTGTGAGGGACACACCGAAGGCGTCGTTGGCGCGTGAGGCGATGAGCAGGGCGCGCAGGGAGTCGCCGCCCAGGGAGAAGTAGTCGTCCTCCGCGCCGACGGCCGTGTGCAGGGCCTCCTCCCAGATCGCGGCCAGCGCCTCCTCGGTGGGCGTGCGCGGGGCGATGTGCCCCGGCGCCTCCTCCGTGCCGGGTCCGGGGGCGGGCAGGGCGGCGCGGTCGGTCTTGCCGTTCTCGGTGAGCGGGAAGCGGTCCAGCACCACGAACGCCGAGGGGACCATGTGCGCGGGGAGGGTGCGGGCGGCCGAGGCCCGCAGGTCGGCGGACGTGGGCGGCTCGCAGCCGGGTGCGGCGAGCAGGTGGGCCACCAGGCGCGGCAGCCCCGGTTCGTCCTCCCGGACGCTCACCACGGCGTCCAGCACGCCCGGATGGCGCACCAGGGTCTGTTCGACCTCGCCCGCCTCGATGCGGTGGCCGCGCAGCTTGAGCTGGTGGTCCGTGCGGCCCAGGTAGTGCAGCTCGCCGCGGGCGTCGCGGCGCACCAGGTCCCCGGTGCGGTACATCCGGGTGCCCGGGGGGCCGAACGGGTCGGCGGTGAACCGGGCCGCGGTCAGGCCGGGCCGGTTCAGGTAGCCGCGGGCCAGTGCCGGGCCGCCGAGCCACAGTTCGCCCGCTACGCCGTCGGGGACCGGGCGCAGCCGCGCGTCGAGCACGTAGGCCCGGGTGGAGGGCAGCGCGCGGCCGATGGGGGGCGCGGTGCCGTCCGGCTCCAACGGGGCCGACCAGGTGGCGACGACGGTGGCCTCGGTCGGCCCGTAGGAGTTGATCATCCGGTGGTGGGGGGCCCAACGGGCGACCAGCTCGGCGCCGCAGGCGTCCGCCCCGACGGTGAGCGTGCGCAGGTCGGGCAGCGTGCCGGGGGTGTCCGGCGGCAGGGTGGCCAGCGCGGCCGGGGGCAGCAGGGTGTGGGTGATGCGCGCGTCGCGCAGGACGTCGGCGAGCCCGGCGCCGAGCAGCGGGCCCGGGGGCGGGACGACCAGGCGGGCGCCGTTCGGCAGCGACATGCACAGTTCGAGGACCGAGGCGTCGAAGCTGGGCGTGGCGAAGGCCAGAACGCGGTCGCCGGGGCCCACTTGGTAGTGCTCGGCCTCGGCGGCGCAGAAGCCCGCCAGGCCCCGGTGGGTGACGACGACGCCCTTGGGGGTGCCGGTGGAGCCCGAGGTGTGGATGACGTAGGCCGGGTCGTCGAGGTCGAGCGGGCGGGTGCGGTCGGCGTCGGTGGGCCGGTGCCCGGGCGTGCCGTCCGGCGACGCCGCCAGCAGGCCGGTGACCTCCGGGGCGTCGAGGGTGAGGGCGGGTCCGGCGTCGCGCAGCATCAGCGCGACGCGTTCGGCGGGGTAGCCCGGGTCGACGGGGAGGAACGCCGCTCCGGTCTTGGCCACCGCGAGCTGCGCGAGGACCATCTCCGGGGAGCGCGGCAGGACGAGGGCGACGATGTCGCCGGGACCGGCACCGCGGGCGATGAGGCGGTGCGCCAGGCGGTTCGCCCGTGCCTCCACGTCCGCGAACGTCAGCTCCAGTCCCGGTGCGCTCAGCGCCGGCGCGGCCGGGTCGCGGTCCACGCCGGCCTCGACGAGGTCCGGCAGGGCGGCCGGGGGCACCGGCGGGGACTGCGGGCGCGCGGGCGGGTCGAGCAGGCGTGCCCGTTCCTCGGGCGGCAGCATGTCCACGGCGTCGAGGCGGGCGGTGTCCGCGGACTCGGCCAGGGCGCGCAGCGTGTGGAGCAGCCGGGCGACCAGGGAGCGCGCCGTGCTCTCCTCGAAGTACCGGGGGTCGTAGCCGAGTTCGACGCCCAGCTCGGTACCGGGCGAGATCACCACGGTGAGCGGGTAGTTGGTCGCCTCCCGCGCGTCGAGGTCGCGGACCCGCACGCCGTGGGCGCCCGCGGTCGCATCGCCGACCGGGTAGTTCTCGAAGACCAGCAGGCTGTCGAACAGCGGGGTCCCGCCGGGCACTCCGCTGAAGTCCTGCAGATCGGTCAGCGGTGTGTGGTCGAAGCGGCGGTCCTCGGCGCGGGCCGTCTGCATCTCCCGCAGCCACGCGTCACAGGGCGCGTCGCCGTCGACGGTGACGCGGGCGGGCAGGGTGGTGATGAACAGCCCGGTGATCGTGTCGGCGCCGGGCAGGTCGGCGGGCCGCCCGGAGACGGTGGTGCCGAAGCACACCTCGCGTTCCCCGCTCCACCGCGACAGCAGCAGTGCCCAGGCGCCCTGGACCAGGGTGTTGAGGGTGAGGCGGTGGCGGCGGGCGACGTCCAGCAGCCGCCGGGTGCCTGCGGGGTCGAGGCGCTGCGACAGCCAGGTGCCGGAGCGGGCCGCCGCGCCGCGCGCGGGCCGCCGGTCGTACGGCAGGGGCGTGGGGGCGGTGAGATCCGCGAGGGCCTTCCGCCAGTGGTTCTCGGCTTCTGCGACGTCGCGGGCGGCGAGCCAGGCGGCGTAGTCCGCGAACGGCCTGCGCTCCGGGAGCCGCGGCTCGTCGCCCCGGGCGAGGGCGGCGTGGCACGCCATGACGTCGGACAGCACGTGGAAGACGCTCCAGCCGTCCAGCAGAACGTGGTGGAAGGTCCACACCACGCGCACCTCGTCGGGGCCGAGCCGGATGAGCGCGACCCGCAGCAGCGGCGCCCGGTCCAGGGCGAGGCCGCGCGCCTTGTCCTCGGCCAGCAGCCGCTCCAGTTCCGCCTCGCGCCGGGCGGGCGGCCAGGCGCTCCAGTCGTGCTCGGTGACCGGCAGGGTGACGTCGCGGCGCACGGTCTGCAGCGGTACGGGCACCCCGTCGAGGACCACGGCGCTGCGCAGCACCGGGGTGCGGTCCACGACGTGCTGCCAGGCGTCCGCCAGGGCGCGGACGTCGCGGACGCCGTCCGCCACGAACGTGATCTGCTCGACGTACAGCCCCTCACCGGGTTCGTCCAGGGCGTGGACGACCATGCCGGTCTGGGTGGGGGTGAGCGGGTAGACGTCGACGACATCGCGGCCGGTGCCCACCAGCCGGTCGACGCCCGCCTGGTCGAGCGGGGCCAGCGGGAAGTCGGCCGGGGTGCGCCCGCCGGCGTCCGGCCGGGCGCAGTGCCGCACGAGGGCGCGCAGTTCGTCGGTCAGGTCGGCGGCCAGCCGGGCGACGGTGTCGTGCCGGTGCACCTCGCGCGAGTACGACCAGGCGAACTCCAGCCGCCCGTCGGTGACCCGGCCCAGTACGTCGAGGAGGTGGGGCCGTCGCGCCGAGGCGTCCATGCCGCCCTCCAGGCCGCCGTAGGGGGCGTGCAGCAGGCCGCCCGGCGACGTGGCGCGGTCCTGCCGGCCGAGGTAGTTGAAGCCGACCTGCGGCAGCGCCGGCAGTCGCGCGCCGGCCGTGGGGCGGAGGTGGCGCAGCGCTCCGTAGCCCAGTCCGCGGCGCGGCAGCGACCGCAGTCCCTCCTTGACGGACTTGAGCGCGGTGCCGGTGTCGGCGTCCCTGGGGACGTCGAGGGCGACGGGGAACATCGTGGTGAACCAGCCGACGGTGCGGGCGAGGTCGACGTCGTCGAACAGCTCCTCCCGGCCGTGGCCCTCCAGGGCCACCGTCACCCGGTCACGGCCCGTCCAGCGGGTCAGGACCCGGCCCAGGGCGCACAGCAGGACCTCGTCCACCCGGGTGCGGTAGACGTCGGGCACGTCCTGGAGCAGGCGCCGGGTCTCCTCTTCGTCCAGTGCGGCCGTCACGGTCTCCTCGCAGGCGACGGTGTTCGCCCCGGACAGGTCGGCGGGCAGGGCCGGGTCTTCCTCCAGCCCCTGCCAGTGGGCGAGTTCGTCGTCGAAGCCGCCGGCCGCGGTGTGCGCGGCGAGCCGCGTCGCCCACGAGCGGTAGGAGGTGGTCTTCGGGCCGAGGCGGGGCCGGTCACCGGCGCGCAGCGCCCGGTACGCACTCTCCAGGTCCTCCAGGACCACCCGCCAGGAGACCGCGTCCACCACGAGGTGGTGGGCGCTCAGCAGCAGGACCGGACGCCCGCCGTCGGCGGGGCGGCACAGCGCGCCCCGCAGCAGCGGGCCGGCGGCCAGGTCGAACCCGCTGCCCAGCCGCCGGGCCCGCTCGCGCAGCGCCGCGTCGGCGCCGGTGCCCTCGGGCAGTGCGTGCGCCTCCAGCCACGCGGGGGCGCCGGGCGCCGTGCCGTGCTGGCGCCAGTGCCCGTCGCTGGACCGCTCGAACCGCAGGCGCAGCGCGTCGTGGTGGTCGAGGACGGCGGTGAGGGCGGCGCGCAGCACCGTCTCGTCGGTGTCGTCGGCGAGGTGGAAGGAAACCGTCTGGGAGAAGTGCGCCGGATCGCCGGTGAGGGTGTCGAGCAGCCAGTGCTGCACCGGGGTGAGCGGCACCTCGCCCACGACGGGTCCCTGCTCTGCGGTGGGCGCGGTGGCCGGAGCGGGCATCTCCTCGGCGGCCGCGGCCAGTTCGGCGACGGTCTGGTGGAGGAACAGGTGCCGCGGGGTCAGCGCCAGTCCGGCCCGGCGGGCGGCGGAGACGATCTGGATGCCGAGGATGGAGTCGCCGCCGAGCGCGAAGTAGTTGTCTCGCGCGCTGACTTCGGGCACGCCCAGCACCTCGGACCAGATCGCGGCGAGCGTCTGTTCGGTGCCGGTGCTCGGCGGGCGGGCGTCGACGGAGGCGGGGGCGGCCCACACGGGGTCGGGCAGTGCCCTGCGGTCCAGCTTGCCGGTGGCCCCGAGCGGCAGCTCCGCCAGCGGCACCACGGCCGCCGGGACGAGGTGGTCGGGGAGCGTGCGGGCGAGGAAGTCGCGCAGCGCGGCCGGTTCGGGGACGTCGGCACCACCGGCCGGTACGGCGTAGCCCACCAGGCGCCGGTGGCCGTCGTGCTCCACGACCCGCGCGGCGGCCGCGGACACCAGCGGGTGCCGGGCGAGGGCGGCCTCCACCTCGCCGAGTTCGATGCGGAAGCCGCGCACCTTCACCTGGTCGTCCGTGCGTCCGAGGTACACGAGGTCGCCCCGCGCGGTCCAGCGGACCAGGTCCCCGGTGCGGTACATGCGGCTGCCGGGCGGCCCGTACGGGTCGGCGAGGAAGCGGGACGCGGTCAGCCCCGGCCGGCGCAGGTAGCCGCGGGCCACTCCCGTCCCGGCGAGGTACAGCTCGCCGGGGACTCCGGCCGGCACCGGGCGCAGCCGCGCGTCCAGGACGTAGGCGCGGGCGCCGCCGACGGGCCTGCCGATCGCCGGGACCCGGTCGGGTTCCGCCGGGTCGCAGGTCCAGGCCGTGGCGTAGACGGTGGCCTCGGTGGGGCCGTAGATGTTCATCACGCGGCAGCCGGGCACCGCCGCCCGCACCTGCCGGACGGTGTGGACGGGCAGCGCCTCGCCGGCGAGCACGACCGTGTCGGCGGTGACGTCGACGGCGTCCTCCGCCAGCAGCCGGCCGAGGGCGGAGGGGACGGCGCTGAGCAGTCCCGCGGTCCACGGCCGGTCGCGCTCGGCGAGCGCCAGCAGGTCGCGGACGACCTCGACGCAGCCGCCGGCGAGCAGCGGGGAGAGGATCTCGAACACCGACACGTCGAAGTTGAGCGAGGTGGAGGCCACGACGTGCGAGAGTCCGCGGCCGGTGAACTCGGCGGCGGCCCAGTCGGTCAGCGCGACCACCGACTCGTGGGCGACGACGACTCCCTTGGGGCGGCCCGTCGAGCCCGAGGTGTGGATGACGTACGCGGGGTGGCCGGGCAGCAGGGGTGTGTGGCGTTCGTCGTCGCGGACGTCGGCGGCGGACCCGGCGGCCGCGGGTGCGCCGCTCGCCTCGCCGAGGTCGATCCGGGTGAACGGGCCGTCGGGCAGCCGGTCCGAGGTCTCCGCGCTGGTGACCACCGCGTCGGGGCGTACGTCGTCGAAGAGGAAGGCGATGCGCTCGGCCGGGTGGCCGGGATCGACGGGCAGGTAGGCCGCGCCGCTCTTGAGCACGGCGAGGAGGGCCACGATCAGGTCGGCGGTGCGGGGCAGGGCCAGCGCGACGAACCGCTCGGGGCCCGCGCCCGCCTCGACGAGCCGCCGGGCGAGCCGGTTGGCGCGCTCGTTGAGCTGCCGGTAGCTGAGGCACACGGCGCCCGCCAGTACGGCCGGGGCGTCGGGGGTGCGCGCGGCCTGCTCCTGGAACACCTCGGGCAGGGTCCGGTGCGGCGCGGCGGCGAGGGGTCCGCCGAGGCGGCCGACGAGCCGGCGGCCCTCCTCGGACGCGATCAGCGGAAGGTCGGCGAGGCGGCGGCCGGGGTCGGTGGCCATCTCCGTCAGGAGGGTGCGCAGGCTCGCGCCGAGCCCTTCGACGGTCTCGGCGTCGAAGGCCTCCGGGTCGTAGTCGAGGGCCACGGCGAGGGTGTCCCCCGGGGCGACCACCACGCTGAGCGGGTAGTTGGTCGGCTCCAGGTCGCGTTCCTGTTCCATGGCCAGCCCGTGCCGGGCCAGGGCGTCGCCGTCGAAGGGGTAGTTCTCGAAGACGACGATGCTGTCGAACAGCGGGGTGCCGCCGGGCACCTCGCTCCAGGTCTGGAGCTGGGCGAGCGAGACGAAGTCGTGACGCCGGGACTCCGACTGGGCGGCCTGGAGTTCGCGCAGCCAGTCGAGCAGGGGCCGCTGTCCGTCGACGCGCGCCCGGGTGGGCAGCGTGTTGATGAACACGCCGACCATGGAGGTGACGCCGGGCAGTTCGGCGGGGCGGCCGGACACGGTCGTCCCGAAGACGACGTCGTCGCCGCCGCCGTACCGCGACAGCAGCAGCGCCCAGGCGCCCTGGAGCACCGTGTTGACGGTGAGTCCGGCGCGCTGTGCGGTGTCCCGCAGCCGTGCCGACACCTCGGCGTCGAGCGTCACCCGCACCGACCCCGAGGAGGAGGCCGCGTGGGCCCCGGCGGACCGCCGGTCACGCGGCAGTTCGGTGGGGACGGTGAAGCCGGCCAGCGCCTCGCGCCAGTACTCCTCCGCGCGTCCGGTGTCCTGCCGGGCCAGCCAGCCCAGGTAGGCGGAGAACGGCGCGCGGTCCGGGACCTGCGGGCGGCGTCCGGTCGTCAGTGCCGCGTACCGCTCGCACACCTCGTCGAAGACCTGGGCGGCGCTCCAGCCGTCGAGCAGGATGTGGTGGAAGGTCCACACCATCCGCACGCGGTCGGGCGACAGCCGGATCAGCACGAGCCGCATCAGGGGCGCGGCGGCCAGGTCGACGCCGGCCCGCCGGTCCTCCTCCAGCATCCGGTCGAGTGCGCGCTCGCAGCGTTCCGCCGGCCACCCGGACCAGTCGTGGTGGGTGACGGGCACCTCGGCGCGGTGCTGCACGACCTGGAGGGGGACGGCCGTCTCCTGCCACACCAGCCGGGTGCGCAGCATCGGGTTGGCGTCGGCCGTCCGTTGCCACGCCTCGGCGAAGGCGTGCGCGTCACGGACGCCGGTGAGCGTCAGCTGCACCTGGTTGACGTAGGTCCGGGCGTCCGCGTCCAGGAGGCTGTGGAACAGCATGCCCGCCTGCATCGGGGTCAGCGGGCAGAGGTCGGCGACGGCGCGGCCGTCGCCCACGACCCGGTCCACGGCGGCCTGGTCCACGCCGGCCAGCGGGAAGTCCGAGGGTGTGCGTCCGCCCGCGGCGGGGTCGGAGCAGTGCGTGACCAGGTCGCCGAGCGCCCGCAGCATGCCCTCCGCGAGTCCTTCCACCGTGTCCCTGCGGTGCACCGCGGCGCTGTAGTGCCAGGTCACCTCCAGCCGGTCGTCCTCGACCCGGGCGATCACGTCGAGCAGGTGGGGCCGCGCCTGCTCGGGGGCCTCCGCGCCGTCCAGGCCGCCGGGCACGGAGCGCACGAGTACGCCCTCGTCGGCGGACCAGTCGAACCGGCCCAGGTAGTTGAAGCTGACGGCCGGCGACGGTTGTCCGGCGAGTGCCGCGTCTTGCGCGATCCACCGCAGGGCGCCGTGGCCGAGGCCGCGTCCTGGTACGGCCCGCAGCTGTTCCTTGACGGATTTGAGGGCGGTGCCCCAGTTCCCGTCGGGCACGTCGAGGGCGACCGGGAACAGCGTGGTGAACCAGCCGACCGTCCGGGACAGGTCGACGTCGTCGAAGAGCTGGTCCTCGCGGCCGTGGCCCTCCAGCTCGACGGCGACGGTGCGCCGTCCGGTCCAGCCGGCCAGCACGCGGGCCAGCGCGGTCAGCAGGACGTCGTCGATGCGGGTGCGGTAGACGCCGGGCACCTTCCGCAGCAGGTCGTCGGTGCTCCCCCGGTCGAGCCGGACGGTCACGGAGCGCACGTCGGCCATGGTGTTGCCGCCCTCGGCGTCCACCGGGAGCGGGGCCGCGCAGTGCCGCGCGACCGCCTCCCAGTGGGCCCGCTGCGCCGCGAAGCCGCCCTCCTCCGTGTGCGCGCGCAGTCGCCGCGTCCACTCCCGCACGGACGTGGTGCGGGCCGGCAGGCGCACCGGCTCCCCGGCTCGGGCCTGCCGGTAGGCGGTCTCCAGGTCCTCCAGGAGGACGCGCCAGGACACCCCGTCGACCACCAGGTGGTGCGCGACGAGCAGGAGCCGGTCGGTGCGGATGCCGGTGTCCTCTTTGCCGGTGTCCTCGGACGCGGTGCTCCGGACGCCGGTGAACAGGCGCGCGGTGAGGAGCGGGCCGGTGTCCAGGCGGAAGCCGGTGTGCGCCTCGGCCGTGACGCGGTCCTCGGTCTCCCGGGCCTTGGCCGCGCCGGACCCGCCGAGGTCGCAGACCCGCAGCAGCTCCGGTGCCTCGGCGTCCGCGGGGACGCAGGTCTGGCTCCAGGAACCGTCGTCGGCGCGGGTGAAGCGGGAGCGCAGCGCGTCGTGGTGGGTCCACAGGGCGGTCAGCGCGTGGCGCAGCGCGGCCGGGTCGGCGTCGGCCGTCTCGATCACGAGGGACTGGTCGAAGAACTCCGGGCGGCGCGGCGCCGCGTCGAGGAACCAGTGCTGGACGGGCGTGAGCGCGACGTCCCCGCTCACCGGGCCGGTCCCGGCGACGGGCGCCGCGGTACCGGTGGCGGCGGCCAGCGCGGCGACGGTGGGGTGCCGGAACAGGTCGCGGGGGGTCAGCGCGAGGCCCGCGGCGCGGGCGCGGGAGACGACCTGGATGCTGAGGATCGAGTCACCGCCCAGCATGAAGAAGTTGTCGTCGGCGCCGACGCGTTCGACTCCGAGCAGGTCGGCCCAGATCTCGCCGAGGATCCGTTCGGCATCGGTGCGCGGCGCGCGGTACGCGGTGTCGCCGGCCGCCGACCAGTCGGGTGCGGGGAGCCGCCGCCGGTCGACCTTGCCGTTGGCCGTCAGGGGCAGCTCCGCCACGGTGACGAAGGCGGCGGGCAGCATGTAGTCGGGCAGCCCGGCGGAGAGGTGGGCGCGCAGTTCGGTCGCGGTCGGCACGGCGGCCGACGGGGCGGGTACGAGGTGGGCGGCCAGCCGCTTGCGCCCGGCCTCCTCGTACACCGAGACGACCGCTTCGGCGATACGGGGGTGGGCGGTGAGCCGGGCCTCGATCTCGGCGGGTTCGACGCGGAAGCCGCGGATCTTGATCTGGTCGTCCGCGCGGCCCACGAACTGCAGTTCGCCGTCGGGGCTCCACCGCACGATGTCGCCGGTGCGGTACATGCGGCTGCCGGGCGGCCCGAACGGGTCCGCGGGGTAGCGGGCGGCGGTCGCGCCGGGGCGCCCGGCGTAGCCGCGGGCCACTCCGGCCCCGGCGATGTACAACTCGCCGGGGATACCCGGTGGTTGGGGCTGGAGCGTGTCGTCCAGGACGTAGACGCGGGTGTTGTCCAGGGGGCGCCCGATGGGCAGCACCGGTGGCAGCGGGTCGCCGGCGCGGAAGACGCGGCGGGTGGCGAAGGTGGTGGTCTCGGTCGGGCCGTAGCCGTCGACGACGGTCAGGCCGGGGCAGGCGTCCAGGACGCGGCGCACCACCGCGCCGGGTACGGCCTCGCCGCCGGTCCACACCTCCCGCGCGCCGCGCAGGCAGGCGGGGTCCTCCTGGGCGAGGAGGCGGAACAGGCCGGCGGTGAGCCACAGGTACCGCACGTCCTGCTCGGTGATCACCCGGCGTACGACCGAGGCGTCCAGGTCCGCCGCCGGTGCCAGGACGGCGGTCCCGCCGCGCAGCAGCGGGACCCACAGCTCGTAGGTCGACGCGTCGAAGGCGTGCGGGGAGTGCACGAGCACGCGGTCGTGGGCGGCGAAGGCCCGGTCCAGGGCCAGCGCGGCGACGTCCCGCTGCCGCACCGCGACGCCCTTCGGCACGCCGGTGGAGCCGGAGGTGAACATCAGGTACTGGACGTTGTCCGGGTGCACCGCGGCGCCGACCGGGAGCACGTCCATGGACGCGTCGCCGTCGGCGCGGCCGGGGCCGTCCGCGGGCGCGGTGTCCGCCCCGTCCCGCCCGGCTCCGTCCAGGCGTACGACGTCTCCCCCGGTGTGCACGGTCCGGGCCGTGTCCTCCCGGGCCGCGTCGGTGAGCAGCAGGCGGGCACCCGCCTCCGCGAGCATCGCGCGCAGTCGCTCCGCCGGGGCCCGGCCGTCGAGCGGCACGTAGACACCGCCGGTGCGGGCGAGGGCGAGCTGGGCGAGGACCAGGGTGACCGAGCGGTCCATCAGGACGCCCACCGGGACCTCGGGCCGCACGCCGAGGGCGGTCAGCCGGGCGGCCAGCGCGCCGGCCCGGGCGTCCAGTTCCCGGTACGTGAGGTGATCGGCGCCGGCCTCCAGGGCGACGGCGTCGGGCGTGCGCCGCACCTGGGCGGCGAAGAGGTCCGCGACCGTGGCGTCCGGCGTCTCGGTCGCCGTGTCGTTCCACTCGTGGACGACCTGTTCGCGCCGCTCGGGGGTGAGCAACGGCAGGCGGGCGGCGGGCCTTTGGGGTCCGGCGGCCATGCCCTCCAGCAGGACGGTGAGGTACTCGGCCATCCGCTCGGCGGTGCCCGTATCGAACAGCTCGGGGTCGTAGCCGAGGCGCAGGCCGAGTTCCGCGCCGGGGTAGGCCACCAGGCTCAGCGGGTAGTTGGTGGTCTCGATGCCGTGCAGGTCGCTCAGCCGCAGGCCGTGGGCGGCGGCCAGGCCGTCGTCGACCGGATAGTTCTCGAAGACCACGATGCTGTCGAACAGGTTGACCCGTTCCGGGAGTTCGGTGAACCCCCGCAGCCGGGTGAGCGGCATGTGGTCGAAGCGCCGGTCCTCGCTCTGGTCCTGCTGGAGGCGGCTCAGCCAGGCCAGGAGGGTCTCCTCGCGCGGAGCCGCGACACGGGTGGGCAGGGTCGTGATGAACAGGCCGGTCATGGCCTCGGAGCCGGGCAGCTCCGGGGGCCGCCCGGAGACGGTGGTGCCGAAGACCACCTCGTCACGGCCCGCCTGACGGCTCAGGAGCAGCGCCCAGGCGCCCTGCACCAGGGTGTTGAGGGTCAGGCCCGCCGTCCTGGCCAGGTCCTCCAGGGCACGGCTGGTGGCCTCGGGGACGTGCACGTGGACGGCCCGCGTGGACTCCGCGCGGTGGCTCTCGCGCGGTTCACGGTCGTACGGCAGCGCGGTGGGCTCGGTCAGGCCGGACAGGCGGGTCCGCCAGTGGTGTTCGGCCTCGGCGGGGTCCTGCTCGGCCAGCCAGGCCACGTAGTCGCGGAAGGGCCGGCGTTCGGGCAGGGCGACGCCGTCGGCAGTGCCGGTGTCCCCGGCCGGCAGCGCGTGGCAGGCGAAGACGTCCGACAGGACCTGGAACAGGCTCCAGCCGTCCAGGATCAGGTGGTGGAAGGACCACACCACGCGCACGCTGTCGTCGGTGAGGCGGACGAGCAGCAGGCGCTGGAGCGGGGCCTTCCCCAGGTCGATGCCGCGTTCACGGTCCCGGTCGAGCAACTCCCGCAGCCGGGACTGCCGTTCGGGTTCCGGGACGTCCCGCCAGTCCGCGTGCGTGACCGGCACGGTCGCGTGGCGCCGGACCACCAGCAGCGGTTCGGGCATGTCCTGCCAGGCGACATGGGCGCGCAGCACGGGGGTGCGGTCGGCGACCCGCTGCCAGGCCGCCGCGAGGGCGTCGGGGTCGGGTGTCCCGTCGAGGACGAAGGTCAGCTGCTGGAAGTAGGCGCCGCGGTCGTCCTGGGAGAGACCGTGGAAGAGCATGCCGGCCTGGGTCGGGGTGAGCGGGTGGACGTCCTCCACGGCGCCGGGGTCGTCCCCGGCGATCCGGTCCACGGCGGGCTGGTCGAGCCGGGCCAGCGGGAAGTCCGAGGGGGTGCGTCCGCCGGTGCCGGGCCTGGCGGCGTACCGGGCGAGTCCCGCGAGCGCGTCGGCGAAGCGCCCGGCGAGGTCCGCGACGGTCGCCTCACGGTGCAGTTCCGCGGAGTAGAACCAGGTGAACTCCAGTGCGTCGCCGTCCAGTTGCCCCACGACCTCCAGCGGGTGGGGGCGGGCGGCCGAGGGGTCGGCGTCCAGTTCCAGCGGGCGGAACGGTGCCTGGTAGAGGCCGTCCGGCGGCCCGTCCGGCAGCCCGAAACGGCCGAGGTAGTTGAAGCTGATCTGCGCCGCGGGCGCCGGGGGCGGCGACTCGGGCCCGGCCAGGTGCCGCAGGACGCCGTGGCCGATGCCGTGCCGCGGGACCGCGCGGAGCTCTTCCTTGACTCCCTTGAGCACGGTGTCCCAGTCCGCGTCCCGGGGGACGGTCAGCACGACGGGGTGGCGGGTGGTGAACCAGCCGACGGTGCGGCTGGTGTCGACGTCGGTGAACAGCTCCTCGCGGCCGTGCCCCTCCACGTCGACGACCACGCGGTCGCGCCCGGTCCACGCGCACAGGGTGCGGCCGAGGGCGCCGAGCAGCACGTCGTTGGCCTGGGTGCGGTAGGTCTCGGGGAGGGTGCGCAGCAGGACGGCGGTGTCCTCGGGCGTCAGGCGCACGGTCACCGAGCGCGCGGTGGCGTAGGTGCCGGCGCCCTCCAGGTCCGTCGGAAGGGCCGTCTCGTCCTCGGTGACCGGCTGCGCCCAGTGCGCTCTCTCGTCGTCGAAGCCGCCGTCGGCGGCGAGTGCGGCCAGGCGCCGGGACCAGTGCCGCAGCGCCGACGACTTCTCCGGGAGTTCCGCCGCGCCGTCGCGGCCCTCGCGCCGGGCGCGGTAGGCCCGGTCGAGGTCCTCCAGCAGCACCCGCCAGGAGATCCCGTCGACGACCAGGTGGTGGACGGCCAGGTGCAGGACGTGGGGCAGGCCGGTCCCCCGCTCGTGCAGCACGGCGCGCAGCAGGGGGCCGTGGGCGAGGTCGAAGGGGCCCAGGTGCGGGGTGTCGGTGCCGGGGCCGCTGTGGTGGGCCAGGTGCAGCCGGGGGGCCTTCTCGTCGATGTGCCACTGGACGCCCGTGTCGCCGGGGCCGGTGCGGAAGCGGGAGCGCAGCGCGTCGTGGTGGGCGACCAGGTCGTTCAGGGCGTCCTCCAGCGCCGCCGTGTCGACGGCGGCGGGCAGTTCCACCGACAGGGTCTGCGCGAAGCGGGCCGCCCGTTCACCGGCGCTCTCGAACAGCCAGTGCTGGATGGGCGTCAGCGGTGCGGTGCCGGTGGCGTCGACGGGGGCGGGCGCGGCGGGCACCCGGACTCCGGCGTCGTCCGCGCACCGGGCCAGCGCGGCGACGGTCTGGTGGCGGTAGACGTCGCGTGAGGTCACCGGCAGTCCGGCGCGCCGGGCCTGCGCCACGACCTGGATGCTGAGGATGGAGTCGCCGCCGAGCGCGAAGAAGTTGTCGTCGGCGCCGACCCGTGCGACGTGCAGGACGTCCGCCCAGATCGCGGCCAGCGTCCGCTCGGTGGGCGTGCGGGGCGCGACGTGCCGCGCGGTGTGCGCGACGGGGCCCGGGTCGGGCAGCTTCGCGCGGTCCAGCTTGCCGTTGGGGTTGAGCGGGAGGGCGCTGAGCACCACGACCGCCGCGGGCACCATGTAGTCGGGCAGGAAGGCGCTGAGCGCGCGGCGTACCGCCTCCGGTTCCACGCGCGCTCCGGCGGCGGGCACGACGTAGCCGATCAGGCGCCGGTGACCGTCGTTCTCCCGCGTGGCGGCGGCCGCCTCGGCGACCCCCTCGCAGGTGCGCAACGCCTCCTCCACCTCGCCGAGTTCGATGCGGAAGCCGCGTACCTTGACCTGCTGGTCGATGCGGCCGAGGTACTCCAGCTCGCCGTCGGCGGTCCAGCGCACCAGGTCGCCGGTGCGGTACATCCGGTCGCCGGGCGCTCCGTAGGGGTCGGCCAGGAACCGGGCGGCGGTCAGGCCGGGGCGCCGCAGGTAGCCGCGCGCCAGGCCGCCGCCGCCGAGGAACAACTCACCTGTCACGCCGGGCGGTTGGGGACGGAGCAGCCGGTCGAGGACGTAGGCGCGGGTGCGGGCGACGGGCCTGCCGATCGGCGGGGCCTGGTCCGGCACGGCGTCGCCGGCGAACCACGCGGTGGCGTAGACGGTGGCCTCGGTCGGCCCGTAGATGTTGGCGACCTCGCCGCCCGGCATGGCCCGGCGCAGGTCGCGCACGGTCTGGGCGGGCAGCGCCTCCCCGGCCAGGACGACGGTGTCCGCCTCGACGGCGGCGGCGTCCTCGGTGAGCATCCGGGAGACCACCGACGGCACCCCGCTGACCAGTCCGGCGCGCCGCGGTCCCGCCGCGTCGGCGAGGGCGGGCAGGTCGGCGACCAGCTCCACGCCGCCGCCGGCCAGCAGCGGGCACAGCATCTCGAACACCGAGACGTCGAAGTTGAGCGAGGTGGACGCCACGACGTGGGCGAGCCCGCGGCTGCCGAACTCCCGCTCAGCCCAAGAGGCGAGGGCGGCCACGCTGCGCTGCGCGACCACGACTCCCTTGGGGCGGCCGGTCGATCCCGAGGTGTAGATGACGTACGCGGGATGGTGCGGGTCCAGCGGCCGTGCCCGCTCGGCGTCCGTGACGTCGGTGACGTCCGCGTCGGACGGGTCCGGGGTCCCGGTGGCCGCGGTGTCCTCCAGGATCAGCGGCTCGCACTCCTGCGGCAGCACGGCCGCCGTGTCCCGGGAGGCCACGACCAGGGCGGGAGCGGCGTCGTCGAGCATGAAGCGGATGCGTTCGGCCGGGTAGGCCGGGTCCACCGGCAGGTAGCCCGCGCCCGACTTCAGGACCGCCCAGAGCACCGGCAGCAGGTCGGCGGTGCGCGGCAGGCAGAGCGCCACCAGCGTCTCGGAACCCGCGCCGCGGGCGATGAGCAGCCGGGCGAGCCGGTTGGCGCGCCGGTTCACCTCGGCGTAGTCCAGCCGCACCGGCCCGCAGACCACGGCGGTCCGGTCGGGGGTCTCGGCGACCCGCGCCTCGAACAGCGCGGGCAGCGTCCTGTCGCCGGCGTCGTCTCCGCCGCCGGCCGGCGGGTTCCAGGCGTCGAGGAGGGTGCGCCGCTCCTCGTCGGACAGGAGCGGCAGTTCGGCCAGCTTGCGGTGGGGGCCGTCCGCCATGCCCTCCAGGAGGCGGTGCAGGTGCCGGCTCATCCGGGCCACGGTGCGCGCCTCGAAGAGGTCGGTGTTGTACTCGACGGTCAGCTCGAAGTCGCCGTCCGCGCGCGGCGCGAACTCCAGGACCAGGTCGAAGCGGGCGGCCGGCCGGGGCAGCGGGTGTTCCTCGATGCGCAGCCCGCCCGCCCGTCCCGGATGCGCCGGGGCGGTCTGCTGCACCACGAGCGCCTGCACCAGGGGCGTACGGCTGGGGTCCCGGGGCGGGGCCAGCTCCTCCACCACCCGGTCGAAGGGCACCCCGTCGTGGGCGAAGGCGTCCAGCACGGTCGCGCGCATGCTCTCCACGAACCGGTCCACGGTGACGTCGTCGTCCACGTCGCCGCGCAGCACCACGGTGTTGGCGAAGAACCCGGCCACGTCCTCCAGGTCCCGGCGTCCGCGCCCGTTGGTGACGGTGCCGAACGCCACGTCCCGTTGCCCCGAGTACCGGGAGAACAGCACGGCCGCGGCGCCGGCGAACAGGGTAAACACGGTCGTGCCGCGGCCGCCGGCCAGGTTCCGCAGCCGGGCGACCAGTTCGGCGGGCAGGGCGTGCCGGTGCGCCGCCCCGGCGGTGGTGCGCACCGCGGGCCGGGGCCGGTCCGTCGGCAGTTCCAGCTGCGGCATCCCGGCCAGGTGCCGCTTCCAGTAGGCGAGGCTCTCGGTGTCGCCGTCCGTGAGGCGCCGTTCGCGCTCCCACGCGGCGAAGTCCGGGTACTGCACGCCGGGCGCGGGCAGTCCGTCGGGGGCCGCGGACACCTCGGCGTGGTAGAGCGCGGCCAGGTCGCGGGTGAGCACGCCGACCGACCAGCCGTCGGTGACGATGTGGTGCTGCGCCAGCAGCAGGAGGTGGTCGTCGTCGGTGCGGCGGACGAGCAGGCCGCGGGTCAGGGGGCCCGCCGCCAGGTCGTAGGGGCGGCCCAGTTCCTCGGTGAGCAGGCGTTCGGTGGCCTCGGCACGGTCGTCGGCCGGGACGTGCCCGAGGTCCGCCGTGCGCAGCGGCACCGCGGCGTCGCCGCTCACTCTCTGCGCGGCCTGTCCGTCCACGGTGGTGAAGGTGGTGCGCAGGGAGTCGTGGCGGGCGGCGAGCCGGTCCAGGGCGCGGCGCAGCGCGGCGTCGTCGAGCGGTCCGCGCAGGCGCAGCGCCACGCCGGTGTTGTACTCGGTGCCGCCCGCGGTGAGGTCGTTGAGGAACCACAGGCGGCGCTGGGCGCCGGACAGCGGGAGCGGGCGGTTCCGCGGGGCGGGCGGGATCGGGTCCGGCGGCGCGGCGGCCGCGGGGTCGCCGAGCAGCGGGGCCAGGCCGGCGACGGTGCGTACGGTGAACACGTCCCGCACCGACAGCCGTACGCCCAGGTCGTCCCTGATCCGGGACAGCGCGCGGGCGGCGAGGATCGAGTCGCCGCCCAGGTCGAAGAAGTCGTCCTCCACGCCGACGGCGTCGACGCCCAGCACGTCGGCCCAGACGGCGGCGAGGGCTTTCTCCTCGGGGGTGCGCGGCACGGTCCGGCCCTCGGTGGGCGCGGCGGCGGGGGCGGGCAGGGCACGCCGGTCGATCTTGTGCTGCGGGGTGAGCGGCAGTTCGTCCAGGACGACGACGGCGGAGGGGACCATGTGCGCCGGCAGGGCGGCGGTGAGCGCGGCACGCAGGGCGGCCGGCTCCGGGGCCTCGCGCGGGTCGGCGGGGGTGACGTAGCCGACGAGCCGTCGCCGGCCGGGCTCGTCCTCGCGCACCACGACGACGGCGTCCCGGACCAGGCTCTCGCGCGCGAGTACCGCCTCGATCTCGCCCGGTTCGATGCGGAAGCCGCGTACCTTCACCTGGCGGTCGAGGCGGCCGAGGAACTCCAGCTCGCCGTCGGCGGTCCAGCGTGTCCGGTCGCCGGTGCGGTACAGCCGGGAGCCGGGCGGCCCGAAGGGGTCGGCGACGAAGCGCGCGGCGGTCAGACCGGGGCGGCCGAGGTAGCCGCGGGCCAACGCGTCGCCGCCGACGAAGAGTTCGCCGTCGGTCCCGGGCGGCACGGGCCGCATGGTCTCGTCCAGCACGTACGCGCGCAGGCCGGGCAGCGGGGCGCCGATGGTGGGGGTGCCGGAGCCGGCCCGGAGCGCGCCGGTCCAGGACGTGACGATGGTCGCCTCGGTCGGCCCGTACGAGTTGATCATGCGGCGCCCGGGGGCCCAGCGGTCGACCAGGGCGGCCGGGCAGGCTTCGGCGCCGACGATCAGCGTGCGCAGCCGGTGCCCGGCGCCGTCCGCCGCCGGGTCGGGCAGGGTGGCGAGCGCGGCCGGCGGGATGAGGGCGTGGGTGACGCGGTGCTCGTCCAGGACGGCGGCGAGTTCGTCGCCGAGCCACGGCCCGTGCGGCGGCACGACCAGGGTGGCGCCCGTCAGGAGGGAGATGAACAGCTCCAGGACGGAGGCGTCGAAGCTCGGCGAGGAGAACTGCAGGACGCGGTCGCCCGGACCCACGGCGTACCGCTCGGCCGCGGCCGCGGCGAATCCCGCGATGCCCCGGTGGGTGACCGTCACGCCCTTGGGTGTCCCGGTGGAACCCGAGGTGTAGATCACGTAGGCGGCGTGATCGGCGTCCGCCGCCGGGAGCCGGGACGCCGGGACCCCCGCCGCGCCGGCCATGACGTCGCTGATCCGGTCCAGGTCGTCGAGGATCACGGCGGGGCGGGCGTCGGCCAGCATGAGGGCACGCCGTCCGGCCGGGTAGCCGGGGTCGACCGGCAGGAAGGCGGCGCCCGCCCGCGCCACGGCCAGCTCCGCCGCGACCAGTTCCATGGAGCGGGGCAGGACGAGCGCGACGGACCGGTCGGGACCGGCTCCGAGCCCCCGCAGGTGGTCCGCCAACAGGTCTGCCTTCAAAGCCAGTTCGCGGTACGACCAGGTCCGGCGCCCGTCGGTCAGCGCGGGCGCCGACGGGGTGCGGGCGGCCTGGGCGGCGAACAGGTCACCGAGCGGCAGGGGCCGGGCGGCGTCCCCGCCAGCGGGTGCTGCCGTCTCGTCGGTCCGCGGTGAGCGGGGCGCGGCCATGTCGTGCGGGTCCGTCATGGGGTGTCCTTACGGGCGGAGAACGAACGGGTACGCGCGGACGCGGGCGGCCCGGAGAGACAGCTGTGGGACCCACTGAGCGGTGGGGGGTGGCTGTCCGCGCGTGCGGCGGGGACGGGGGCGGCGACCCGGGGTCAGGGGGTGCCGGTGCGGCGGTGACGGGGACGGCGACCCGGGGTCAGGGGGTGCCGGTGCGGCGTGCTGTGCGTCCGGAGATCTGCACGCGTTCGATCGCGCCCGTGACGGGGTCGCGGTGGAACCGCCCGCCGGGCTCGCGCCGGCCGCTGGCCGGATCGATCAGGTCGCACGCCAGGTCCGGGTAGCAGGCCAGCGGGATCGGGCAGTCGCCGTCCACGGAGAGGGTCGGCATGCCGTCGCCGCCGACGTCGATCCGGTACTCGGTGCCGCCGTTGCGGTAGGTGCCGGCGCACTCGGGCAGGGGTACGGGACGGTCGTGGCGCGGGCGGGCCGGGGCGGTGGGCACCGGCATCCCGGTGATCCGGGCGAGGTCCGCGGACAGCTCCTGCCACATGGCGGTGGCGCCCTTGGCGTTGCCGGTGAAGGCGACGACGACGCCGCTGTCGGGCTCGGCCCGCAGATGGCACGAGGTGCCCTGGGCGTTCCCGTCGTGCCCGCACCAGCGGCGGCCGTCCCGCTCGAAGAGCGCGGGGCCGAGGCCCCAGCCGCTCGCCAGGACGCCCGGGTCGGCGGCGGGTTCGCGGCGGCGCATCGTCGCGGCGGCAGAGGGCGGCAGCACCTCGGACCGCCCGATCAGGGCCTTGCCGAGGGCGGCCAGGTCGAGGGCGCTCGCCTGCACGGCGCCGGCGGGTGCCTCCAGCGGTGCCAGGTTCTGGTGTGCCGTGCGTATCCGGCCCGAGGCGGTGTTGACGGTGTGTCCCGCGGCGGCCGGGCGGTTCGCGCGGGCGTCGCCGAGGAAGCAGGGCTCGGTGCCGAGGGGTTCGAGGAGCAGGGCCCGGACGGCTTCCCGCCAGCTCATCCCCGTCACCTCTTCGAGCAGCCGTCCGGCGGCGACGTAGCCGGCGTTGGAGTAGGAGAACGCGGTCCCGGGTTCGAACAGCGCGTTCTGTGCGGTGCAGAGCGCCGACAGGTAGCGCGGGGCGGTGGTGCCGGCGGCGGTGTCCGAATCGGGCCCGCTGGGCAGGCCGGCGGTGTGACTGAGCAGGTGACGGACGGTCACCTCCTGTAACGCGCGTAACTCCGGGAGGAAGGCGGCGGCCGGGTCGTCCAGGCCGAGGTCGCCGTCGTCGGCCAGCAGCATCACGGCCGCCGCGGTGTAGGCCTTGGTGACCGAGCCCAGCGGGACGGCCGTGTCGGCGGTGAACGGCGTGCCCGTGGCGGCGTCGGCGGTGCCGGTGTGCAGGCTCAGGGCGTGCGTCCCGAAGTCCAGGACCAGCTGGGCGCCCGGCACCCGGTGCGTGGCGGCGAGGTGTTCCAGGCGGCGCTGCAGCGCCTCGCGCACCGGGGAGGGTCGGCGGTCGGTGACCAGAGCGGCGGTGGGGTACGGCATGAGAGCGGGACTCCTGATGACGGCGGCTCAGGGCAGATGACGGACCGGACCGCGAGGTGAGCGGGACCGGGCCGGGGGAGATCTGCCTACGGCTAGGGGCGGGTGACTTCGACCGGCAAATGGCGTACGCCGACGATGACGGCCGGGTTCTGGAACGTGACGTCGTCGTAGGACGGGACGTCCAGCGTGCGGAAACGTTCAAGCAGCATGCGCAGCGCGATACGCGCCTCCAGCCGGGCCAGCGGCGCGCCGAAGCAGAAGTGGATGCCGTGGCCGAACGTGAGGTGGGGATTGGGGCTGCGGCCCAGGTCGAGGACGTCCGGCGAGGCGAACCGGGCGGGATCCCGGTTCGCGGCGCCCAGGTTCACCATGACCAGCGAGTCGGTGGGGATCTCGTGGCCGCCCAGCACCACGGGCCTGGTGACGCGGCGCCCCAGCTCGGGGAAGGGCGGAAGCCACCGCAGCACCTCCTCGATGGCGTCCGGCAGCCGGCCGGGGTCGGCGCGCAGGGCGGTGAGCGAGCCGGGATGCCGGTCGAAGGTGCCGACGGCGTTGCCCAGCAGGGCCGTTGTGGTGATGTGTCCGGCGACGAGCAGCAGGGCGACGAATCCGACGATCTCCTGGTCCTCCATGCGGACGCCGTCGACCTCGGCGCCGAGGAGCTTGCTGGTGAGGTCGTCGCCGGGGTGGGCACGGCGGTTGCGGATGTGCTCCAGGATGTAGCCGTTCATCTCGCGCACGGTCGGCGCGATGGCCTCCAGTGCCCGTTCCAGGTCGGCCATGTCGGGCGTCTCGCCGAGCTGGTCGCCGCTGAACAGGGTGCTCGCCCAGTCCTGGAAGAGGGTGTGGTCCTCGGGGGGTACGCCGAGCAGTTCGGCGATCACGATGATGGGGAGCGGGTAGGCGAGGGTGTCGACCAGGTCGAATCTGTCACGGTCCTCGACCGTGTCGAGCAGTCGCGCGCAGACGGCTTCGATACGCGCTTCCAGCCCCTGCACCACACGGGGGGTGAACGCCTGGCTGACCAGGGCGCGGAGCTTGCGGTGCTCCGGCGGGTCCATGCCGACGAAGTTGCCCTGCCGGAAGGTGTCGAAGTCCTGCTGGGTGGGCGCGATCGGGGACATGTCCGAGGAGTAGGTGGCCTGGTCCGCCAGGACGGCGGCGACACCCTGGTGGTCCACGACCTGCCAGACGCCCTGTGCCTCGTCGTGGCGGACGGGACCGGTCTCCCGTAAGGACCGCCAGCGGTCGGCCAGGACGTCCCAGACTAAGGACGCCTCCGTCAGTTGCTTGCTTGTCACCTTTTCTCCCTTGAGATGTGGGCGTGCAGGCGCGGCGGAATCACTGGTGGCGCAATGGTGCGCGGCGTGTCCGGGCCGCCGGACGACGGGCGGACGGGCGCGTCGTACGGACCCGGCGCGCAGGGACGAGGACACCGTGGCGAGCGCCTCGTTCAGCCGCCTCCGGCCCAACTTCCGTCAGCAACAGGCCGGTTGGATCGCCGTCATGAAGGGCATGCCGAGGTCCCCCTGATTCCGGCAGCCTTCCTGCCGGCCCCGTACGGTGGGCGTCCGCAGGGTCAGTGGAGTCGTTCGCGCAGGGTCAACACGCCCTCCGCACCGTACTTCGGCTCCTCGCCGGCGCGTGAACGGACGGTGCGACTCGCCTTGCGGGCCATGCCGACATCACAGCTCCCCCAGTGCATCTTCCCGCGCAGCCGCTGCGCGGGGCTTGTCCCAGCTCACGCGAACACGTGTCAGGCCCGCAAACTCCGGTCACCCGGGGCGGGATGAGTGGGTACGCACACCGACGGATCCTGTCCGTTCCAGGCACGGTGCGTACTCCAGGACACCCTCGTCCCGGTCGAACTCGGCCCACAGTCTTCATGGCGAGTCAGGTGAGAAGCAACCCCCAGAAGTTGAACGGAGAGTGCTGGTCACAGCCCGCCCGATGTGACCACCGAGTAGCTTTCACGGGGCCTCATCCGCGTGCACGACAGTCCGGCCGGATCGCCGCTTCCGGCGGGTGCCCTGTCCGCCCGTTCCCAAACGTGCGACCGCACACCGCACTCGGGCCTTCCCGCCCGGCGTACGCCCAGGGGCGCTCCCACCAGGGCCGCAACCCCTCCGAGCGCTTCGCCAGTTGGCACTTGTCGCCGGGCGGCCGGCATCGGCGGCCGCCCGCCCGACCCGTCCGGCCGGGCACGGACACCTCCCTGCGAAGGCGTGGAGCGAGCGGTTCCGGCCGTCGGCCGCTCCCGGACGCCGCGCCGGACGGCCGGGCGCACGGGGGCGCACGGTCACACCCTGTGCGCGGGCACGTGCATCCGCCGGGGGCCGGTGCTCCCCGCACATGACACCGACGGGACCGGCACTTCCTGACACAGCGTCACCAATGGGCGTAGGCAGAACTCCCTTAACCCATTGGCGACTTGAGTGACGGACTGTCGAACTTCGAGCGTCGCCTCAGCCCTGGGAGTCCCCGCCGGTGCCCCACCGCCCGGACCGGGCGCAGTCCGCCACGAGCCGGGCCACCGCCTCCCGGTGCTCCGACAGGAAGAAGTGGCCGCCGGGGAAGGACTCCTCCCGGAAGTCGCCCGACGTGTGCCGCTTCCAGGCGGCGGCGTCCTCGGGTGTCACCCGCGCGTCCTGCTCGCCGGTGAGACACAGCACGGGCACGGACACCGTGGCGTGGACGGCGGGACGGTACAGCTCGACGGCGCGGTAGTCGTTGCGGATGGCCGGAAGCGGCAGCTCCATCAGGTCCGGGCTGTGCACGATGCCGTCACCGGTCCCGCCCAGTGCGGCGAGGTGGTCCATGACCTCCCGGTCCGAGCCGTGGTGCACGCCCTCGCTCCGGTACACCGAGGGGGCCGAACGCCCCGAGACGACCAGCCGGCGGGGCGCCCCCCGGACAGGCGGCGGCCAGGCGGACGGCGGTCTCGAACGCCACGGACGCCCCCATGCTGTGCCCGAAGAACACCAGGGGCACGGGAGCCTCGGCGTACCGCAGGAGCGACGGCACCACCTGGTCGGCGAGGCCCTCGACGGTGGGGACGAAGGGCTCGGCCAGCCGCTCCTGGCGCCCGGGGTACTGAACGGCCGAGAGGTCGAACTCCTCGGGGAAGTGCGGAGCGAACGGCGTGAAGAACGTGGCCGCGCCTCCGGCGTGCGGGAAGAACACCACGTGCGCCACCGGCTGCCGCCCCCTGCGCAGCTCCCGGATCCAGGGATCCCTGCTCGCCCTCAACGCGACCCACCCTTCGTCTCGACCCGACAGGACATGCCCCGACGCCCGGCGCCCGGCACCCGGCACCCGGCACCCGGCACCCGGCACCCGGCACCCGCATCAACCCGCCTGCGCGACACTCGACGTCAACCGGCTGACCACACAGGTCTCATGACTACCCGTCAAGCTCCGCCTCATGACGCCCACGGGAAACACCGCCGAGGACGCGAGGGAAGTCGACGGACGGCGGACAGCCGGCGGACAGACGCCGGACGCCCGCGACGCAGGCAACTCCTCCGGGCCGGTCCCGCCCGGCTCTGTCCTGCCCTGTCCTGCCCTGTCCTGCCCTGTCCTGCCCTGCCCTGCCCTGCCCCGCCCTGCCCCGCCCCGCCCTGCCCTGCCCTGCCCTGCCCTGCCCTGCCCCGGGATGCAACTGCAAGGCGGAGGTGAGAGAGTCGACGCGGAGCCCGGCGACCGACGGCACCCCCACAGAGGTGCGACGACGGGCCCCGCGACGCCCGCTCGTTCCGAAGGGCCGACCCTAGGCCGTGTCCGAGCGCGGTGCCGTGCTGCCCCGCACCACGAGCTTCGTCGGGACGAGCGTGGTCCCGTGCTCCGTCCCCTCGTGCCGCATCCGCCGCAGGACGCCCTCGACACAGAGGCGGCCCACCTCCGCGAAGTCCTGGTGGACGGTGGTGAGGGGCGGCAGGAAGGAGCCGGCCTCGGGGATGTCGTCGAAGCCGATGACACTGACGTCCTCGGGGATCCGCCGGCCCCTCTCGTGCAGCGCCCGCAGCAGACCCAGCGCCATCTGGTCGTTGGCGGCGAACACCGCGGTGCACGCCTCCTCTTCGGCGAGCCGGAGTCCCGCCCGGTAGCCGGACTCGGCCGACCAGTCGCCGCGTACGACGGGCGGGACCGGGCGGCCGGAATCGGTGAGTTCGGCCCGCCAGGCGTCGGCACGGCGCTGCGCCGCGAACGACTCCTCGGGACCGGCGAGGTGCCAGACCGAGGAGTGGCCGAGGTCCAGCAGGTGCCGGACGGCCGCCCGCGCTCCCCCGGCCTGGTCGGTGTCGACCACGGAGTAGCGGTCACCGGCGTCCGAGTCGGCGACGACGACCTGCACGTGGGGCGGCAGGGAGATGGTCGCCGCGTCGAGCAGGTGCACCTCCATGATGGCGATGACCGCGTCGACGGCGAGTTCGCCGAGGCGGGAGAAGGCACCCCGCACCTCGTCCTGGGTGGGCACGGCGACCGGCAGGAGCGTGACGGCGTAGCCCTCCTGTGCCGCCGAGGTGGCGATGGCCTCCAGCGTCCGCATGTTGCCGGTGGTGGAGAGGTTGAAGGTGATCACGCCGATGGTGCGGAACTCGCCGCGCTTGAGGGCGCGGGCGGCGCTGTTGGGCCGGTAGCCCAGTTCCTTCATGGCGGAGAGCACCTGCCGCCGCGTCTCCTCGTTGACTCCCGAGTAGCCGTTGGAGACCCGCGAGACGGTCTGCGAGGACACCCCGGCGAGCCGGGCCACGTCCGCCATGGACGCACTCTGTGTACGACGCCCGGCCGGTCTCGTCCTGCGATCGTCAGCCCGTTCCACGGGTGTTGAGGCGCTGTCCGCGGTGTCCACTCGTCTCCCTCGCTACCCGGGCCGCCGTATCGCGAAGCGACCCTTGACCACCGACATGGGGGCAGTGTAGACATGCCGCCATCAGATGTTTACGTAAACATAACAGCCCTAGACCCCGTCCGGACCTTTATGTTTACGTAAACATCGCGGCGGCGTGCGACGCCGGTTCCGAGATGGACGAGCGAGGAACGACATGACGACGCTTCAACCCCCCGCGGCCGTGCGCCGGCGCCCGGAGCGGCCCCCGGCGAAACCGGACCGCCGCTCCTGGGCGGGATGGGGGTTCATCGGCCCCTTCGCGGTGGTCTTCGCCTTCGTCTTCCTGGCGCCCATCGGCTACTCGATCTACCTCAGCCTGTTCCGGGACCAGCTCATCGGCGGCACGACCTTCGTCGGCCTGGACAACTACCAACAGGCGCTCCAGGACGACCAGTTCTGGTCCTCCCTGGCCCGGGTGTCGCTGTTCCTGCTGGTCCAGGTGCCCATCATGCTGGGGATCGCCCTGCTCGTGGCGCTGGCCCTGGACAGCGGGCGGCTCTACGGCACGGACTTCTTCCGCATCTCGATCTTCCTGCCCTACGCGGTGCCCGCCGTGGTCGCCACCCTCATGTGGGGCTTCATGTACGGCACCAAGTACGGGCTGGTGGGGGACATCAACGACGCGTTCGGCGTCACCCTGCCCGACCCGCTGTCGAGCGACCTGGTCCTCGCCTCCATCGGCAACATCGTCACCTGGGAGTTCGTCGGCTACAACATGCTGATCTTCTACTCCGCGCTGCGCGTCATCCCGAGCTCGCTGTACGAGGCCGCGGAGATCGACGGCGCCGGGCAGATCCGTGTCATCACCGCCATCAAACTCCCCGCCATCCGCGGTGCCCTGGTCATCGCGACGATCTTCTCGATCATCGGCAGCTTCCAGCTCTTCAACGAGCCGAACATCCTGCGGCCTCTCGCGCGGAACGCGATCACGACGGACTACACCCCGAACTTCTTCACGTACTCGCTGTCCTTCAACGGCCAGCAGCACAACTACTCCGCGGCGGTCGCCATCATCATGGGCCTGATCACGATGGTCATCGCCTATGTCGTGCAGCTTCGCGGCATGCGCAAGGGAGCGTGACCTCGATGAGCAGCACGAGCAGCCCAGCCACCGTCTCCCCGGCCGCGGCCGCCCCGCCGGCCCGCCCGGCCGGGAGCGTGCCCCGACTGCGCAAGCGCGCCGAGCACGTCCCCGGGCGGCCCCGGCGCAGTCTCCCGCTGACCGTGGTCACCGGCCTGATCCTCGTCTACACCGTGGTTCCCCTGGTGTGGCTGCTGATCAGCGCCACGAAGACGCAGCAGGGGCTCGCCGACTCCTCCGGACTGTGGTTCGCGGACGACTTCGCTCTCTGGGACAACATCAGGCAGACGTTCACCTACAACGACGGCATCTTCGGCCGCTGGCTCCTCAACACCCTGCTGTACGTGGTGCTCGGCGCCGGCGGTGCCACCTTCCTCGCGATCATCGGCGGCTACGCGCTGGCGAAGTTCGACTTCCCCGGCAAGCGCGGTGTCTTCGCCGTGGTCATCGGCGCCGTCGCCGTGCCGGGTACCGCCCTGGCGGTGCCGACGTTCCTGATGTTCAGCAAAATGGGGCTGACCGACACACCGTGGGCGGTGATCATCCCGTCCCTGGTCTCGCCCTTCGGCCTGTACCTGATGTGGGTCTTCGCCACCGAGGCCATCCCCGTCGAGCTGCTGGAGGCGGCCCGCATCGACGGAGCGGGCGAGGCGCGCACGTTCTTCCGTGTCGCCCTGCCGCTGCTCGCTCCGGGCATCGTGACCGTCCTGCTGTTCACCACGGTCGCGACCTGGAACAACTACTTCCTGCCGCTGATCATGCTCAAGGATCCCGACTGGTATCCCCTGACCCTCGGTCTGAGCGCCTGGAACTCGCAGGCCGAGACGATCGGCGGCGACGTGATCTTCAACCTCGTGATCACCGGTTCGCTGCTCACCATCGTGCCGCTGATCGCGGCGTTCCTCCTGCTGCAGAAGTACTGGCAGTCCGGCCTCGCCGCCGGAAGCGTCAAGGAATGACCCGCCCCCGAGCCACCGCCCCCGCGGGTCCCGGCTCCTCCACCCACCGCCCGTCCCTCCCACGAAGAAGTGGAAGCACCTCCATGCGCAGAACGACCAGCCGCCTGATGCGCGGCCTCGCCGTCCTCTCCGTCCTCGCCCTGGGCGCCACCGCCTGCGGCGGCTCCGACGACGACAGCTCCGGTCAGAAGCCGGTCTCCGCCGACGACGTGCAGGCGGCTCTCGAGAAGGGCGGCAAGGTCACGGTCTGGGCCTGGGAGCCCACGCTCAAGACGGTCGCCGCCGACTTCGAGAAGAAGTACCCCAAGGTCGACATCAACCTGGTCGGTGAGCGGTCGGGCGACAAGCACTACACCGCCCTGTCGAACGCCATCTCCGCCGAGAAGGGCGTCCCCGACGTCGCGCAGGTCGAGTACTTCGCGCTGGGCCAGTACTCCCTCACCAAGGGCCTGTCCGACCTGGCACCCTTCGGCGCGGACAAGCTGGCCGGCAAGTACACCCCCGGCCCGTGGAACGCCGTGAGCGACGGTGACAAGGTCTACGGCCTGCCGATGGACTCCGGCCCGATGGCGCTCTTCTACAACAAGAAGGTCTTCGACAAGTACAAGATCGAGGTGCCGACCACCTGGGACGAGTACGTCGAGGCGGCCCGCAAGCTGCACAAGGCCGACCCGAAGGTCTACATCGCCAACGACGCCGGCGACGCGGGCTTCACCACCAGCATGCTGTGGCAGGCCGGTTCGCGCCCCTACAAGGTCGACGGCACCAAGGTGAAGGTCGACTTCTCCGACGCGGGCGCCAAGAAGTACACCGACACCTGGCAGAAGCTCATCGACGAGAAGCTCCTCGCGCCGATCAACGGCTGGACCGACGACTGGTACAAGGGCCTGGGCGACGGCACCATAGCCACCCTCGCCAGCGGCGCCTGGATGCCCGCCAACTTTGTCACCGGCGTCCCGAACGCCTCCGGTGACTGGCGCGCCGCGCCGATGCCGGCCTGGACGAAGGGCGACAAGGCGAGCGCGGAGAACGGCGGCAGTTCCCTGACCCTGCCCGCGCTCGGCAAGAACAAGGAACTCGCCTACGCCTTCGTCGAGTACGCCAACTCCGGTGCCGGTGTGCAGAGCCGGGTCAAGGAGGGCGCCTTCCCGGCGACCAAGGCCGAGCTGCAGTCCGAGGAGTTCCGCAACACCGAGTTCGCGTACTTCGGCGGCCAGAAGGCCAACGAGATCTTCGCGGACTCCGCCGCCGACGTCGCCGACGACTGGTCGTACCTGCCCTTCCAGCAGTACGCCAACTCGATCTTCAACGACACGGTCGGCAAGGCGTACGTCGGGAGCACCAAGCTCACCGACGGCCTGAAGTCCTGGCAGGACGCCTCCGTCAAGTACGGCAAGGAGCAGGGCTTCACCGTCGAGAACTGACGGTACGTCAACAAGCGCTGACAGCACACCGTTTCACGTCGCCATCCGGGGCGGGCCGGACCACTCCCCCGCCCCGGGCGGCACACCGGAAGGACCACCATGATCTCCACCCTCCTGTCCCGGCTGCAGCACGGGCCGGACGGTGACGCCACCCCGCGCCTCGCGTACGGCGCCGACTACAACCCCGAGCAGTGGCCGCGCGAGGTGTGGGCGGACGACATCCGGCTGATGCGCGAGGCCGGCGTCAACATCGTCTCCGTGGGGATCTTCTCCTGGGCCCGCATCCAGCCCGCCGCGGACGAGTGGGACTTCGCCTGGCTCGACGAGATCATGGACCTGCTGCACGCGGGCGGCATCGGGGTCGACCTGGCCACCGCCACCGCCTCCCCGCCGCCCTGGCTCACCACGGCCCACCCGGAGATCCTCCCGGTCACCGCCTCCGGCGAGACACTGTGGCCGGGGGCGCGGCAGCACTGGCGCCCCACCTCCCCCGTCTTCCGCGAGCACGCGCTGCGCCTGGTGCGCGCGATGGCCGAACGGTACGCGGACCATCCGGCGCTGGTCGCCTGGCACGTCTCCAACGAACTGGGCTGCCACAACGTCTACGACTACTCCGACGACGCCGCCCGCGCCTTCCGCGACTGGCTGCGCGCCCGCTACACCACGCTCGACGCGCTCAACCACGCCTGGGGCACGGCCTTCTGGTCCCAGCGCTACAGCGACTGGGAGCAGATCCTGCCGCCCCGGCTGGCCGCCTCGCACCCGAACCCGACCCAGCAGCTGGACTTCAAGCGCTTCTCCTCCGACGCGCTGAAAGAGTACCTGCGCGCGGAGCGCGACGTGCTGCGCGAGCTGACCCCGGACGTTCCGGTCACCACGAACTTCATGGTGATGGGCGGCACGAAGGGCATGAACTACGCCGACTGGGCCGACGAGATCGACTTCGTCTCCAACGACCACTACGTGGTGCCCGGCCCGCAGGACCGTGACGAACTGTCCTTCTCCGCCAACCTCGTCAGTGGCATCTCCGACGGCCGTCCGTGGTTCCTCATGGAGCACTCGACGAGCGCCGTCAACTGGCAGCCCATCAACGTGGCCAAGCGGCCCGGCGAGCTGGCCCGCGACTCGCTGGTGCACGTCGCGCACGGCGCCGACGCCGTCTGCTTCTTCCAGTGGCGCCAGTCGGCGGCCGGCGCCGAGAAGTACCACTCGGCGATGGTCCCGCACGCCGGACCCGACAGCGAGCTGTTCCGCGCGGTCACCGCGCTCCGCCGCACCCTGCGGACGCTGGCCCCCGTCGCCGGCACCGAACGCGAGCCCGCCCGGGTCGGCATCGTCTTCGACTGGGAGTCGTGGTGGGCGAGCGAGCAGGACTCCCACCCCACCTCCCGCCTGGACTACCGGCGGGAGGCCCTCGACTGGTACTCCGCGCTGCTCGCGCTCGGCGTCCGGGCCGACGTCGTCACCGCGCGGTCCGACCTCGGCCGCCACGAGCTGCTGATCGCACCCGTGCTGCACATGGTCCCGACCGCGCTGGCCAAGGACCTGACCCGGTACGTCGAGCAGGGCGGGCACCTGGTCACGACGTACTTCTCCGGTGTCGTCGACGAGAACGACCACGTCTGGCTCGGCGGCTACCCGGGGGCGCTGCGCGAGCTGCTCGGCATCCGCGTCGAGGAGTTCGGCCCGCTGCTGGACGGAGACACCGTCGAACTGGACCTGGACGGCGCCCCGACCGGCAGCCTGTGGACCGACCGGATCACCGTCACCGACCCCGAGGTCGACGTCCTGGGCCGCTATCGCAGCGGCACCCACGCGGGACTTCCCGCCGTCACGCGCCGTACGGCCGGCCGGGGTTCGGCCGCGTACGTGTCCACCCGGCTCGGCGCCGACGGGCTGGCCGGACTCCTGCCGCGGCTGCTCGCACCGGCCGGTGTCACCTCCGAACTGCCCGACGCGGCACGGGGACACGTCGAACTGACCGTGCGCCGGGGCTCCGGCGCCCGCTACCTGTTCCTGGTCAACCGGACCGACGCGGCCGTGCCGTTGGCGGGACTCGACGGGGAACTCCTGATCGGCCGGAAGGACGCCGACGGCGCGCTCGTCCTGCCGCCCCGGGACGTCGCCGTACTGCGACAGCCCGACCTCCGACACCCCTGAGTCGAGCCGCATCCACGCCTGATTCGAGGGGGCACACCGTCGTGCCCCGTCCACGGGGCACGACGGACCACCGCAGCGACCGCAGACGAGTTGGGAGCACACGTTGGCACGCCGCACCCGCACACGACGACGGCTTCTGGGACCCCTCGGGGTCACCGCTCTGACCCTCGGAGCGACCCTGGTCACCGCACCACCGGGGCACGCGGAGGCGCGGACGGCGGCATCGGCCGTCACCGTCTCCCCCGACCCCTCGTACCGGGCGCAGCGCTTCGAGGGCTGGGGCACCAGCCTGGTCTGGTTCGCCAACGCCACCGGCGACTACCCGCCCGAGATCCGCGAGCGGCTCGCCGACCTCCTCTTCGGCGACGAGGGACTCGGCCTCAACATCGCCCGCTACAACATAGGCGGCGGCAACGCGCCCGACGTCAAGGACTACCTCCGCGCGGGAGGGGCCGTGGAGGGCTGGTGGAAGGCCCCGGCAGGCACGACGCGTGAGGACACCGACTGGTGGAACGCGCAGGACGCGGCCGACTGGAACCCGGACGCCGACGCCACGCAGCGCTGGTGGGTGGACCGCATCAAGGGCGACGTCGACCGCTGGGAGACGTTCAGCAACTCGCCTCCCTGGTTCATGACCCGCAGCGGTTACGTCTCCGGCGGCTTCAATGCCACCGAGGACCAGCTCAAGAACGAGTCCGTCGACGACTTCGCGGCCTATCTGGCGGGCGCGACCAAGCGGCTGGAGCAGGCGCACGGCATCCAGGTCGACACGCTGGACCCCTTCAACGAGCCCAACACCGGCTACTGGAGCACGCGTCTGGGCGCCGACGGGCAGCCGGTCGGCGGCCGTCAGGAAGGCGCCCACATCGGTCCGGAGCTCCAGCGGAAGGTGATCGAGGCGCTGGCTCCCGCCCTGAGGAAGGCGGGGACCGGCACGGAGATCTCCGCCATGGACGAGACCAACCCGGGCCTCTTCGCGCAGAACTGGAACACCTACCCCGCCGAAGTGCGCGGCCTCGTCGGCCAGATGAACGTCCACACCTACGGGACGGGCGGCCGTACCAGCGTGCGCGACCTCGCCAAGGCGGCCGGCACACCGCTGTGGATGAGCGAGGTCGAGGGCGACTGGGGCGACGGCCAGAGCTTCACGGACATGCGGCCCGGACTCGGCCTCGCCCAGCAGATGGTCGACGACCTGCGCGAACTGGAGCCCAGGGCCTGGGTGTTCTGGCAGCCCGTCGAGGACCTGGACAACATGAAGCCGGGCGGCGAGTCGGCGAAGGGCGGCAACTGGGGCAGCATCCAGGTCCCGTTCAGCTGCACGTCCGCGGACACCCTGGCCACCTGCCCGGTGCGCACGAACACGAAGTTCGACACCGCCCGCAACTTCACCCACTACATCAAGCCCGGCGACCGGCTGATCGGCACCGACGACACGGCGAGCGCGGCGGCCGTCTCCCGCAAGGGCGACGCCGCGACGGTCGTCCACGTCAACAGGACCACCGGCGCCCGTGCGGTGACGATCGACCTGTCCAAGTTCGGCCACATCGCGCGCGGCGCGACGGTGACGCCGGTCGTGACGAGCGCCGAGGGCAAGCTCGACCGAGGGGCACCCGTCCAAGTCACCGGTGAGCAGGCCACCCTGACCGTGCCCGCCCAGTCCGTGACGTCCTTCCTCGTCAAGGGCGTGTCCGGCGCCGCCGAGGACGCGGCGCTCGCCCAGAAGGGCCACACCTACCGGCTGACGGGCGTGCAGAGCGGCAAGGCCCTCACCGTCGCGGACGACGGCACCGGGCTCGTCATCAGGTCCGCCGGCACGGAGGTTGGCGGCGACGGGCAGCGGTGGCGACTGCGCCGCACCGGCGACGACAGCGGGAACCTCCAGCGGTACGTGCTCACCGACCCCGCGCAGGGACGGCGGGTGGCCGTGCGGAACGGCGTGCCCGTGCTGGAGGCTGACCACGGCCGTACGGACAGGGCCGCCCAATGGATCGCGTCCACGACCGGCGACGGCTCCTGGACCCTCGTCAACGCCGCCGACGGCCGGCTGCTCGAAGTCGGCGGCCAGGCCACCTCGGAGGGCGCGGCCGTCACCGTGTGGACCCCGAACTCCGGCGCCAATCAACGGTGGACGCTCTCGGACGTGACCGGCCGCACCGGTTCGTAGACCGGGCGGCCCGTCGCCGCGCATGCCTCCGCACCCGCTACGACAGGGGGCGGAGGCATCCGCTGTGCACCCGGCGCCGGTCGGCAGCCGTCGCCGGCGGCCGGTCGGCCGGGGTGTTATTCGTTCGACAGAGCCGCGGCGCGGCGGGCAGGCTGAACGACCGTGACGAGCAGCGAAATGTGGAACCGGGCGACCGCCGAACGCTACGACGCCGAGGAGGGCGAGAGGACCTCGGCCGCCTTCCTCGCCCCGGCCCTCGGCTTCCTCGCCGAACTGGCGGGCGACGGACGGGCGCTGGAGTTCGCGATCGGGACCGGGCGCGTCGGCGTCCCCCTCCGCGAGCGGGGGATCCCCGTGGCGGGCATCGAACTGTCCGAGCACATGGTGGCGGTGCTGCGGCGCAAGGCCGACGAGGACACCCTGCCGGTCGCTCTCGGGGACATGGCCACGACCCGCGTGCCCGGCGAGTTCACCCTGGTCTACCTCGTCTACAACACCATCTCGAACCTGCTCACCCAGGACGAGCAGGTCGAGTGCTTCCGCAACGCCGCCCGCCACCTCGCGCCGGGGGGCCGTTTCGTCATCGAGCTGGGAGTGCCGCCCCTGCGTTTCCTGCCACCCGGCCAGACGGCGGTGCCCTTCGACGTCTCGGACGGGCACCTGGGCTTCGACACCTTCGACCTGGTCGAGCAGATCCTCGTCTCGCACCACCTGACCCGTGACGGCGACGACGGCCGCTACCGCCGCGGCGCGTCCCGGCACCGGTACGCCTGGCCGGCGGAGCTCGACCTGATGGCCCGGATCGCGGGCCTCACCCTGGAGCGCCGCGTCGCCGACTGGAACGGCACACCGTTCACCCAGGACTCACCGCAGCACATCTCGGTATGGCGCAAGCCGTCCTGAGACCGTCCGGACCGCGGGCCGGCCGTACCGGCGGTCTCGACCCTCCCCGGCCGGAGCCGGGGCCGGTCAGGCCGGTGGAGCGACGGTCCCGGCGATGTCTGTCGCGGGCGATGTGACATGCGTCATGCCGCGTACAGCTCCAACGATGCCGGATAGCAGTCAGGTCCCACCGACACACCGGACGAAATGCCTCAAAAGGGGCAATCCCTTCATGCCGTGAAACCGGTGCCCGGAATACCGGACTTTTCTGCCCTCACCCCTGCCGGCACCCGTGCCCTGACGGTTCGACAGACGAAAGGCGCCTGCCCGACCGCCGGGGACACCACGCCGACGACGCCCTGGCAAGACTCCCTTCTTCTACGATTCCACGTAGTAGAGATCTTTCATTGCCTGTACACCAGGACCTTCTGAGAATGACGGGGCCACCGGGGAGCCGGCGGGCCCATACAGCCACGGCGCCGAAAAATCGGCCCTGCACCGGCCGGTCAAGAAGGACGGGAATGAAACAAAAACTGGCGACGATACTGGCCATGGCGGCAGTTATCCTCACGTCCATGACCATGCCGTCAGAGGGTGCCGTCACACCCTCCCGTCTGGGCGTATACGTCGGCCCGGGGAAAACGGCTGCGGTGAACAACACCCAGACGTGGCTCGACCGGTCGCAGGTGGACGCGACCGACTACCTGGATCCGTCCGAGAACACGCTGTGGAATCAGTACGCGACCAAGTACTGGGGCGACTGGAAGAAGGCCAGGGCCGACCGGCGGTTCGTGCTCGGTCTGCCGATGCTGCCCAAGGGCGGAAACTTCACGGCCGGCCTCAGCGGCACGTACGACAGCCAGTTCCGAGACCTCGCCGACCTGATGATCAAGAACGGTCTGGGTGACTCCGTCGTTCGCCTCGGATACGAGGGGAACAACAGGAACATCGGATCTTGGCAGGGAACCGACGACCCGGCAGCCTATCGGGCGATGTTCCGTCGCGTGGTCACGCTGATGCGCGCTCGTACCGGAGCGGCTTTCCAGTTCGACTACAACATGGCCGTGGGTCCCGCGGGCAAGGTCACGTCTTTCGAGACCCTTTACCCCGGCGACAGCTACGTCGACATCGTGGGTCTGAACATCTACGACGTGTGGTGGCAGCACCCGGGCGTCACACCTGCTCAGCGATGGAACCACACGCTCACCACCGCCATGGGCGTGAACGAGTTCAAAACGTTCGCCGCCGCGCACAACAAGCCGAAGTCGTATCCGGAATGGGGCCTGTACCGAAAGGGAGACTCCTACGCGGGAGGAGGGGACTCGCCCTACTTCATCGACCGGATGGCCGAGCTGGTCCAGGACTCGAAGTACCAGGCGTACTTCGACCTCGACTGGGGCGGCGGGACACTCAACGAATTCCCGAACGGCAAGGCACAGTACAAGCTCCGCTTCGGCGGCTGAGAACTGTCACAACGGGCCCGGACGACACATGTCGTCCGGGCCCGTCGGTATGCGCCTCACGCGAGAGACGTAGGCGGACCATCGCTCGGCGCGCCCGGAGACCCCGCCCGTACTCCCGGGCCCACCTCACAGTCCCGCGGCAGCCACTAACCGAGGAACGACAACCGCACCTTCCGCTCGGGGTTGTCCTTGTTCGTGTCGACCAGGCACACCGACTGCCACGTCCCGAGCTCCAGCCGTCCGGCGATCACCGGCAGGGTGGCGTGCGGCGGGACGACGGCCGGGAGCACGTGGTCGCGGCCGTGGCCGGGGCTGCCGTGGCGGTGCTGCCAGCGGTCGTCGGCGGGGAGCAGGGTGTGCAGGGCGGCGAGCAGGTCGTCGTCGCTGCCGGCCCCGGTCTCGATGATCGCCACTCCGGCGGTGGCGTGCGGGACGAACACGTTCAGCAGGCCGTCGCGCCCGGCCGCCGCCTCGCTCAGGAAGGCCTCGCAGTCGCGGGTGAGGTCGACGACGTTCTCGGACGTGCCGGAGGCGATGTTCAGGACGCGCGTGGTGAAGGCTTCGGACATGACCCCATCCTGACCCATGGGCCGGGTTTCACACGTGACCCGGCGCGCTCGCGGTGATACGCGAAGTCCATTCCGCGAGACGCCATTGACCGTGCATCTGCCGTCTGGCTACTTTCTGCCGCATGTTGCGTTCAGCCCTGCTCACCACGCGCGGTCACATCGACCTGCTGCGGGTGGCCTCCGCCGCGTGTCGCCGCGGCTGCTGACGCCCTCTCACCCCGCTCGTCCCGCGTGCCCCTGCGCGCCGCCCGCCACCCGCACGTCCGGTCACCCGTCGGTCCGCTGACGGGCTGATCCGCCGGGGCGGCGGCATCCACGCGTCTCCTCTCCGGCCGCCCGCCTCCCCGTGGAGCACACATGAGCATCAGCCATGCCCCGCCGGGCTCCAGCGAGTCCGACATATCAGTAATCTCCAAGAACGGCGTCTCCGCCGGACACGCGTCACCCGAACTCGAACCGATCGTCCCCGCCTCCGGCCGGCGCACCCGCGTCCCCCGCTGGCTGCGCCGCACCTCAGGCCCCGTGCTGCTGCTCGGGCTGTGGCAACTCCTCAGCGCCACGGGCGCGTTGACCGCCGACGTCCTGGCCTCCCCCGGCACCATCGCCCGGGTCGGCCGGGACCTGATCGCGGACGGCTCGCTGCCGAACGCGATGGGCGTCTCCCTGCAGCGCGTCGCCGTGGGACTGCTCCTCGGCACCGTCGTCGGCACCGGACTCGCCCTGGTCTCGGGGCTGTTCCGGATCGGCGAGGACCTGGTCGACGCCAGCGTGCAGATGCTGCGGACCGTCCCGTTCGTCGGCCTCATCCCGCTGTTCATCATCTGGTTCGGCATCGGCGAGGCGCCGAAGGTCGCGATCATCACCCTCGGGGTGTCCTTCCCGCTCTACCTCAACGTGTACGCGGGCATCCGCGGCGTCGACTCCCAGCTCATCGAGGCCGGGGAATCCCTCGGGCTGTCCCGGTGGGGACTGGTCCGCCACGTCGTCCTGCCCGGCGCGCTCCCCGGCGCCATGACGGGCCTGCGCTACTCGCTGGGCATCGCCTGGTTGGCGCTCGTCTTCGCCGAGCAGATCAACGCCGACGCCGGAATCGGGTTCCTCATGGTCCAGGCCCGGGACTTCCTGCGCACCGACGTGATCGTGGTCTGCCTCATCGTCTACGCCTTCCTCGGCCTGCTCGCCGACTTCGTCGTCCGTTCCCTCGAAAGGCTGCTGCTGCAATGGCGACCGACGTTCACCGGCCGGTGACCCCCAAGAGGACCGCACCCGTACCGGCACCGGCCGTACGCGTGGACGGCCTGACCCGCTCCTTCGACGGCCGCGCCGTCATCGACCACCTCCGACTGGACGTCCAGCCGGGCGAGTTCGTGGCGCTGCTCGGCCGCAGCGGCTGCGGCAAGTCCACCCTGCTGCGCATCCTCGCCGGCCTCGACCGGGACATCGAGGGCACCGTGCTGGTGCCGCGCCGCAAGGCCGTCGCCTTCCAGGCACCCCGGTTGATGCCGTGGAAGAAGGTGTGGCGCAACGTGCTCCTGGGACTGCCGGGCAAGCCCGAACGAGCCGTCGCCGAACAGGCGTTGACCGAGGTCGGTCTCACCCACCGCTCGGACGCCTGGCCCAGGACGCTGTCCGGCGGTGAGGCCCAACGCGCCTCCCTGGCGCGCGCGTTGGTCCGCGAACCCGACCTGCTGCTGCTCGACGAGCCCTTCGGCGCCCTCGACGCCCTCACCCGCATCAAGACCCAGCGGCTCGTCGGCCGGCTGTGGCAGCGCCGCGGCTGCGCCGTCCTGCTGGTCACCCACGACGTCGAGGAGGCGGTGCTGCTCGCCGACCGCGTCCTGGTCATGGACGAGGGGGTCATCGCGTACGAGACCCGTGTCGACCTGGACCGCCCGCGCGACATCACCGACCCGCGGTTCGCCGAACTGCGCGCCGAACTCCTGGAACGGCTGGGTGTCGACACCGCCGCCGAAGCCGCCTGACCCCACCCGCCCGGCACCGCGCGTGCAGCGGGCCGGACCCGCCCTCACCTGAACCGACCGAACGGACTGCCCCATGCGCCGACGCCTCGCCCCCGCCGCTCTGCTCCTCCCCCTCGCTCTGCTGCTCGCCGCCTGCGGCGGGAACTCCGCCGCCGAGACCTCGACAGGGGGCGGGACCGACGGCAAGGGCTCCCTCACGCTCGACGTGGGTGACCAGAAGGGCGGTTCGGAGGCCGTGCTGCGAGCCGCCGGGGAGCTGAAGAACCTGGACTACACAATCAAGTGGTCGACGTTCACCTCCGGTCCGCCCCTGCTGGAGGCGGTCAACGCCAAGGCCGTCGACATCGGCGGCGTCGGCAACACCCCGCCCGTCTTCGCGGCAGGCGCCGGCTCGGAGATCAAGGTGGTGGCCGCCTGGCACGGCACGTCCAGGGGCGACACCATCCTCGTACCGGACACGTCGCCGCTGAAGCGGCCGGAGGAGCTGAAGGGCAAGTCGGTCGCCGTGGCGCAGGGCTCGTCCGCCCACTACCAGCTCGTCGCCTCGCTGCGGAAGGCCGGGCTGGAACTGGGCGACATCAAGGTGAAGTACCTCCAGCCCGCCGACGCGCTCGCCGCCTTCACCAGCGGCAAGGTGGACGCGTGGGCGGTCTGGGACCCGTACACCTCGCAGGTGCTGAAAGCCGGGCAGGGGCGCGTCCTGACCGACGGCGACGGCGTGGTGAACGGCCTCACCTTCCAGGTGGCCGCGCCCGACGCGCTCGCCGACAAGAAGAAGGAGGCGGCCGTCGCCGATTACCTGGAGCGGCTGCGGCGCGCCCAGGACTGGGTCTACGACCACCCCGAAGCCTGGGCGAAGGTGTGGGCGAAGGACACCGGACTGCCGTACGAGGTGGCCCTGGCGTCGGTGAAGCGCACCAACGCCTCGCGCGTCCCGGTCGCCGTCGACGACAAGCTCGTCGCCTCCGAGCAGGAGATCGTCGACGCCTTCGCCGCCCTGAAGCTGATCCCGCGCAAGGTCGACTTCGGCGACTTCGTCGACACCCGCTTCAACGGCGACCTGCCCGCCTCGACCACCGCCCCGCGCGTGCCGAAGGAGTCCTGACCATGACCGTCCATCTCCACTGGTTCCTGCCGACCGGTGGTGACGGCCGCACCCTCGTGGACCGGCACGCCTACGCGTCCAACCCCGTCGACCGCGCGCGTCCGGTCAGCGGTGTGCGCCCGCCCGACATCGAGTACCTGGCCCAGATCGCCAATGCGGCCGAGCAGTTGGGCTTCGAGGCGGTGCTCACCCCGACCGGCACCTGGTGCGAGGACGCCTGGCTGACGACGGTGGCGCTCGCGCAGCACACCGAGCGGCTGAAGTTCCTGGTGGCGTTCCGGCCGGGCATCATCTCACCCACCCTCGCGGCACAGATGGCGGCCACCTACCAGCGCATCACCCGCGGGCGGCTGCTCCTGAACGTGGTCACGGGCGGCGACTCCGCCGAGCAGCGCCGCTTCGGCGACCATCTCGACCACGACCGCCGCTACGGCCGCACGGACGAGTTCCTGTCCGTCGTGCGCGGGGTGTGGAGCGGACAGCCGTACGACTTCGACGGCACCCACTACCAGGTCGAGGGCGGACTGACGGCGCTGCCGCCGGACCCGCTGCCGGAGATCTTCTTCGGCGGCTCCTCACCCGCCGCCGGTCCCGTCGCCGCCCGGCACGCGGACGTGTATCTCACCTGGGGTGAGCCCCCCGCCCAGGTGAAGGAGAAAATCGACTGGATCCGCTCGCTCGCCGAGCGCGAGGGCCGCACCGTCCGCTTCGGCATCCGGCTGCACACCATCTCGCGGGACTCGGCCGCCGAGGCATGGTCGGCGGCGGACCGGCTGCTCGGCGACCTGGACGCGGAGACCGTCGCCGCCGCCCAGGCCGCGCTCGGGCGCAGCGAGTCGGTGGGCCAGCAGCGCATGCTCGCCCTGCACGGCGGCTCGCGGGACGAGCTGGAGATCTCCCCGAACCTGTGGGCCGGCGTGGGCCTCGTGCGCGGCGGCGCCGGGACGGCCCTCGTCGGCAGTCATGCCGAGGTCGCCGACCGGATCGAGGAGTACCACGCGCTGGGCATCGAGCACTTCGTGCTCTCCGGCTATCCGCACCTGGAGGAGGCGTACTGGTTCGGCGAGGGGGTGATCCCGGATCTGGCGGCGCGCGGACTGCTGCCCGGCACCACCGCGGGCGGGGGCGTGCCGCTGCTGGTCGCGAGCGGCCGCTGAGGCCACCGGCCCGGGAAGAAACCGGACCCCGGTCCGGTTGGCAGAGGCGTGGAGAGCACCGGGGCAGCAGTACGCGAGGTCGACGTGGTGGTCATCGGCGCCGGGCAGGCGGGCCTGTCCAGCGCCCATCATCTGCGGCGCACCGGATTCGAACCGGAGCGTGACTTCGTGGTGCTGGACCACGCCCCGCGTCCGGGCGGCGCCTGGCAGTTCCGCTGGCCGTCGCTGACGTACGGCAAGGTGCACGGGATGCACTCGCTGCCGAGCCTCGAGCTGACGGACGCGGACCCCGCACGCCCGTCGTCCGAGGTCATCGCCGAGTACTTCGACAGGTACGAGCGCACCTTCGGCCTGCGGGTGCGCCGGCCGGTCGACGTGAGCGCGGTCCGTCCGGGCGAGGGCGGCCGGCTGCTCGTCGAGACGTCGGACGGTACGTGGTCGACGCGGGCGCTGATCAACGCGACGGGCACCTGGGACCGGCCGTTCTGGCCGCGCTATCCGGGCCAGGAGACCTTCCGGGGCCGCCAGCTGCACACCGCGCAGTACCCGGGTCCCGAGGAGTTCACCGGATCGCGGGTCGTCGTGGTGGGCGGGGGCGCGTCCGGCACCCAGCACCTGATGGAGATCGCCCCGTACGCGGCCGCGACCACGTGGGTCACCCGGCGGCCGCCCGTCTTTCGCGAGGGCCCGTTCAGCGAGGACGTGGGCCGGGCGGCGGTGGCCCTCGTGGAGGAACGGGTCCGCCGGGGCCTGCCGCCGGAGAGCGTGGTGTCGGTGACGGGCCTGCCCCTGAACGACGCGATCCGGCAGGCGCTGGCGGACGGTGTCCTGGACCGGCTGCCGATGTTCGACCGGATCACCCCGGACGGCGTGGTGTGGGACGACGGGCGGCGCGTGGACGCCGACGTCATCCTGTGGGCGACCGGCTTCCGGGCGGCGATCGACCACCTGGCTCCGCTGCGGCTGCGTGAGCCGGGCGGCGGCATCCGCGTGGACGGCACCCGGGCGGTCGCCGATCCGCGTGTCCACCTGGTGGGCTACGGCCCGTCGGCCAGCACGATCGGCGCCAACCGGGCCGGACGCGCGGCGGTGCGGGACATCAGGCGGCTGCTGGCGGAGGTGCCGGCCACCGCGTGACGTCCGGGCGGGCCGGCACACGGCCCGTCCGGTCAGCGGGAGGGTGAGGCCGAGGCGCTCTTCTGGTTCCGGTTGAACTCGGCGACGTTCCGCTGGTGCTCCTCGTAGACCGCCGTGAAGCGCGTGTCGCCCGGCTTGACGGTGACGAAGTACAGCCAGTCCCCCGGGGTCGGATTGATCGCCGCGCGCATCGCCTCCTCGCCCGGGTTGGCGATCGGCGTCGGCGGCAGCCCCATGCGCTGGTAGGAGTTGTAGGGGTTGTCGAGCTTGGTGTCCTTCTCGCTGGTGGTCAGGGTGCTGCGGTTCAGCGCGTAGTTGATGGTGGAGTCCATCTGCAGCGGCATGCCCCGCTCCAGCCGGTTGAAGATGACCCGGGCCACCTTGCCCATGTCGTCCTTGGTGGCCGCCTCGGCCTGGACGATGCTCGCGATCGTCACGGCCTGGTAGACGTTCATCGCGTTGCGCTGCGCGCCCGCGGTGATCTGGCCGCCGTTGAACTGCTTGTTCGCGGTGGCGACCATGAACTTCAGCAGCGACTCCGGGGTGGACTTCTCCTCGAGCGGATATGTGGCCGGGAACAGATAGCCCTCGGGATTGCCCTCGGCGTCGTTCGGCAGCTTCAGGTCGGCCTTGCCCAGGGACTTCTTGGTGCTGCCCGCCGGCAGACGCAGCGCCCTGTCCACGGCGTCGTAGACCTGGCCCGCCCGCCAGCCCTCCGGGATCAGCAGGGACGTGGGGCGCTTGTCCTCGTCGTCCATGGTCAGCAGCGGCACCGCCACGGCGGTGGCCGCGACGACGGCTCCGGTCGCGATGAGGGCGACCCGGCCCCGACGCGTCAGTCGAATCGTGCTCCGTGGCGGAGTGTTGGTCTGCATGCGGGCACGGTAACCCGCATATGTCTACAAACCCGACATATTTTCATCTTGTCGGCTCCAGTTGAGCGTCTCGGCGGACGAGGGCGGCGTAACGGCCGTCGCGCTCCAGCAGTTCCTCGTGCGTGCCGCGCTCGACCGCCCGGCCGGAGTCCAGGACCACGATCTGGTCGGCGCCCCGGACCGTGGACAGCCGGTGCGCGATGGTGAGCGTGGTCCGGTCGGCCGACAGCGCGTCGATGGCCTCCTGGACGGCGCGCTCCGTGCGGGTGTCCAGGGCGCTCGTCGCCTCGTCCAGGATGAGCACGGGCGGATCGCGCAGGATCGTGCGCGCGATGGCCAGCCGCTGCTTCTCGCCTCCGGAGAACCGGTGCCCGCGCTCGCCGACCACCGTGTCGTAGCCGTCGGGCAGCGAGGCGATGTGCTCGTGGATCTGGGCCGCCCGGGCCGCCGCGTGCAGCTCCTCGTCGGCGGCGTCCGGCTTGGCGAAGCGCAGGTTGTCGGCGACCGAGGCGTGGAAGAGGTACGTCTCCTGGGAGACGACGCCGACCGCGCGCGCGAGGGTGTCGAAGTCCAGGTCGCGGACGTCGACGCCGTCGAGGGTGACGCGTCCGCCCGTGACGTCGTACAGCCGGGGCACCAGATAGCTGAGCGTGGACTTGCCCGACCCGGTCGGCCCGACGACCGCCAGGCTGCCGCCCGCCGGGACCGTGATGTCGATGCCCTCGAGGACCGGGCCGCCCTTGCCGTCGTAGCGGAACTCGACGTCCTCGAAGCGGATCTCGCCCTTGACCTGGTCGAGGTGGACCGGCTCCGCCGGCTCCGTGATGTCGATCGGCAGGTCGAGGTACTCGAAGATGCGCTGGAAGAGGGCGAGCGAGGTCTGGATCTGGACGCCCGTGGACAACAGGCTCACCGTCGGCCGGAACAGGCCCTGCTGGAGCGAGACGAAGGCGACGAGCGTGCCGATGGAGATGTCCGGACCGCCGAACTGGAGGGCCATCCCGGCCGTCCAGTAGATGACGGCGGGCATGGCGGCCATGACGATGGTGATGACGGCCATCCGCCAGCGCCCCGCCATGTTCGACTTCACCTCCAGGTCGACCAGGGCCTCGGACTCGTCCGCGAAGGACCGCGTGAGCGAGTCGGCACGGCCCATCGTGCGGCCGAGGAGGATGCCGCTGACGGACAGCGACTCGGTGACGGTGGCGGCCATCGTGGCCATCTGCTTCTGGCGCTGCGTCGCTATCTTCTTGCGCTCGCGCCCGACCCGGCGGCTGATCCACACGAAGACCGGCAGCAGGAGCAGGGAGACGACGGTGAGCCGCCAGTCCAGCGCGACCATCGCGACGATCGTGGCGACGACGCTCGTGAGGTTGGAGACCAGCGAGGTGGCGGTGGAGGTGACGGTCGCCTGCATGCCGCCGATGTCGTTGGCGATGCGGGACTGGACCTCCCCCGTGCGGGTCCGGGTGAAGAAGGCGAGCGACATGTGCTGGAGCCGCCCGTAGACGGCCGTGCGCAGGTCGTGCATGACGCGCTGGCCGACCGTCGTGGAGATCAGCGTCTGCAGCACGCCGAAGACGCTGGTGACGACCGCGCTGAGGATCATGCCGAGCGCGAGCAGGCTCAGCAGTCCGGTGCGGCCCTCGGGGATCGCGACGTCCAGGATCTCCCTGAGCAGGAAGGGCGTGGCGACGGAGACCAGGGAGGCGGCGCCGACCAGCAGGCCGACGACGGCCAGCCGGCCGCGATAGGGCCGGAACAGCTTCAGGATGCGGCGCACCTGCCGCGGCTGCTCGGACTCGGCGGGTGACGGTGTCCATGTGGAGTGATCGGGACGCATGGGCTCCTACGGAGGGTGAGACGAGGACGACTGACGGAGCATAGCTCATTGTTACCTATACTCACAATGAACGGCGTCCTGATATTGTTCCCGCATGACCACCCCCGATGCCGACGGCCTGCTCGCCGAGCAGTTGCTGCGGCTGACCCGCCGCGTGCACCGCATCCAGAAGCGCCATCTGGAGCAGCGCGCCCTGGGCATCACGCCTGCCCAGTCGCGGCTCCTGCGCACCCTGGCCCACTACGGCTCCCCTCCGCGCATGGCCGACCTGGCCGAGCGCCTGGAAGTGGTACCGCGTGCCGTGACCACCCTGGTCGACGGCCTGGAGGCGAACGGGAAGGTGCGCCGGGTGCCCGATCCCACCAACCGCCGGGTGATCCGGATCGAGGTCACGGACGAGGGGCGCACGGCTCTGCGGGAGCTGCGCGGCGCCCGCCGGTCGGCCGCGGAGGAGATCCTCGCCCCGCTGACGGACGAGCAGCGCGAGGTGCTCGGCGGGCTGCTGGACACCCTGGTCGACGGCACGCCCGGCGCGGAGCGGCCCTGCTGATCACCCGCGCGAGCTCATTCCGTCCGCCCCTGGACGGGGTCGGCCGCCCGATGGGTCACCGGGCGGCTCGACGCGGTCGGTGGGTCAGCAGCGGCTCCGGTCCTCGGTGAGCGTTCCCTGCACGGTGACCAGGGTGCGGTCGTGGCATCCGGCCGAGCCGTACAGCCGGTAACGCTCCTTCGTGGTGGCGACCGCGTGCCGCTGGTCGCGCGGGACGTTCGCCGTGTACGTGGCGTCGCCCGTGTAGGTGTCGTCCGACCGGGACCACGCGGTACGCCGCCCGCCACGCGACTCGTCCACCGCCGTCCGGTCGCCCAGGGTCAGCACCGTCCGCAGCCGGTCGCCGTCGCCGAGCGTCGTGGTGCCGTCCATCGTGTAGGTGCGGTGGGTGCGCGTCACCGACGCGGGCCCGCGGCCGTCGACGGTGACCTTCTCGTCGTCCGTCCAGGTGGCCGTGAGCGCGTCCGTGTTCTCGCCGTCCGTCCAGCGGTGCACCGAGCTGTTGGCCAGGGTGCGGCCGACGGTCGTCGTGACCCGGCCGTGCGAGGTGTCCACGTACCCGGCGACGGTCAGCCGGTGGCCGCCCTCGGTGTCGAGACGGTGCTCGGAACCGGGCGTGTGGACCGAGGAGTTGGCGACGTCGCCCGCCGTGACCTCGGTGAGCGCGCCGGACACGTGCGCGCGCTTCTCGTCCTGCCACACCAGGACGTCGACCGGGGTGCTCCAGCCGCTCCGGCCCTCGGGGACGCCGACCACCGAGACGTCCACCCGGTGCGGCCGGCCGTCGTTGAGGAGCCCGGCGAACGGCGTGAGGTCGTACTCGATCGGCTTGATGTCGAAGGCGCGCGGTCCCGGGATCACGTACCAGAGGAAGGGGTTGGACCAGCCGCCGGTCCAGACGGTCGGGAACGGTGCCGCGATGCCGGCGAGCCGGCCGTCCACCTCGATGCGCACCTCGCGGTACGGGCCGTCGGCCGCCTTGCAGGAGTAGGGCGCCGCGTCGGGCACCGTCAGGTACCAGTACTCCTCGCAGCCGCCGCCCGACCCGGTGGCGTACACCTCGGCGACGATCCGCTCGCTGTTGCGGGGCGTGGTGAGCATGCCGTCGTCGAGAGTGAGGACGCGGTCCGGAACGGACTCTGGGCGGGCGGAGCCCGCGTGCGCGGCGGAACCGGTCGGCCCCGCGGACTTCCCGGCGGCGTAGAAGGTCAGCGTGACGTCGACGTCGATGACCCCGGTGTACGTGTCGTCGACGACGTTGCCGATGAGCATCTCCACGTCGCCCGCACGCCGGAACGTGTCGCTGTAGCGCGTCACGTCCGTCTCGACGGACCACTCGATGCCGTCGGGCGAGGGCTCCGGGGTCGAGGTGCGGAAGATCTCGACGCCGCCCAGGCGCAGATAGCCCAGCCGGTCGAACTGCCGCCCCTTGACCCGGCCTTCGAGCCGGAGCACGACCTTGCTCCAACGGTCACCGCAGCCGGTCGCCGGCGTGTAGGTGCCGCGATACGGCGTGAAGTCGCGGAACTGCGCCTTCGCGACGGTGACCCGGCAGGACGTGGTGGCGGGCTTGGTGACGGGCGGGGCGGCGGTCAGCGGATCGTGCCAGTCGGTGCCGAACTCGGCGGGCGGCTCGGCCGGTCCGGCCGCGGGACGGGCCGGGCCGTCGGCCGCGGCGGCGGCCGGAGCGGGGGTCGCTCCCAGAAGGGTGCCCGCCGCGAGGATCACTCCAACGAGCATGGACATGATGACCGGTCTTCTCATGTGCGGTGTTCTACGGGGGAGTCGGCCCCGCCCGCAACGAGAACCGAGGACTTGTCCGAGTACCCCTGTTCCTCCCCCGGCGTCCCTACGTCCCGATCCGCCGCCGGGACTACGCCTTCAGGTCCGCCTTGTCCCCCATCACCACCACGGGGTGCTGATCCGGGTCGAGCGTGCGCAGCAGGTACCGCATCCCGGACTCGGGCAGACTCACGCAGGCCGACGTGCCGCTGCCGTGGTCCATGTGCAGCCAGATGCTGCCGCCCTTGGACTGGCCCTCGGGCCGCGTCGGATCGATGGGCGAGGTGCCCTTGACGCGGTTGTAGTCGATGGCGATGACGTAGTCGAAGTCGTGCCAGTGCGATTTGGCCCAGTAGTGCGGCGCCTGGAAGGACGCGGAATGGGTGTAGGGGAGCCGGGCGCCCGGGTCGGCGAGCACACCGCCCGCGTCGCTGAGGGTGAACACGCCGACGGGGCTTCGCTTGTCGCCCTCGTGGTGGTCCGTGGTCCAGCCCTTCTTGCCGTTGTGCCCCTTCCACGTGCGGGTCCGGTCCCACGTGGAGCCGTCCTTCGTGTAGAGGACGACCGTGGAGTCGGCCGAGTCCTTGTTCTCGCCGTAGACCGCGACGACCTGGCGGGAGCCGGCGGGAATCTGCTTCCTGAGCCGGTCCCCGACGCCGGGGATGCGCTTCAGGTCGACGGTGCGCGCCTCGGTCCGGCCGGCCTTGCGCCCGGAGGCGCCGTCGCCCTTCGCCCCGCTGCCGGTGCCCGAACCGCCGCACGCCGAGAGGGACATCAGGAGAACACCGCAGGCCGCCACAGCGACCCCCGCGCGCATCGAACCGTTCGCACCGCCTGTTTGCATGCGGTCCATCGTCGCACCACGCATCCGAAAGCCGCCTGCGGCCCCCTCACCTCCCGGTCATACGGGGGCTGTCCGGGCCGAATCTTTGCCCCGCGGTGAAAAACCGTTTGCCTCCGACCACACTCCGACGCGAACCTTTCACGGTTTGTTGCCGGCTTTCCGCGAGCGGTCCGGTGCCGGCCGCGGCCACCGGTGCCGCCGGTCGTGGACCGCCCGGACCCGGTCCACCGGCCGGTCAGCCGCCGGCCCGCGACCGTCCACCCTGACACGAGCCTCTGGGACGTCATGCAGATCCAAGACCTTCCGTATCCCGACCCTGGTGTGCCGGACGCGCGCTCGGGTCCCAGATTCCTGTGGTGGCTCGGCCGCAATCAGCTGGGCGGGCAGCTCAAGGCCCTCGTCTGGGGTCTGCTGCACTTCGTCGCCGTCGCGGGGCTGCCCTTCTGCGTCGGTCTGGCGGTCCAGTCCGTCGTCGACCGCTCCGGCACCCGGCTGGCCCTGTCCGGCGGGCTGATGGTGCTGTGCGGAGTGGCGATCGCGCTGGGCGACACGATGCTGCACCGCGCGGCGGTCACCAACTGGATCACGGCGGCGGCGCGCGTCCAGCAGCTGCTGGCCCGCAAGACGGCCCAGCTGGGCTCGGCGCTCACCCAGCGCGTCGCGGCCGGCGAGGTGGTCGCCGTCTCCACCGGCGACGTCGAGAAGATCGGCTGGTTCGTCGAGGCACTGTCACGGTTCGCCGCGGCCGCCCTCACCGTGGTGCTGGTCTGCGTCGGCCTCGTCGTCTACCAGCCCGCCCTCGGCGTCGTCGTCGCCGTCGGCGTACCGGTGCTGGCGCTCGCCGTGCTGCCCCTCCTCCCGCCCGCCACCCGTCGCGCCGACCAGCAGCGCGAGAAGGCGGGACGCGCCACCGAACTCGCCTCCGACACCGTCGCGGGACTGCGGGTGCTGCGCGGCATCGGCGGTGAGGAACTCTTCCTCGACCGCTACCGCCGGGCCTCCCAGGAAGTCCGCCAAGCCGCCGTACGCAGCGCCAGGATGTGGGCGCTGATCTCGGCCGTCCAGGTGCTGCTGCCGGGTCTGCTGCTCATCGCGGTCGTCTGGCACGGAGTGCACCTGGCCCGCGACGGCCGGATCACGGTCGGCGAACTCGTCACCGTGTACAGCGCGGTCATGCTCCTCACCTATCCTCTGCGGCACTTCGAGGAGATCGCCATGGCGTACTCCTTCTCCCGGCCCTCCGCCAAGCGAGCCGCCCGCGTGCTGTCCCTGGAGCGGATCACCGACACCGCGGGGACGCGCGACGCCGACCTCCCGAGCGGAGACCTGTACGACCCGGCGACCGGTCTGCTCGCACCCGCCGGACGCTTCACGGCCGTGGTCTGCGGCGACCCCGACGCGGCGGGCGTACTGGCCGAACGACTCGGCGGACACGCCTCGGGCGAGGAGACCACCACCTCCGTCCTGCTCGGCGCGGTGCCGCTGGACGAGCTGCCCCTCGACTCCGCCCGGACGGCCGTCCTGGTCCAGGACAAGGACCCGGTGCTCCTGTCGGGTTCGCTGCGCGACCTGCTCGACGTGCCGTCGTCCGGCGGGGTGAGCGCCGCCGACGCCCTGGCGGCGGCACAGTGCGGCGACGTCCTGGACGCGCTCGCCCAGAGCTCGGTCAACGCCCAGGACCCCATGGACGCCCGGATCACCGAGCGCGGCCGGTCCCTGTCGGGCGGCCAGCGCCAGCGCCTCGCCCTGGCCCGGTCCCTGATCACGGACCCCGAGGTCCTGGTCCTGGACGAGCCGACGTCCGCCGTGGACTCGCACACCGAGGCACGCGTCGCCGACGGTGTCCGCTCCCTGCGCGCGGGCCGGACGACGGTCGTGTTCACCTCCTCGCCCCTCCTCCTGGACCGGGCCGACCGGGTCGTGCTCGTGGACGGCGGCGAGGTCGTCGCGGTCGGCGTGCACCGCGAGCTGGTGCACAGCGAGCCCAGGTACCGCGCCGTGGTGACCCGGGAGACCGACGACGAGAGCGCCTCCGGCGCCACGCCCGGGACCGGTGCGCTGCCCGGGATCGGCTCACTGGCAGCACACGGCATCGACGCGATCGACGCCCTGGAAGAGATCGAGGAGACCGCATGATCGGCCTGGCGCCACCGGCGTACGACCCGGCGGCCCCGACGACGGCGAACACGCTGCCCGTCGGCGCCCCCGACACCGTCCGCGCCTACGTGGCCGAACTCTTCCGACGGCACCGCCGGGCCTTCCTGCTGCTCGTCGCGGTCAACACGATCGCCGTCGTGGCCTCGATGGCCGGGCCCTATCTGCTGGGCTCCGTCGTCGAGAAGGTCTCGGACGACGCGCGGGAACTCCACCTGGAACGCACCGCCGCCCTGTTCGTCCTCGCCTTGGTCGTCCAGGCCCTGTTCGTGCACCAGGTGCGGCTGCGGGGAGCCGTGCTCGGCGAGCGGATGCTGGCCGACCTGCGCGAGGACTTCCTCGTACGGTCGGTGGGCCTGCCCCCGGGCGTCCTGGAACGCGCCGGCACCGGCGACCTGCTGTCCCGGATCACCACGGACATCGACCGGCTGGCCAACGCGATGCGCGAGGCCGTGCCCCAGCTGGCCATCGGCGTGGTGTGGGTGGCGCTGCTGCTCGGCGGACTCGCCGTGACCGCGCCGCCCCTCGCCCCCGCGGTACTGCTCGCCGTCCCCCTCCTGGTGATCGGCTGCCGCTGGTACTTCAAGCGGGCGCCCGCCGCCTACCGCTCGGAGGCCGCCGGCTACGCCGCCGTCGCGGCCGTCCTCGCCGAGACCGTGGACGCCGGCCGCACCGTCGAGGCCCACCGTCTCGGCGAGCGCCGCATCGACCTGTCGGACCGCCGGGTCAGGGAGTGGACCGCCTGGGAGCGCTACACCCTGTGGCTGCGTTCCGTGCTCTTCCCGGTCATCAACATCACCCACGTCACGGTCCTCTGCTCGGTCCTGATGATCGGCGGGGTCTTCGTCCTCCAGGGCTGGATCGGCGTCGGCCAGCTCACGACGGGCGCGCTCATCGCCCAGATGCTCGTCGACCCGGTCGGGCTGATCCTGCGGTGGTACGACGAGCTCCAGGTCGCCCAGGTGTCGCTGGCCCGGCTGGTCGGCGTACGGGACATCGAACCGGACGAGGGCGATCCGGCGGTGGTCCCCGAGGGGCGCGACGTCCACGCGGACCGCGTCCACTTCGGCTACCGCCCCGGCGTCGACGTGCTGCGCGAGGTCTCCCTCCAGGTCGCCCCTGGCACCCGGCTGGCCCTGGTCGGTCCGTCCGGCGCCGGCAAGTCCACGCTGGGACGCCTCCTCGCCGGGATCTACGCACCCCGGAACGGCAGCATCACCCTGGGCGGCGCCGAACTGTCCCGCATGCCCGCCGAGCAGGTGCGCTCCCACGTCGCCCTGGTCAACCAGGAACACCACGTCTTCGTGGGCTCCCTGCGCGACAACCTGCTGCTCGCCCGCACCGGCGCCGACGACGCCGAGCTCTGGGCCGCGCTGGGAGCGGTCGACGCGGACGGGTGGGCGCGGGCGCTGGGCAACGGCCTGGACACCGAGGTCGGCTCCGGCGGGTTCGCGCTCACCCCGGCGCAGGCCCAGCAGATCGCGCTGGCCCGGCTGGTGCTGGCGGACCCGCACACCCTGGTCCTGGACGAGGCGACCTCGCTCCTCGACCCACGTGCGGCCCGCCACCTCGAACGCTCCCTGGCCCGCGTCCTCGACGGCCGCACCGTCGTCGCCATCGCCCACCGGCTGCACACCGCCCACGACGCCGACGTCATCGCCGTCGTCGAGAACGGCCGCATCAGCGAGCTGGGCAGCCACGACCAGCTGGTCACCGCGAACGGCGCCTACGCGGCTCTCTGGCGGTCCTGGCACGGGTGAGCCGGGGGTTCTGAGGAGTCGGCCCCGGAGGTGGAGGGGCAGGATTTCCTCGGCCACCTCCTCCCCGGTCGGCGCCTGCCGGAGCCGGCGCGCTCTGGCAACGGGCCGCTCCGGCGGGCGGCCGGCCCCGCCTTCCCGCCGCCCGGCACAGGCCCGTGTCCGAGCACGTCCCGTTGCGCGGTGTCGAAGGTGGGTGGAAGGCTGGAAACCGGCACCGGCTCGGGGAGTGCCCCTGAACCACCCGGTTCGCGAGGGGCGCGGTCTGTGCCGTGCGGTCTCCGCCTCCGCCGCGAGGTACGGCGGCACCGGATCCGCCCCCACCACCTGGAGGTACCCGTGGACAGCGCCGACGGATGGGGAGACGACGTCTACCAGCCCGACAGCTCCGACGTGCAGGACGACGCGGGGCTGCTCGACGCCGAGGACACCCTGGAGACCGACGGCGTGGACGACCCCCTGGACCGGGGCTGGTCGCCGCCCGAACGGCCCTGGGCGGTCGAACACTCCGGAGTCACCGCCGAGGAACGCCGGCAGGGCGAGACGCTCGACCAGCGCCTCGCCGAGGAGCTGCCCGACCTCGTGGTGGACGAGGGAGACGGCATCGGGGACTCCGAGGACACCGACGGCGAGCCTCTGGACAACGAGGTGGGCGCCGCCCGTTCCGGCCGCCTGGTCGCCCCCGACGAGGGTGCGCACGAGGACGAGGAGAGCGGGCTGATCGCCACCGACGTGGGGATCGACGGCGCCGCGGCCTCGGCCGAGGAGGCCGCCATGCACGTGGTCGACGAGGAGACCCTGCTCGGCTGAGCCCGCCGTCCCCGCCGCCCCATCCGCCCCAAGCAAGGAGCCCCCATGCAGCAGGACAAGCAGCCCGACTACCACCCCGTCGTCTTCCGCGACCGCGCCGCCGGGTACGCCTTCCTCACGCGGTCCACGGCGAACAGCGACCAGACCATCGACTGGGACGACGGGCAGACCTACCCGGTCGTGGACGTGGAGATCTCCTCGGAGAGCCACCCCTTCTACACGGGCAAGGCGCGGACGGTGGACACGGAGGGCCGCGTGGCCGCGTTCGAGCGCCGGTACGGAAGCGCCGCCTCCGGCCTGGACGACGCGGGCTGACGGTTCCCTGCGGCGGGCCCAGCGGAGGGGACCGGCCCCACGGCGGGGCGGAACCTCGCGGCCCGGGCGTCGCAGCGCCCCGGCGGGCGGTCCGCCCCAAAGACCGCGGCTCGGCGGACGTACGGCCGCCCCGCCTGGCCCTTCCCTACGGCTGGGCCCCTGAGAGCTCGGGACCGGCCAGACGGGTGCCACCCGGCGGCCGCGCTTTCCCGAGCCCTGAGCCGGCGGAGCAGCTCCGACCGGACCGCGCCTCTTGTCCGCGCGTGGGGTCGGGCAGATAGGGCCGGACCGGGGGTGGCCCCTGTTCGAGGGCAGCTCCGGCCACACGGGCTCGGACCGACGGTGGCCCTTGTCCGAGCGCAGCGCCGGCCCCGCAAGTGTGACGTCGCGACCGAGTCGCCCCGGACGCGGGGCTCGCACGGCAGGTCCGGACAGCCGGCGTGGCCCGCTCGGGCCGAGGTGGCTCAGATGAAGTTCAGCGCCGCCGCGCAGCCCACCCCGCCGAGCAGCATGAACGCGGGCATCAGCACCTTCAGCTCGACCCAGCTGCCGGCCCGGAACCGCATGACCTTCGGCGGTCCGATCGGGTACCAGCGCTTGCGGCCGATGGGGATGGGCCACAGGATCGGGCAGCCCGACACCGTCAGCGCGTCCCCGATGTCGTGCACCAGCGCGCCGAGGACGATGGGCAGCCCCAGCCACAGGTACTCCTGGCCCGGCGCGGTGAACAGCCAGTCGGCGCCGTTGCCCGGCTTGTCCAGGACCCCCGCCAGGATCCAGGCACTGGTCGCGGCCAGCAGCCAGACCAGGACGTCGCTGCTGGACCCGCGGGCCGCCCGCCACAGGAGCCCCTCGATGGCCAGCACCAAATGCACGAACAGGATCGCCAGGACCGCCCAGCGCCCTCCGGTGATCGCGGCCACTGAGGTGCCGGCGCCGATCGCCACGGCCCAGAGCCAGGTGTGCGTCAGTGTGCGGTGGCCGCCGGAACGACGCGGGTCGCCCTGCTTCCGTGTCGACTTGTAGACGGCGTAGGAGAGCTTGTCGACGATCTCGCACAGGCCCCGCGAGACGGGTCCGAAGGCCCGCGAGATGGTGGCCGCCTTGTGGTCCAGGTCCGGTGCGAGCGCGGCACCGGCGCAGATCAGGGCGCCGACCAGGAGGACCGGCCAGGGCATGGTGTGACCGGCCGCTGCCGCCGCCGCCCCGACGCCCAGCCAGGCCGCGGCCCCCGACAGTGAGTGTGCTGGTCCCATCATGGCCGTACCCCGCCCCATTCCCGCGATGTCGCTGTCGAGTTGTCCCCACGCGCTGACGCTCCGTCGGCGCCACAGCGTAACGTTCGCGATCTTCGGACGGGCATCCGATTCCCTCATCAGGCCCGATCACAGGCAAGATGGGGGCGTGACCCTTATCGATCAGCTGCCGCAGACCGCCGACCCGGACGCCCTTTACGAAGCCTTCGAGGCGTGGGCCGGGGAACGCGGCCTCACGCTCTACCCCCACCAGGAGGAGGCGCTGATCGAGGTGGTCTCGAGGGCGAACGTGATCGTCTCGACGCCCACCGGTTCGGGCAAGAGCATGATCGCGGCGGCGGCGCACTTCGCGGCGCTGGCCCGGGACGAGGTCACCTTCTACACGGCTCCGATCAAGGCGCTCGTCTCGGAGAAGTTCTTCGAGCTGTGCAAGATCTTCGGCACGGAGAACGTCGGCATGCTCACCGGCGACGCGTCCGTGAACGCCGACGCCCCCGTGATCTGCTGCACCGCCGAGGTGCTGGCCTCCATCGCGCTGCGTGACGGCAAGCACGCCGACGTCGGCCAGGTCGTGATGGACGAGTTCCACTTCTACGCGGAGGGCGACCGCGGCTGGGCCTGGCAGATCCCGATCCTGGAACTGCCGCAGGCCCAGTTCATCCTGATGTCGGCGACCCTCGGCGACGTCTCGATGTTCGAGAAGGACCTCACCCGGCGCACCGGCCGCCCCACCGCGGTGGTCCGCTCGGCGACCCGCCCCGTACCGCTCTCCTACGAGTACGTGCTGACGCCTCTGACGGAGACGCTCACCGAGCTGCTGGCGACCAAGCAGGCTCCCGTCTACATCGTGCACTTCACCCAGGCGCAGGCCGTGGAACGTGCGCAGGCCCTGATGAGCATCAACATGTGCACGCGGGAGGAGAAGGACCAGATCGCCGAGCTGATCGGCAACTTCCGCTTCACCACCAAGTTCGGACGCAACCTCTCCCGGTACGTCCGGCACGGCATCGGCGTGCACCACGCCGGCATGCTGCCCAAGTACCGCCGTCTCGTGGAGAAGCTGGCCCAGGCCGGTCTGCTGAAGGTCATCTGCGGTACGGACACCCTCGGGGTGGGCGTCAACGTCCCCATCCGCACCGTGCTGTTCACCGCCCTGGCCAAGTACGACGGCACCCGGGTGCGGACCCTGCGCGCCCGTGAGTTCCACCAGATCGCGGGCCGGGCCGGCCGGGCCGGTTTCGACACGGCGGGGTTCGTCGTGGCGCAGGCACCCGAGCACGTCATCGAGAACGAGAAGGCTCTCGCGAAGGCGGGCGACGACCCGAAGAAGCGGCGCAAGGTGGTCCGCAAGAAGGCACCGGAGGGCTTCGTCGGCTGGACGGAAAGCACCTTCGAGAAGCTCATCTCCTCCGAGCCGGAGCCATTGACTTCGCGCTTCCGGGTGACACACACGATGCTGCTGTCGGTGATCGCCCGCCCCGGAAACGCCTTCGAGGCGATGCGGCACCTTCTGGAGGACAACCACGAGCCGCGCAAGCAGCAGCTGCGGCACATCCGGCGGGCCATCGCCATCTACCGCTCGCTGCTGGACGGCGGCGTCGTCGAGAAGCTCGACGAGCCGGACGCCGAGGGCCGCATCGTGCGGCTCACCGTGGATCTGCAGCAGGACTTCGCGCTCAACCAGCCCCTGTCGACGTTCGCCCTCGCATCCTTCGAACTGCTGGACCCGGAATCCCCGTCGTACGCCCTCGACATGGTGTCCGTCGTGGAGTCCACGCTGGACGATCCCCGGCAGATCCTCGCGGCCCAGCAGAACAAGGCACGCGGTGAGGCCGTGGCGGCGATGAAGTCGGACGGTGTCGAGTACGAGGAGCGCATGGAGCGGCTCCAGGACGTGTCGTACCCGAAGCCGCTGGAGGAACTGCTCTTCCACGCCTACGACACCTACCGCAAGAGCCACCCCTGGGTCGGCGACCATCCCCTGTCGCCGAAGTCCGTCATCCGCGACATGTACGAACGGGCGATGACCTTCACCGAGTTCGTCTCCTATTACGAACTCGCCCGCACCGAGGGCATCGTGCTGCGCTACCTCGCCAGTGCTTACAAGGCCCTGGACCACACCGTCCCGGACGACCTCAAGTCCGAGGACCTCGAGGACCTGATCGCGTGGCTCGGCGAGATGGTGCGCCAGGTCGACTCGAGCCTGCTCGACGAGTGGGAGCAGCTCGCCAACCCCGAGGTGATGACGGCCGAGGAGGCGCAGGAGAAGGCGGACCAGGTCAAGCCCGTCACGTCGAACGCGCGCGCCTTCCGCGTCCTCGTCCGCAACGCCATGTTCCGGCGGGTCGAACTGGCCGCCCTGGACCAGATCGCGGAGCTCGGCGAGATGGACGCCGAATCCGGCTGGGACGCGGACGCCTGGGGCGAGGCCATGGACAAGTACTGGGACGAGTACGACGACCTGGGCACCGGTCCCGACGCCCGCGGCCCCAAGCTGCTGCAGATCACGGAGGAGCCGCAGCACGGACTGTGGCGCGTCCGGCAGACGTTCGCCGACCCGAACGGCGATCACGACTGGGGCATCAGCGCGGAGGTGGACCTCGCGGCGTCCGACGCGGAGGGCCGCGCCATCATCCGGGTCACCGACGTCGGTCAGCTCTGAGCACAGGAGAATCCCACCCATGACCAACCCAGCCGAGAGCCTCGTCGCCCTGCTCGACCTCGAGCAGATCGAGGTGAACATCTTCCGCGGGCGGAGCCCGCAGGAGTCCTTGCAGCGGGTCTTCGGGGGCCAGGTGGCGGGCCAGGCGCTGGTCGCCGCCGGGCGTACCACCGAGGGCGACCGGCCGGTGCACTCGCTGCACGCGTACTTCCTGCGTCCGGGGCGTCCGGGCGTGCCGATCGTGTACCAGGTGGAGCGGGTCCGCGACGGCCGGTCGTTCACCACCCGGCGGGTCACGGCCGTGCAGCAGGGCCGCACGATCTTCAATCTGACCGCCTCCTTTCACCAGCCTGAGGAAGGGAGCTTCGAGCACCAGCTGCCGCCGGCCCGCAAGGTGCCGGACCCCGAGTCCCTGCCGACGGTGACGCAGGAGATCGAGGAGCACCTCGGGGCGCTGCCCGAAACATTGGAGCGCATGGCGCGGCGCCAGCCGTTCGACATCCGGTACGTGGACCGGCTGCGGTGGACCGCCGAGGAGATCAAGGACGCGGAGCCCCGCAGCGCCGTGTGGATGCGCGCGGTCGGACCTCTCGGCGACGACCCGCTCGTCCACACCTGCGCCCTGACCTACGCGAGCGACATGACCCTCCTGGACGCGGTGCGCATCCCGGTGGAACCGCTCTGGGGTCCTCGCGGTTTCGACATGGCCTCCCTCGACCACGCGATGTGGTTCCATCGCCCGTTCCGCGCCGACGAGTGGTTCCTGTACGACCAGGAGTCACCGATCGCGACGGGCGGACGCGGGCTGGCCCGCGGGCGCATCTACGACGTGGAGGGACGCCTGCTCGTCTCCGTCGTGCAGGAGGGGCTCTTCCGCGCACTGTGAGGAAGCGTCGGTCGTCGCCGGAGGGCCGCGCCGCACGATGACGGGGTGAGTCGGGGCCGGGGGAAGCCGGCGCGGGCCGTCACGGGTTTCTGCGACGCAGCCACCCGAACAAGCGTGATCGCTCGGGCAGATCGCGTGAGCGCTCCGGCGTCCGGCTCGGGTGCTCGCCGGCCGCCGCGGAGGGCCGCGGGGCTTCCCGGACCGAGTCCTTGGGCTCCGGTCGCGGGGCGGGACGTGTCTCCCTGGCGTGAGCGGTCGCCTGCGCCAGGTCGGCTTCGAGCCAGCCGATCTCGTCGGGATCCTCCGCCGTCATGATCCTCGCGGTGACCTGTGCCGCCGGTGAGTCCGGCGTCGTCCGGGCGGCCTGGCCCGGGCGCAGGCGGTTCAAGTGGGCGCGCTCGTACGGGTCCTGCACAACTTGTGCGACCTGGGCCGGATCGAGTAGCGACGCCACGATCGCGGCCTGCGCCCAGGGGTCCTCCGTGCCGCGGAGCAGGAAACCCCTGTGCCGCCCCCGCCAGTTGCGCGGGCGCAGATCGAGTCCCTCGTCCAGTTGGCCGCGCAGCCCTTCGGGGATCCGGCCGCTCAGCAGTGGGGTGCTCTCCGACCCGGCGGCGAACTGGCGTAGTTCCTGGGCCAGATAGAGCCAGACGACGGCCCGGTAGCGGTTGAGGTAGAAGGTGACCGGTACGACCATCCCCAGCCGCGCGAGGCGGGTGAACCTGGCGGTCGTCACTCCCAGGAGTGCGGCGCCCTCCTTGGTGCCGACGGTCCTGACCCGCTCCTGCAACGCTTCGGCCCAGCCCTCCGCCGCGCGGACCCGGTCGATCTCCGCCCGGGTCACCCGGCGGGCTCCCCCTCCCCTGTCGTCGGGGACGGTGCGGACGCAGCCGAGGTGTACGGCAAGGTCGAACTCGCGCCGTTTGAGGCCGAGTTCCCGTGCCGCGCGGCTTTGCGAGACCGAGGGGTGGTTCTGCCCCGCGTCGAGGATGGCGGCGGTGGCCGTGGCGGACTGCGTGATGGTGGTGCCGGACATGCGGTTCTCCCCCGTGCGGTGCTCGCGCCGGTGTGCGCTCGCTTCGAGAAAAACCGTAGCCGGATCGCCGGATGACGCGGGGAGCCTGTGGATAACCTCGCCCGCACCCGAGGTTTTCGCAGGTCAGAGGTCCAGGTTCGAGCGGTGCTCCGGCTGGCGGGCGGCGACGCGGAGGTGCTCGCCGACTCGGTTCACAAGCAGCGTCATCTCGTAGGCGACCTGGCCGATGTCGGCTTCGGCGGCGCTGAACACGCACAGACAGCTGCCGTCGCCGGCCGCGGTGACGAAGAGCACGGCGTCGTCGAACTCGATCATCGTCTGACGCACCTGGCCCGCGCCGAAGTGGCGCCCCGATCCCCTGGCGAGACTGTGCAGGCCGGACGCGACGGCGGCGAGGTGTTCGGCGTCCTCCCGCCGCAGCCCCGTGCTCGCGCCCGTCACCAGCCCGTCGTTCGACAGGACCAGTGCGTGCCGCACGTGCTCGACGCGTTCGGTCAGATCGTCCAGCAGCCAACCGAGTCCGGTGTTCTGCGCCATGTGCCGCTCTCCCCCTGTCGTCGCTCCTCCCGGCCGGAGGATTCGACAAGCCAGCCTTCCCCACAGCCGCCACCCGGGCAAGCCGGACGGACGGGCGAGCCGCCGCGGGTCAGCCGACCGAGTCGAGAAGCCGTGCCGTGTGCACCCGCCCCGCGTGCTCGACGAGACGGATCAGCACCTCCTTGCCCGAGTCGCGGTCGCGTGCGTCGCACAGCACCACCGGTGTGCCGCTGTCGAGGTCCAGTGCGCGGCACACGTCCTCGGCGCCGTGCGCACGAGCCCCCGCGAAGCAGTTGACGGCCACCACGAACGGGATGTGCCGGTGCTCGAAGTAGTCCACGGCCGGGAAGCAGTCCTCCAGCCGACGGGTGTCCGCCAGGACGACGGCGCCGAGGGCTCCCTGCGACAACTCGTCCCACAGGAACCAGAAGCGGTCCTGTCCCGGGGTGCCGAAGAGGTAGAGCGAGAGCCCCGACCTGATGGTGATGCGCCCGAAGTCCATGGCGACGGTGGTCGTCACCTTGTGGTCGACGCCGTCGGTGTCGTCCACCGACTGGCCCGCCTCGCTCAGCAGTTCCTCGGTGCGCAGCGGCCTGATCTCGCTGACCGCGCCGACCAGGGTCGTCTTGCCCACGCCGAACCCGCCGGCGACCAGGATCTTCAACGCCAGGGCGGCCGTCTCGCCCGCGGTGGCGTCGGAGTGCTCGGAGACCATCGATCACTTCTCTCGGGAGTGCCGGCAACGGTCGACGTCAGTACATCTGTGCGGACTCAGCATCATGACAACCGCAGCTCCTCTGCGAGGTGGTTGCTTCGCTATGGGATGTATCCGATCGAATCGGGTGTGTCGCATGCCGGTTTGTGCGCACGGGACCCGCCTCGACCGGTCACCTTGGTTCGGTTCCGGGCGCTACAGCGCCTTCAGTCCCTCGATGACCTCCCGGAGGATGCGCTCGTCGGGCAGCTGTGCGGGCGGCACGGGGAGGCTGACGGTGACGCGGCCCGACTCCAGGAGGTCTCCCAGCAGGACCCGGACCACCCCCACCGGGAGGTCGGCTCCGGCGGACAGCTCGGCGACCGACTGCGTCTCCGGTCGGCACAGTTCGATGAGGATGCGGTGTTCAGGACCGAGGGCGGCGTCGTCGGCCCGGGGTGCTGCCGGGGCGAGCGTGACGAGTGCGATGAGGTCCAGGCGCACTCCACTGGGGCCGGACGTGGTGCGGCCGCCCGTCATCGCGTAGGGGCGGACCAGAGGTCCGGCCTCGGTGTCGTACCAATGGCTGCCCGGTCGGGTGCCTGGGGTGTCCTGGGTCATCTGCGCGTGCCGCCCCGGTCATCCGCCGACGGGCGGCCGTGCGGCGACCCGGGGGGCCGTGTACAGGTGCTCGCCGACTCGCTTGACCAACCGCGCCATCTCGTAGGCGACCAGCCCGATGTCGGCGGTGACGGCGGTCAGCAGGGCGAGGCAGGAGCCGTCACCGGCGGCGGCCACGAAGAGGAAACCCTCGTCCATCTCGACCATCGTCTGGCGTACGCCGCCCGCCCCGAAGTGACGGCCCGCGCCCTTGGCCAGGCTGTGGAAACCGGAGGCGACGGCGGCCAGGTGTTCCGCGTCCTCGCGCCGGAGGCCGGTGGACGAGCCCACGGCCAGTCCGTCGTTCGACAGCACCACCGCGTGCCGTACCTCCAAGACGCGCGTCACCAGGTCGTCAAGCAGCCAGTCCAGTTCGCCGCTGCGTCGGCCGGCTCTCATGGTTGTGTCCTCGATCATGTGGGGTCTCCTTCGCTGCTGTCGCTGTCCGCTGCGGCAGCGGAGTGGCTGCCGAGGCCGGGTGACCTGCCGCCACCGCGTGCCCAGCCGTCGCGGTACGCGGCCATCCGGTCCCGTACCTGCTCGGGGGTGCGTTCGTGGTCGCCCGCCCCCTCCGGCGTCCGCGCCGGCTCCTCGGGGCGCTGTTCACGCAGTTGCGGTGCGAGGTTCGCCTGCCGCACCCGCCGCGGGAGGTCGTCGGACGCGTCGGGCTCGTCCGGGGGCCGGTGCAGGCGCAAGGTGGTGACTCCGTGGGGCGGGTTCTCGGACGAACCGGCGGGGCGGTGTTCGGCGACGGCGCGCACGGGCGCGGGAGTGGGCAGTCCGGTCACCGAGTGAACGGAGTCTTCCTGCCGTGCGGTCGGCACGCGCGCGTACTCGTGGTCGGCGGACTCGTCGCGGTCGACGCCGAGGGAACGTTCCGGCGCCCCGCTCTGGATCAGGTCCGTGGGCAACAGGACGACCGCCGTCGTACCGCCGTACGGCGAGGTGCGCAGATGCACCTTGACGCCGTGCCGTGCCGCGAGCCTGCTGACCACGAAGAGGCCGAGCCGGTCGCTGTCGAAGAGATCGAGTGCCTCGGACTGCTCGATACGGCGGTTGGCCTCGGCGAGTGCCTCCTTGCCCATCCCGAGGCCTCGGTCCTCCACCTCCACCGCGTAGCCGTTGCCCACCGGTTCGCCGGTGATCCGCACGCGTGTGTGGGGCGGTGAGAACTGCGCCGCGTTCTCCACGATCTCGGCCAGGAGGTGGGTGAGGTCGGCGACCGCGGCGCCGGCGATCGCCGTTTCCGCCAGTTGGCGTACCTCCACGCGCGCGTAGTCCTCCACTTCCGAGACGGCGGCGCGCACCACGTCGGTCAGCGAGACGGGCTGCCGCCAGGCCCGGCCCGGCGCGGCTCCGGAGAGGATGATCAGGCTCTCCGCGTGCCGCCGCATCCGGGTGGTGAGGTGATCGAGGCGGAAGAGGTCGCTCAGCTCGTCGGGGTCGTCCGACCGGCGCTCCATGCTGTCGAGCAGGTTCAGCTGACGGTGGACGAGGACCTGGCTGCGGCGGGCGAGATTGACGAAGACTCCGCTGATGCCGCTGGCGAGTTCGGCGCGTTCCACCGCGGCGCGCAGGGCGGCCCGGTGCACGATGCCGAGTGCCTCGGCGACCTGTCCGGTCTCGTCCTCGGCCGGCGGCCCGGGGGGCGCCTCCGCGCGGACGTCGATCTCCTCGCCCGCCCGTAGTCGGCGCATGGCGTGCGGGAGTTTGCGTCGGGCGATCTCCAGCGCGTCGTTGCGCAGACTGACGAGTTCGACGACGAGACCGCGCCCGATGCGTACGGAGATGACGAGCGAGGCGGCGACGGCGGCGAGACCGAGCAGTACCGCCGCGCCCGCCGGGGTGAGCAGGCCGCGCCTGAACGGGTCCGCGCGGTCCGCGACCCCACGTCCCGCGTCGGACTCGATGGACCGCATTCCGCCCTGCACGCGTGCGTGTGCCGCGTTCCAGGCGGTCACCGGTGCGGCGTCGATGCCTCGCGCGCCGGTCCGGGCGACCAGCACCTTGTCCTCGGCGGCGCGCAGGTCGGCGTAGGCGCTGCCCTGCGCGAGGGTCCGCCAGGAGGCCCGCTCGGAGCCGCTCAGGTCGGCGACGGCGGAGTCCGTGAGCGCGCGGCGGGTGTCCACGGCACCGGTGAACAGCCGCAGTCGCTCTCCGTCGAGCGCCCCCGCCAGCCGTGCGCTGGACAGCACCGCGTCCTCCTGTGCCAGCGCCTCTCCCGCCCGGCTGAATTCGAGCAGCACGCGCGCGTCGGACCCCAGTCCCGCGTCCTGCACCCCGGTGAGCGCGCCGCCCACGGCGAACGCCGTCGAGATGGTCTTCGTGTACTGGCCGTATACCTCGTCCCAGCCGGTACGGCGCTCCACCAGCGCGCCGCGCAGGGAGCGCAGTTCCTCGGCTCCCGCGACGAAGGTCTCCAGCCGCTCGGCCACTCCGGTGGGCAGCTCGGCCCCGTCGGCGACGGTGTTGCGATCGCCCAGTCGCAGCTCCGCCACGGCCCGGTCGGTCCGGCCGGCCAGCTTCTTCAGGGTGCTGGGCTGTTCGGCCGACGGGTCGGTCGCGTAGCGGACGGCGGCGGCGCGTTCGGTCTGGAGCGCGGCGACGGCGGCGTCGACCGGGGCTCGTACCGTCGAGTCCACCCGCTGCAACTGCCGCAGCCGGGCCACGTCCTGAGCGGTCGTCACGGTGGCGTAGGCCCACAGGGCCAGCAGGGAGATGACGGGCACCATGAGCAGGCACACGATCTTCGCTCGGACGGTGCGGGGGCGCACGTGCCAGCGCTCCGCGCGGGCGGGTGCCGCCGCCGGCCCTTCACCGGCGACGTCGTCGGGGTCGGAGTGCTCGTCGGCCGGCCGGCCGGCGTGTGCGCGGCGCCCGCGTGCCGGCGGTTGTAGCGGTGGTTCGGCGCCGCCTCTGGGGGTCCTGCCGGGAGTACGCATGGCCTCCTCGCTCGGAAGTGGTTCGAAGGTGCGGTCACGGGCCGCTCCGGGTTCGTGACCGTCTCCTAGGAGGCGACGGGCTCGACGGGCCGCTGGGCCGACGCGGATGCCTCCCGCTCGTCGGCCGTGGGCGACAGGGCGACGAACGCCGACGTCAGGAAGAGGTAGGACCCGAGGCCGACGGCCAGGGGGAAGATGAACTGCATCACCGTGGCCCCGGCCAGTACCTCGCCGGAGGGGTCGACGCGCACACTGACCGCGATCATTCCGGTGTAGTGCATGCTGCTCACCGCCCCTCCCATGACGAGGGACGCCGCCGCGACCGCCACGGGCGACTTGATGTTGAGCGCCGCCCACAGCGCCGCTGTCGCCGCCACCACGGCGATGACCACGGAGAGCCCGACGAGCACGGGGCGGTAGGTCACCGCGCCGTGCAGCCGCAGCGCCGCCATGCCCAGGTAGTGCATGCTCGCCACCCCCACTCCGGTGGTGAGTCCGCCCAGCACGAGCGCGCGGCCCCGGTCACGGCCGTAGCCGACCGCGAAGACACCGGCGCCGACGACGACCATGGCGACGACGAGGCTGAGGATCGTCATGGGCACGTCGTAGCGGATCTCGGTCCCGCCGACGCCGAAGCCGAGCATCGCCACGAAGTGCATCGTCCAGATCCCGGTGCCGATCGCGGACGCGGCGGTGAGCAGCCAGTTCCGCCGGGAGCGTCCGGTCGCGCCCAGCGCGCGGACGGTGCAGCGCAGCCCGAGGGCTGCGCCGATACAGGCCATCACGTACGACAGCACGGGGGTCAGCCAGCCGAAGGTGGCGTGGTCCAGGTGTCCCATGGCTCAGGGACGCTAGTCCCGCCAGGGGCGCATGAAGGGGGCGCGTTTCGAAAGCTGATGCAATATGACGCCGCGAGACAGCGGAACGACCGCATGGCGCTCGAACGTGTGCGCCGCGTCGTCCTTCGTGTCGGTGAGGGATCATGCGGAGCATGAGCGACGACCACACACACGTCCAGGAGTTCTTCACGGCGCGGGCGGCGGACTGGGACACCCGTTTCCCCGACGACGGACCCGCCTACGCGGCGGCGGTGGCCGAGCTCGGGCTGCGCGAGGGCGACCGCGTGCTCGACGCGGGCTGCGGCACCGGGCGTGCCCTGCCCCCGCTCCGGGCCGCCGTGGGAGCATCCGGAGTCGTCATCGGGGCCGATCTGACGCCCGCGATGCTGACGGCCGCCGTACGGGCCGGGCGGGACCGGGACGGACGCCTGCTGCTGGCCGACGTCACCGCTCTGCCCGTGCGCACGGGCTCCCTGGACGCCGTGTTCGGCGCCGGCCTGGTCTCGCATCTCCCGGATCCCGTCGAGAACCTGCGAGAACTGGCACGGGTCGTGCGGCCCGGCGGAGTACTGGCGCTCTTCCACCCCATCGGTCGGGCGGCCCTCGCCGCGCGCCAGGGACGGCGGATCACCCCCGACGACCTGCGCGCCGCAGGCAACCTGCGCTCCCTGCTGGCCGGTTCGGGCTGGCGCATGACGTCGTACGTCGACGAGGACGCCCGGTTCCTGGCGCTGGCCGTGCGTCCGGACTAGCCCGTCAGGCCGTCCCCGAGTGGCGGACGGGGCAGCCCCGGAGACCGGGGACCGGCCGGGTGCCGAGTTCCGCCACGCGGTAGCCGTCCGGGTAGCTCTTGATCTCCCAGTTCTGCCGTGCGAAGTGCGGGGCGCGGCGCGGCGGCATCAGGCGCACCAGGCGGCCACGCGCGCGTACCGCGCGGCGGACCCACGCGCGTGTGGCCGCGCCCGGCGGCTCGTACCGGAAGGCGCGCAGCAGCGAGTCGTCGAGCAGCGCGAGCGTGGAGGTGCGCAGCAGAGGCGCCAGCGGGCGCGGATACCAGGACGTCATGAGGTCGAGGGTCGCGTCGGAGACGCGCCGCGCGCTCTCGTCCCACCCGAAGTGGGCCTCCTCGTACGCGTCGAGGCAGGACTCGAACTCCTCGTACGTCTGCGGGACGTCCTGGATGCCCATGTGCCGCCCCAGGGTGCGGTAGTGCTCGGTCGAGGCGACGACCTCGTGGCGCGACATCCTGCGCCACCCGTAGGCGTCGATCCACCGCTTGGGCATCACCACGAACGTGCACAGGACGTAGCGCATGTCCTCGTTGCCGATGTCGTAGCTGCGGTGCATCTGATTGATCCGCCGGATCGCGGTACGGCCCTCGACGGCGTCGAAACCGTGCTCGACGACGGTGTCCAGAAGCAGCGCGGTGTCGTCGTAGCGCTTCTGCGCGCGGTCCGTGAGCTCCGCCGTCTCGGCGAGCAGACGCCCGATGCCGGGAACGGCGTAGGTGCGGTAGAGGGCCAGTTCCAGCGCCCGCGTGAAGTCCCAGGGGAACTCGTACACCGCGCTCAAACGGTAGATCTCCAGCGATTCCTCGTACGGATCCATGCGTCGGATCCGTTCGAGCCGCTCGTAGCGTTTCATCCGGGCCTCCCCCTTCTGCCACCGAGCCGCCAACTCTACGGTGGGTAGCAGCAGATGGACGATCAGCTACAGGCCGAACGCAGGGGGTCGGGGCGCCGTCCTCGAAGCCGTGGTGCGTCGCACGTGGGGAAGGTGGGCCGATGTCCGACCTGTTCGGCAGGATCCGCAGGCTCTGGCGCCAGGAACCCTCGGAGCACGACGGGGGCCGGACCACCGGGAGCCAGCGGCCCGTGAAGCGCACGCACAATCTCTTCGAGGCGGCCGCGGCCTATGTGTCGGCCCGTGCCGACGACGACCAGGACCGGATCGACGAGGCCGCGGCCTGGGTGTCACCGGAGGCGCTGTCGTTCGGGGTGAGCGAGCTCGCCTGTCGCGCCGTCATCGCGCTCGCGCGCGAGCGGGACGAGTCGCCGCGGACGGTGGCACGGTCGCTCCTGGGGTTGCCGGCCGCCTGATCCCGGGAACCGTGCGGCCGATTCGTCCCTTTCCGGCCGGGAAACTGCAGCTCCGGGTGCGCCTCCCCCTCGTGACAACCGGCTCACCACCGCATTAAGGTGCGCCGACGGATGAAGCGATGGGGAGGCTGGGATGGCCGGGACGGACGAGAACGCCGTCGCCGCCGAGGACGACGACGCGCTCTACGTGCTGACCGCGGTGCTGCTGACGCCCGCGCAGTTCCCCAGCGTGCTGGGCGACGACTATCCGGAGGCGTGCGCGGCGCTGGAGCTGGCACCGCTCGCCGACGGGTACGGCCTGGTGCTGGGTCAGGACTCCGACGGCGCGCGGTGGACGGTCGTGATCGACGACGTCTCACTGGTCGCGGTGGCCATCGCGTCGTGGGACTGCGGCATCGAGTACGAATTGTCGCCCGACGAGCGCACGGTGGTGGCCGCTCTGCCCGGCTGGCCGCTCGCGGTCGCCGTGGCGGCTCCCGGTGTGCCGGCCCCGCACGACCCCGAGGCGGAGGTCGCCGAACGCCCTCCGCTGGCACCGCCGGACACGAGCGTCTGGGGCCCCGCCCAGCGGCGCCTCGGTGCCGACGAGATCGCCCTGCAGTGGGCGGTGTGGCGGGAGCAGATACCCGAGGACCAGTTCGCGGACCCCGAAGGCGGGTCCGAAGGGGACTCCGACGCCTCGGAGGAGGCGGGCGGCGAGCCTGCGAAGGGGCCGCGCGACGGCATCCGTCGGGTGCTGGCCGAGGCGCACGCCTATGTGGAGAAGCCGCCGCCGCTCGGCCGCGTCCGGTCCTCCTTCGCTCCGGGCGACGCGCGGACGCTGCGGGCCGACGGTCCCGGCTGGTCCATGGTCGCGCGGACCGACGACATCGCCTTCGTGCTGCTGGACGAGGAACCCGGAGAGGTCCTGCCGATCGGCCGCGGCTCACAGTTGCCCGGGCTCCTGGCGGCTCTCGACAAGATGGCGGTACGACCGGCCTGACGGCACGCGGGACCGCGGTATGGCGGGACCACATATGGCCCCACTCCAGCGCGACCGACGTGCGACGTGCCCGGAGGCCGACGTGCACGACCGGCGTGCCGGAAGTCCGGCTCGACCAACCCCGCCCGACCAGCGCAGGCCGGCGGATGCCGGCCCCCTGTGCCGGCCAGCGGCGCATCCTGCCTTGCCCAGCCGCAGGGCGAGGGGCGCGCGCCGGGTCGGGGTGGCTCCCCGCCACACCCCGAAGCTTCGCCGACCCTGCGTCGTGAATCCCCACACCCACGACGCGTCCCATGTGGTCCGCACCCATGGTGGGCGACCGGACGGGATCGCAGCATGGGGCAGCCCCAAGCTCCCGTCCCCCTGGAGGCCGGTCATGCGTCCGTCCCGCCGTGTTCCCCTGCTCGCCGCCACCGCCCTGGCGGTGACCCTCACCGGACCCCTCCCGGCGGGAGCCGCGGCAGCGGGCGCCGACCACTGCCTGCGGCAGGATGCCGTACAGGTGCCCGGTGCCGCCTTCCAGCAGAGTGCGTGTCTGGAGGACCTGACCACCGCCGGTCTCGCCGGAACCCCGTACACGGACATGGCCGACCAGGCGGGACTCACCGCCAAGGGCACCCACAACCCCTCGGGCGTGCCCGGGACGCAGATCGACGGGTATTTCCCGGACAGCTCGGGCTTCAACGCCACACACGGCTGGCGCCACGACGCGCAGTTCGTGATCCGGCTGCCCGACCACTGGAACGGCGGACTCGTCGTCACGGGCGCCCCGGGCACCCGCAAGCAGTACGCCACGGACACGGCCATCTCCGATCAGGTGCTGGCCCAGGGATACGCGTACGCGGCCACCGACAAGGGCAACAGCGGGCCCGACTTCTACCGCGACGGAAAGCGGCCGGGAGACGCCGTGGCCGAGTGGAACCGGCGGACCACCCAGCTCACGCGTGCCGCCGGGAAGGCGGTGGCCCAGCGCTACGGCCACGCACCCCGCCGCACGTACATGACCGGGATCTCCAACGGCGGCTACCTCACCCGGTGGCAGCTGGAGAACCATCCCGAGCTGTACGACGGAGGGGTGGACTGGGAGGGGGCGCTGTGGACCGCCGACGGGCCCAGTCTCCTCACCTCGCTGCCGACCGCGGTGGCCAGAACGCTCGGCGCTGCGGACGACCGCGACATGGCGGCGGTGGGCTTCGCGCCCCGCTCCGCCTTCCTGTGGCCGTACCACGAGAAGGCCTACTGGGGCGTCACCCAGAAGATCTACCGCGCCGAGTTCGACCCGGCCTACGACGCCGACTGCCCGGGAGCGTCCGCCGGGTCCACCGCGGCACAGATCCTGGCGCCCTGCCCGAGCGACGCCACGTACGACTACGCGTCCCGCCCGGCGTCCGTGCACCGCGCTGTCGCGCGCGTCGCGCTGACCGGACGGATCGGCCGGCCGCTGATCACGCTCCACGGCGACCTGGACGCGCTGCTGCCGAAGACCGCGGACTCGGACGTCTACGCGCGCATGGTCGACGACAGCGGCCGGGGGCAGCGGCACCGCTACTACTCCGTGGAGGACGGGACGCATGTCGACGGGCTGTACGACACGTATCCCGACCGCCTGCGGCCGATCCTGCCCTGCTACCGCTCCGCGTTCCGCGCACTGACCGCCTGGGTCGAGCATGGAACGCGGCCCCCCGCGGCCCACACCGTCGTGAGGCCCGCGAGCGGCGACGTGGTCGACTCCTGCTCCCTGGACAACACCGCGTCGCCTCGGTAGCGCCTCAGCGGCCGAGCTCCTTGCGGCCGGCACGGCGCAGTCTGCGCCGCTGTGAGGGGTCGAGCGTCAGGTAGGCGGCGGTGGGGATGCCCAGCACGATCAGGAAAGCGATCCACCAGGGCACACCCACCGCCGGGAGCAGGATCAGCAGGACGATCCCGATCCCCACGCCGCCTGCGACGACCTTCGCGTTCTTCGACATGTGTGTCGCCTCCTTCGCGGCCACCGGCCGCTCTCTGTCGTGAAAACGGTCCGGCGCTCCGCGCGGTTCCGGAACGCGACCCCGAGAGACCCCTGAGTCGCGACCCCGACGCTCCCCTGAGTGAGCCTCACTACTCGGCCCTCAGGGGTTCCCCGACCTCGTACATGTGGCACAGCGCCTGCCGGTAGGAGTCGACGAGCCCCGTCTCCGCGTACGGGACACCCAACTCCACGCAGTGGGCGCGCACCAGGGGCTGGGCCAGTCGGAGATGCGGCCGGGGCATGCTCGGGAAGAGGTGGTGCTCGATCTGGTAGTTGAGACCGCCGAGGAACCAGTCGGTCAGCGCTCCACCGCGGATGTTCCGCGAGGTGAGCACCTGGCGGCGCAGGTGGCCCCAGCGTTCGCCGTCCGGGTCGGGCATCTCCATGCCCTTGTGGTTGGGCGCGAAGGCGAGACCGAGGTGGAGGCCGAAGAGGGCCTGGTGGAGGGCGGCGAAGGCGAGGGCCTTGCCGAGGGACATCGTGGTGAGCAGCAGCGCCGCGTAGGCGGCGACGTGGGCGACGAGCAGCAGCGCCTCGACCGCGCGCTCGCGCGGCGGCTGCCGACGCAGGTCCCGGAACCCGTGGACCTTCAGGGCGACGCCTTCGAGCAGGGTGAGCGGGAAGAACAGCCAGGCCTGGTTGCGGGTGAGCCAGCGCCGGAAGCCGGCGCGCTCGGCCGCCTGCGCGCTGGTGAACACCAGGACGTCCGCGACGACGTCCGGGTCCTTGTCCACGTGGTTGGGGTTGGCGTGATGGCGTGAGTGCTTGTCGATCCACCATGCGTAGCTCATGCCCAGGAGGAGATTGCCGTGGACGAGGCCGATCAGGCGGCTGACCGACTTGTCGCCGGTGATCTGCGCGTGTCCCGCGTCGTGGCCTATGAAGGCCGAGCGGGCGCAGAGCACGGCGAGGACCGGAGCCAGGAGCAGTACCCACCAGGAGCCGCCGGCCAGGGCGATGGCGGTGACGACGGCCGCCAGTGACAGGGCGTTGACGGCGATCGTGCGGGCGTACCAGCCGTGCCGGCGCTCCAGGAGGTTCCGGCCCCGGACGATCCTCAGGAGGGGCGCGAAGTCGCTTCCCGCGGGCTGTCCGGGAACGGCCTCCCGGGGGTGCGGTTCGACGGCCGTGGCGCTCTGCGGCATGTGGGTCTCCGGTCTCTCAAGACATGCGCTGACCTTGTGAAACGTACGTATGCGCACCCCTTGGAGACCATGGCGCCACCACCCGGGCACACGGGGGGCCAGCCCGGAGCCGCCAGGGGGGTTGTCCACACCTTCCGAGGGAGGCGCGTGCCCCAGGACACGGCCGGACCTTTCCGTTCCCGGACGCGAGTGCGGTAACCTCGGCGATTCGACCCCGACTAGTCAAATTTGAGGAACGCGCCATCGCCGAGCAGACGCCACCTGTCACCTCGCCCGCCGAGATCGCCGAACTGGCCCGTTGCTGCGCCGTGTTCGTGCCCGCGGATCCGGCACGTACCGGGCGGATCGCCTTCTGGTCGCCCGACGGCGACGGGCCGCCGGTCACCGAGTCCCGGTCGGCTGAGGAACTCACGGTCGCCCTGCCCGGCGCCGAGGGGATCGAGCCGGTGACCGTGCCCGCCGTCCTGCTGCCGGTGCGCTCGGCCCTGCCGGTGCTCACGCGCGCGCGTACCGCCTCGGGGACACACCGGGCGACGGCCTTCTGGGGCGCCGCGGCCGTGTTCGCCCTGCAACTCGCGGCACGCGGACTGCTGCTGCCCGGCCTGACACCGGACGACCACGACGCGTGGCGGGCGGGACCGCTCCGCGCGGAGGACCTGGCGCGGATGCGCGATCTGGCCGCCGCCATGCCGCCGGAGGCACACGCCGTGCCGGTGGACGAGCGTGAGCCACTGCGGCTGCCGGAGCCGGAGCGGCTGCTGCGCGCCTTCCTCGACGCCGTCGCCGACACCTTGCCCCGCTCCCCCGCGGCGCGCCTCGCGGCGGGCGGCCCGGCATTCGCCGCCCGGGAACCGCAACACGTACCGGAGCAGCGTGCCTGGGCCGCGGACGTGGCCGCCGGGCACGACGCGGGCGTGCGGGTCTCGTTGCGGATCGAGGTGCCCGGACTGGTGTCGGCCGCCTCGGACGCCGACCGTCTGCCCTTCCGTGCCGTGCTCCAGGTGCACAGTGCCGATGACCCGGCTCTCGTCGCGGACGCCGCGGCGGTCTGGGCCGGGTCCGAGGCGTTCGGCCCGCGCGCGCGGACGGACACCCTGCCGGCACTGCGCCGCGCGGCCCGGGCATGGGCCCCGCTGGCACCCCTGCTCTCGGCAGCGGAGCCGGACGCCATCGAGCTGGCCGACGAAGAGGTCACCGAGCTGCTGGGGGAGGGTGCCCGCGCACTGGGCGCCGCCGGTGTCGACGTGCACTGGCCGAAGGAGCTGGCGCGCAAACTCACGGCCCGGGCGGTCATCGGCCCGTCCGACGACGAGGAAGACGCGGGCCGGGTCCGGGCGGACACGCCGTCCTTCCTGTCCGCGGACGCGCTGCTCAGCTTCAACTGGCGGTTCGCGCTGGGGGAACAGCAGCTCACCCGCCAGGAGCTCGACCGGTTGGCGGAGGCGAGCCGGCCCGTGGTGCGCCTGCGCGACCAGTGGGTCCTGGTGGACCCGGAGGAGGTCCGCCGCGCCCGGTCGCAGCAGGACCGCAAGCTCACGCCCGTCGACGCGCTGAGCGCCGCCCTGACCGGTTCCACGGAGGTCGACGGCCGCCGGGTCGAGGTGCGGCCCACCGGCTGGCTGGCGACGCTGCGGGAGCGGCTCGCGGACCCGGAGGCGCAGGACCCGGTCGGGCAGCCCGCCGCCCTGGCCGCGACGCTGCGGGACTATCAGGTCAGGGGTCTCACCTGGCTGGCGCGGATGACCTCGCTGGGCCTCGGCGGCTGCCTGGCCGACGACATGGGGCTGGGGAAGACGATCACGCTGATCGCGCTGCACCTCCACCGGCAGGGTGACGAGTCCTCGGCCGGACCCACACTCGTCGTGTGCCCGACGTCCCTCATGGGCAACTGGCAGCGCGAGATCGAGAGATTCGCCCCCGGTGTCCCGGTGCGGCGCTTCCACGGTTCCCGCCGCGGCCTCGATGACCTGGCCGACGGGGAGTTCGTGCTGACCACGTACGGCACGATGCGGCTCGACGCGCCGCGACTCGCCTCGGTTCCGTGGGGCATCGTCGTGGCGGACGAGGCGCAGCACGTGAAGAACCCCTACTCGGCCACGGCACGCGCGCTGCGCACGATCGGCGCACGCGCACGCGTGGCGCTCACCGGGACCCCGGTGGAGAACAACCTGTCGGAACTGTGGGCCATCCTCGACTGGACGACCCCGGGACTCCTGGGCGGGCTCGGCGCCTTCCGCACCCGGTACGCGCAGGCGGTGGAGGGCGGCCGGGACCCCGCGGCCGGAGAGCGGCTGGGGCGACTCGTCCGGCCGTTCCTGCTGCGGCGCCGGAAGTCCGACCCGGGCATCGCGCCGGAGCTCCCGCCCAAGACCGAGACCGACCGCGCCGTGTCGCTCACCAAGGAGCAGACGGGGCTCTACGAGGCCGTGGTGCGCGAGACGCTGGCGGAGATCGCGGGCGCCGACAGCATGGCGCGGCGCGGCTTGATCGTGAAGCTGCTGACGGGGCTCAAGCAGATCTGCAACCACCCCGCGCAGTTCCTCAAGGAGGAGCGGCCGACGATCGCGGGCCGGTCGGGAAAGCTGGAGCTGCTGGACGAACTGCTCGACACCATCCTCTCCGAGGGGGCGAGCGTTCTGGTCTTCACGCAGTACGTGCAGATGGCGCGTCTCATCGAGCGGCACCTGTCGGCGCGCGGTGTGCCGTCGCAGTTCCTGCACGGGGGTACGCCCGTGCAGGAACGGGAGCGGATGGTGCGGCGTTTCCAGACGGGCGAGAACCCTGTCTTCCTGCTGTCGTTGAAGGCCGCGGGCACGGGTCTCAATCTGACCAGAGCGGAACACGTCGTGCACTACGACCGCTGGTGGAACCCCGCCGTCGAGGCCCAGGCCACCGACCGCGCGTACCGCATCGGTCAGACGCGGCCCGTACAGGTGCACCGTCTGATCGCCGAGGGGACCATCGAGGACCGGATCGCCGAGATGCTGGTCCGCAAAAGGGAGTTGGCCGACGCGGTGCTCGGCTCCGGCGAGTCGGCGCTGACCGAACTGACGGACGCGCAACTGGCCGACCTGGTGGAGCTGCGAGGGGGCACCCGATGACCCACCACGACATAGAGCGTACGTTCGAGGCGTTGCCGCCGGCCCAGGGGCGGGCCTTCGCCCGGACATGGTGGGGGCGGGCCTGGCTGAAGGCCCTGGAGGACACGGCGCTCGACTCGGTCCAGCTGAAGGCCGGGCGCCGCCTCGCGCGCGGGGGTGCGGTCGGGGCCGTGTCCGTGCGCCCGGGCCGCATCACGGCGGTCGTCCAGGACCGCGACCGCACCTCGCACCGCGCCGACGTCCTGCTGCCGGAGCTCTCCGGGGAGCAGTGGGGGCGCTTCTTGGACATCGCCGTCGAACGCGCGGGACACGTCGCCGCCCTGCTCGACCGGGAGATGCCGCCGCACCTGGTGGAGGACGGTGCCCTGGCCGGCGTGGAACTCCTGCCGGGCGTGGGCGAGCTGGAACCGCGGTGCGACTGCGGCTCCTGGGACCACTGCGGGCACACGGCCGCCCTCTGCTACCAGATGGCGAGGCTCCTGGACGAGGACCCCTTCGTACTGCTGCTCATGCGAGGGCGTGGCGAGAGCGCCCTGTTGGACGACCTCCGGACACGCGCCACCGGACCCGCCAGGGACCGGCCTTCCCGGCGAACGCCTGCCCAGGAGGGCGTGGACGCCGCGGAGGCGTACGCGACCGGGGACATCCTGCCGCCCCTCCCCGCCCTGCCCGAACCGCCCGAACATCCGGGTCGGCCACCGTCCCTGGACACCGACACCCCACCCGCACCCGGCGTGGAGCCCTCCGCGCTCGCCTTCCTCGCCGCGCAGGCGGCCGGAGAGGCACGGGAGCTCCTGGTGGACGCGCTCGGCCCCGAGCACGCCCGACGCCCGCCGGAAGGTGAACTCACGCTCGCACAGGACGCGGTGCGGCTGGCGGCAGGCGCCCCGGACGAGCGGATCGCCGCCCGGCTCGCGGCCGGATCGGGGCGGCACCGGGACGGACTGGCCCTCGCCGTCCGAGCCTGGACCTACGGCGGCACGGCCGCGCTGTCCGCGCTGGAGGACGAGTGGGCCCTGGACGCCGAGTCATTGTCACGCGCGCGTGCCGTCCTGGAGTCCGCCTGGGAGGGAGGCGAACGGCCCGTTCTGCACCGCTCGGGCAACCACTGGACGGTGAGCGGCAGGCCCGCGCAGCTGCGGCTGGACCGGGACGGCCGGTGGTGGCCGTATCGCAAGGATGAGGGACGCTGGGTGCCCGCGGGCACGGCGTCCACGGACCCGGCCACCGCCCTGGGCGCCGTGCTTGGCGACGAGTGACAGGTGTGAGCCATTGGGCCGTGCTCGGCGACGGGTAGCAGGCGGGGCCATGGGGACCGTGTCTGACGAGTGACCGGCGGGAACCATGGAAGCCGTGCTCGGCGACGCGGGAGAGACGTGGCCACGGATCCGCGTACGCGCGTGTGCCTGCCCGCCTGCCGCCCGCCGACGCGGGCGGCGGACACGCCCGGCACTCCGGCACACCCGCCCCACCAGCGGCCTCCACGCGGTCTCCGCCTCGCGGTCAGCCACTCGTGTCGCGCCGTTCACCCTTCGGACGCGCCCCGTTGGGCGGGACAGCGGAATCTGGCCGCTGTTACCAAAAACAGTGCCCCAGGAGGCCCGATGTCCCCGCACGCCACCGGCCGGCGCCGCGTCCACCGTTCCGTCGCCGCGGGAGTACCGCTCGCCGTTCTGGCCGCCCTGGCGGGTTCGGGCACCGCGAGCGCGCACGGCGACGCCGAGCAGCCCCAGGTGGCCCGGACCGCGACGCTCGGCGACATACCGCTCGGCACGTTCAGCAACGGGCTGCTGCCCGGCACGGTGTCCGACGACCGGGGCACGGACCTCGGAGGGATCGGCAGCGACATCTACCCGGCGGGCCGCGACAACGAGTTCTGGACCGTCACCGACCGGGGCCCCAACGGCCAGATCAAGGTCGACGGCAAGAAGCGCCGTACGTTCCCCGTGCCCGGCTTCGACCCCGCGATCGTCAAGATCCGCGTGGCCGGGGACACCGTACGGGTGCTCGACGCCCTGCCGCTGACCACGGCCTCCGGTAAGCCCGTCACGGGGCTGCCGGACCAGGCGGGGCGCGACGAGGCCCCGTACTCCTACGACGCGCGGACGCCGCTCGCGTACAACCCGAACGGTGTGGACACCGAGGGGATCGTGCGGGCGGCGGACGGCACGTTCTGGCTCGTCGACGAGTACGGGCCGTCGCTGCTCCACGTGTCGGCACGCGGCCAGGTGCTCACCCGGTATGTGCCCGAAGGGCTGAACCTGACCGGAGCGGACTACCCGGTGGTCGAGGCGCTGCCGGCCATTTTCCTGCACCGGAAGATCAACCGCGGTTTCGAAGGCCTCGCCCAACTCCCCAACGGCGACCTCGTGATGGCGCTCCAGAGCCCGCTCTCCCTGCCGGACGGCGACGCGGGTGACACCTCCCTCACGACCCGCCTGGTGCGCTTCTCGCCGAAGAAGCGCGCTGTCACCGCCGAGTACGCCTACCGCTTCGACCCCGTGGATGTCGTCGACCCGGGCGAGGACGACACCTCGGAGCTGAAGATCTCCTCGGTGGTGGCCGTCGGGGGCAACCGGCTGCTGGTCGAGGAGCGCACGGACAAGGCGGCGCGGCTCCAGTCCGTGGAACTCACCCGGGACGCCGACATCCTGGGGCGGGCGTGGGACGACGACACGACCTCGCCGTCCCTTGAGCAGCTCGCCGACCCGGCCGCGGCGGGGGTCCCGGTGCTGCGCAAGCGTCTGGTCGTCGACCTCGGCAAGGTGGCCGGGGTCCCCGGCAAGATCGAGGGCGTCGCGCGGGTGCGGAACGACACGCTGGCGCTCATCAACGACAACGACTTCGGGATGACGGACGGGTCGGCGGCGTTCGACGCGGAGGGCCGTCTCGTGGACAGCGGGATCGAGACGACGGTCACGTACGTGCGGCTGCCGCGCCGGATCTGATTCCTGCCTCCCGCCCGCCGGGACGCCGAACGGCGGCACACCGCAAGGATCCACGTATGCGTGCACCTCGGAGGAGACCGCGTGCACGCACGCGTGGGTGGTGCTCTCCACCCACGCGCGCGTGCGCTCACGCCAACGGCCTCGTGAGTTTCCGGTCGCCGCCGCCCGCGTCGGCGACCAGGCTGCACGTGACGTTGTCGATACCGACGTCGTACGTGGACGTGTCCGGATACTGCACCAGGGTCCCGCGCACGCTTCCGGCGGGCTGTTCGGCGCTCTCGCGTCGCAGCGCCTTCTCGCACAGCGCCGAAGCGGCCTCACTGCGCGCGGTGTCCGAGGCGTAGGCGCCTTCGAGTTCGGCGACGCGCACCACCTCGGCGTCGTGAGGCTCGCGGCACGACTGCCTGGCCGCCTGGCCCGGCCGGCTGCTGTCGATGTCGAAGCAGTCGCCCTTCTTGAGCATGTAGTACGGGATCTCGTCGCCCGCCGGGGCCGCGAAGAGCGATTCGAGGTCGCTCGGAAGGGTGCTGGGGAGGCCGCTGGGAAGGTCCGTGGGGAAGCCGCTCGGCAGACCCGACGGCAGTCTCGAAGGGAGCTCCGTGGGCAGCTTCGAGGGGATGCTCAGCGACGGGGCGGGCGAACGGCTCGTCCTTGTGCCGCTGTCGGTGGGCGACTTGTCTTCGGACGAGTCATCCCCCTGGCCGACCACCAGGAGCACGGCGACGAGAACGCCCAGTGCCACCACGACCGCGACCACCAGGAAGAGGGTGTTGCGGCGCGGTCCCGGCCCGCCGGGCGGCCCCGGGGGCGGCATGCCCTCGCCGCCGCCCTGCCCGGACGACCAGTTGCCCCCGCCGGGAGGCGGGCCGTAGCCGCCGCCGGCGTATCCGCCTCCTCCGGGCAGCGTCCCGTATCCGTCCGGAGGGGAACCGTAGCCCCCGGGCGGCGGACCGAATCCACCGTTGTCCGGAGGCGGCGTGCCTCCTGGCGGCTGGGGCGGTAAGGGTGGCGTGGCCATACCGCCAAGCGTCGCCCCGAGCCGGTCGGCACGCGACCCCCGCGCGGGAGTTGATACGGACTCATGCCACGGAAGGCATGGTTCCGGAGCAGTCCCGGCGCGGGTGGCGAGCAGAACCGGCCGAAGACGACGATCGGCGCGTCCCCGGGGGTTCGATCAGCCCCGGGCCCCCAGCAGGTGGTCCATGGCCAGCTGGTCGAGCCGCTCGAACGCCATGCCGCGCGCGGCGGCCTCCTCGACGTCGAAGTCCTCGAAGGCCGACCGGTCGTCGAGGAGAGCCGTCAGACCGTCCGCCGCGGTGGGCTGCGCCAGTTCGTCCAGCCGCGAGGCCCGCAGCGCCTCCTGGACCTCGGGGTCGGCCCGGAACGCGGCCGCCCGGTCGCGCAGGACGAGGTAGTTGCGCATGCAGCCCGCAGCGGACGCCCACACGCCGTCGAGGTCCTCGGTCCGCGGCGGCTTGAAGTCGAAGTGCCTCGGCCCTTCGTACCCGGCGGTCTCCAGGAGGTCCACGAGCCAGAAGGCGGACCGCAGGTCGCCCGCGCCGAAGCGCAGGTCCTGGTCGTACTTGATGCCCGACTGGCCGTTCAGGTCGATGTGGAAGAGCTTGCCCGCCCACAGGGCCTGGGCGATGCCGTGCGGGAAGTTCAGGCCCGCCATCTGCTCGTGGCCCACCTCGGGGTTGACGCCGTACAGCTCGGGGCGTTCCAGGCGCTCGATGAAGGCCAGGGCGTGACCGACCGTGGGGAGCAGGATGTCGCCGCGCGGCTCGTTCGGCTTGGGCTCGATCGCGAAGCGCAGGTCGTACCCCTGGGAGGTCACGTACTCGCCCAGGAGATCGAAGGCCTCCTTCATGCGGTCCAGGGCGACACGCACGTCCTTTGCGGCGCCCGACTCGGCGCCTTCCCTGCCGCCCCAGGCGACGTAGGTCTTGGCGCCCAGTTCGACCGCGAGGTCGACGTTGCGGATCGTCTTGCGCAGGGCGTATCGGCGTACGTCCCGGTCGTTGGCCGTGAAGGCGCCGTCCTTGAACACGGGGTGCGTGAACAGGTTCGTGGTGGCCATCGGCACGGTCAGGCCGGTCGCGTCGAGTGCCTGGCGGAAGCGCTTGATGTGGGACTCGCGCTCGGTGTCCGAGGACCCGAAGGGGATCAGGTCGTCGTCGTGGAAGGTGACTCCGTAGGCGCCGAGCTCGGCCAGGCGCTGCACCGACTCGACCGGGTCGAGGGCACGCCGCGTGGCGTCGCCGAACGGGTCCCTCCCCTGCCAGCCGACGGTCCACAGGCCGAAGGTGAACCTGTCCTCGGGGGTGGGCTGGTAGTTCATGCCGCGGCTCCTTGCTCTGTTTCGCTACGACTATTTCGTCATGGCACTTAACAAATTAGTATGCGGAGGCATCTCTGGGAAGAGACGAATCACGAAACCCGGTCACAGTGGTCCGGGAAACGCCGTCACCAGGACAGATCCCGCGGAGCCGCGGAAGAGGGAGAGCCCGATGTCAGCAGCCGAGGGTCCGCTGGTCGTGGGGGTGGACACATCCACCCAGTCCACCAAAGCCCTGGTCGTCGACGCATCCACCGGACAGGTGGTGGCAAGCGGACAGGCGCCGCACACCGTCTCCTCCGGAGCGGGCCGTGAGAGCGACCCGCGCCAGTGGTGGGACGCGCTGAGGGAGGCCCTCCACCAGTGCGGGGACGCGGCCCACGAGGCGGCGGCGGTGTCGATCGGCGGGCAGCAGCACGGGCTGGTCACCCTGGACGCCGCGGGCGACCCGGTGCGCCCGGCGCTGCTGTGGAACGACGTGCGCTCGGCACCGCAGGCCCGCCGGCTGATCGAGGAGCTGGGCGGACCCAAGGCGTGGGCCGAACGGTGCGGCAGCGTGCCCGGGCCCTCCTTCACGGTGACGAAATGGGCGTGGCTCGCCGAGCACGAGCCGGAGGCCCTGCGCGCCACCGCGGCCGTGCGCCTGCCCCACGACTACCTCACCGAGCGCCTCACCGGAGAGGGCACGACGGACCGCGGCGACGCCTCCGGCACGGGCTGGTGGGCGTCCGCGACGGAGTCGTACGACGAGGAGGTCCTCGCGCACATCGGCCTCGACCCCGCCCTGCTCCCCCGCGTCGTGCGCCCCGGCGAGGTCGCGGGCACCGTCCGCGACACCGCCGACCTGCCGTTCTCCAAGGGCACCCTCGTCGCGGCCGGCACCGGCGACAACGCGGCCGCCGCGCTCGGACTCGGCCTGCGCCCCGGTACGGCCGTGCTCAGCCTCGGCACGTCCGGCACGGTCTACGCCGTCTCCACCCACCGTTCCGCCGACCCGACCGGCACCGTGGCCGGTTTCGCCGACGCGCGCGGGGACTGGCTGCCGCTGGCCTGCACCCTGAACTGCACGCTCGCCGTCGACCGCGTCGCCGCCCTGCTCGGCCTGGACAGGGAAGCCGTCGAGCCCGGCGCGGGCGTGACGCTGCTGCCCTACCTGGACGGTGAGCGGACACCCGACCTGCCGCACGCCTCGGGGCTGCTGCACGGACTGCGGCACGACACCACGGGCGGACAGCTGCTGCAGGCCGCGTACGACGGCGCTGTCCACTCCCTCCTCGGCGCCCTGGACCTGGTGCTCGACGCCGAAGCCGACCGCTCGGCGCCCCTGCTGCTGATCGGCGGAGGCGCGCGGGGCAGGGCCTGGCAGGAGACCGTGCGCCGTCTGTCAGGACGGCCGGTCCAGGTGCCCGAGGCCAAGGAACTGGTCGCGCTGGGTGCCGCCGCGCAGGCCGCCGGCCTGCTGACCGGCGAGGACCCGGCGGCGGTGGCCCGGCGCTGGGACACCGCCCGCGGTCCCGTGCTCGACGCCGTGGAACGGGACGAGGCGACGCTCGCCAGGATCGCCAGGGTACTCTCCGACGCGGCCCCGCTGCTGGAGCGGGAACCGGACAAGCGCTGACGAGGGTCGGCCTGACCAGGGCAGCCCCGCGGGGACCGGCCGGACGAGGACTGACGGAGGCATGACCGCACCGCTGCACGAAGCGCAACCGTCCGGCCGCCGGCTGCCCGACACCCAGCAGGGCATGCGGCGCCGCAACCTCGCACGCGTCATGCACACCGTCAGCGCCGAGGGGCCACTGTCCCGGGCGGCCGTCGCCTCGCGCATCGGTCTGACCCGCGCGGCCGTGTCGACACTGGTGGACGAGCTGATCCGCTCCGGGCTTCTGGAGGAACTCGGCCCGGAACGTCCTGGACGCGTCGGACGCCCCGGCTCGGCACTGGCCGTCAGCGGTCGCGGCCCCGCCGGGATCGGCGCGGAGATCGGCGTCGGCCATCTCGCGGTCTGCGCGGTCGACCTCCGGGGTGACATACGGGTCCGGGCCGAGCGGCACGGCGCCAACCGCGGCCGGTCGCCCGAGTCCGTGACGGAGGAACTGACCGAGCTCGTACGCCGGGTGGTCACCGACGCCGAACGGGAGGGCCTGTGGCCGGCGGGGCTCGCGGTCGCCGTGCCGGGACTGGTCGCCCGTGACGCCCGCACCGTCGTCCGTGCCCCCAACCTCGACTGGCACGACACCGACCTCGGCACACTGCTCCCCGGGGAACTCCCCCTGACGGTCGACAACGAGGCCAACTTCGGCGCGCTGGCGGAACTCTGGCTGGGCGACGCGACCCCCCAGGACTTCCTGCACGTGTCGGCGGAGATCGGCATCGGCGGGGCCGTGGTCGTGGACGGGCGGCTGCTGCGCGGGACGCGCGGATTCGCCGGCGAGCTCGGGCACGTGCCGGTGCGCCCCGAGGGCCCGCAGTGTGTCTGCGGCGGGCGCGGCTGCCTGGAGCAGTACGCCGGCGAGGACGCCGTGCTGCGCGCGGCGGGCCTCGAACCGGTCGAGGACCGCGTCGGCCTGCTGGCCGGGCGGGCCGCCGCCGACGACGAGGACGTGCGGCGCGCCCTGCGCGGAGCCGGAACCGCGCTCGGCATCGCCCTGACCGGCGCGGTCAATCTGATCGACCCCGAGACCGTCGTGCTGGGTGGCGCCCTGGCCCGCCTGGCTCCCTGGCTGCTGCCTTCGCTGGAGAACGAGTTGAGCCGCCGGACGACCGGTCCCGCCTGCGCGGTGGCCGTCTCCCGGCTCGGCCCCGAGGGCCCGCTGCTCGGCGCCGCGCACTCGGTGGTGCGGGGGGTGCTGGACGACCCGGCGGCGGTGGCGGGACGTTCGTGACGGCGGGGCACCGGCTGTCGCCTTGAGATCCAGGTCCGGTCGAAGGACATGGCATGGGCCCATTCCCCCTTGTGGGTGAGGAAGTTGTCCACAGTCTCGGAGTTGTCCACCGACGGGGGCCTTGCTCTTCCTGCCCAACCGGCAAGCGCCGTACCGTGATTCACGCGAGGCGCAGCCGTCCTGCCGACGGCTGTGTGTCCGAGCGGATCGGGGGTTCACATGTCAGGGGAGACATCACTCGGGGCTGGGCGCCGGCCTGTCGGACCGGGCCAGGTGTCGCCGGTACGGCGGCTGCGGCTCCCGGTTCCGCCGGCACGGCGGCTGCCGCTCCTGCCGCTCCTGCCGCTCCTGCCGCCGCGAGCCTCCGTCCGCCTCCTCGGCTTCGGCTTCGTCCTCTCCCTCTCCCTGTCCTTTTCCCTCTTCCTCGTCCTCGTCCTTGTCCTTGTCCTCGGCCGGGCGTCGATCGGCACGGCGGATCCGGCTGTCTTGGACTTCGTGTCCGGGATGGTCCCGCCCGTGTCGTACGCCGGTCCGGGCGTCGGGGTCTGGATGATGGCCGGAGTGGTGATGTCCGTACTCCTCCTGCGAAGTGGTCAGCGGCGCATATCCGGAGCAACCCGCCTCCACCCGGCCACGACGCACCGTCCGACTCCCTCCGCCCGACAGCGAACGGAGACACGCAGCCATGAGCGACCCCCGGATCCTCACGGTCCGGCCCCGGCCGGACGAGTACGCGTGGACCTTCGGCGGTGCGCCTCCCGTGGCCCGCATCGCGCCCGGCACCGTCCTCGACCTGTACACGGAGGACTGCTTCGCGGGCCGGGTCCGGTCCGAGAAGGACTTGGTGTCCGAGGTGTGCGAGTTCCCGTTCCTGAACCCTCAGACGGGGCCCTTCCACGTGGAGGGCGCGGAGCCGGGTGACACGGTCGCGGTGCACTTCGTCTCGATCGAGCCGGCGCGGGACTGGGCGGCGTCGACGACGGTCCCGCTGTTCGGGGCGCTCACCTCCACGCACACCACGGCCACGCTCCAGCCGCCGCTGCCCGAGACGGTCTGGATCTGGCAGCTCGACCGGGAGCGGCGCACCGCCCTGTTCAGCGCGCGCGACAGCGACATCGAGATCGAGCTGCCGATGGACCCGATGCACGGCACCGTGGGCGTGGCTCCCGCCAACCTCGAAGTGCGGTCCGCACTGGTCCCGGACGCCCATGGCGGAAACATGGACACGCCCGAGATGCGGGCGGGCGTGACCTGCTTCCTCGGGGTGAACGTCGAGGGTGCGCTGTTGAGCCTCGGTGACGGACACGCACGTCAGGGCGAGGGCGAGACGTGTGGAGTCGCCGTGGAGTGCGCGATGAACACGGTGGTGATCGTCGAGTTGCTGAAGGGTGTGGCCACACCGTGGCCACGCATCGAGTCGGACACGCACATCATCTCGACCGGTTCCGCCCGCCCGTTGGAGGACGCGTTCCGGATATCCCAGCTCGACCTGGTCCAGTGGCTGGTACGCGACTACGGCTTCAGCGAGCTGGACGCCTACCAGTTCGCGCCCCAGGCGGTCGAGTCACCGCTCGCCAACGTCTGCGACACCAACTACACGTGCGTCGCCAAGCTGCGCAAGCAGTGGCTGCCGGAGCGTGAGACGCATCGCGGACTGCACGCGCGCCTGCGGGAGACGGCCGCGGCGCTTCGGGGCTGACCCTCGACCGCCGGAGGGTTCACCTCTGGTGCCCGACAGTGCCACCGTTCCGCGGCACTGCACGGCACGGCACGGCACACAGCAGAGCCGCTCCCTATCCCACTCCCCCGACTGCCCGAGCCCTCAAGTTCTCAGCCACCGGCACCTGAACTCCGAACCCCGAGTCCGAGTCCCGAGTCCCGAGTCCCGAGTCCCGAGCATCACCCCCGAGCCCAAGCCCGGGATCCAAGCCCGGGATCCGACCCCAAGCCCGGAGCCCGGAACCCGAGCCCCAAGCCCATCCCCCCACCTGGAAGGAACGCATCATGGAGCGAGCCAGACCGTTCCTCACTCGGCGAAGGCTGCTGGGAGCCGCAGCCCTCGCCGCGGTCCCCTACGCCTTAGCCCCCGGCACACGGGCCGGAGCCCAGGCGCAGGCCGTCGACTACCCGGCGGCCGAATGGGTGCCGGCGAGCACCTCCAACTACACGGCGTCCAACCGCCCCACGAGCTACCGGCTCAACTACGTGATCATCCACGTCACGCAGGAGACGTACCCCGACACTCTGTCCATCTTCCAGAACCCGCAGAAGAAGGTGTCCGCGCACTACGTCGTCCGGTCGTCCGACGGACACGTCGCGCAGTGTGTCCGCGAGCGCGACGTGGCGTGGCACGCGGGCAACTGGGACTACAACACGCGAAGCATCGGCATCGAGCACGAGGGCTGGGTGGATCAACCCTCCTACTTCACCGACGCCATGTACGAACAGTCGGCGAAGCTGACCGCCGCCGTCTGCGCCAAGTACGGCATCCCGAAGGACCGGGCGCACATCCTGGGCCACTACCAGGTGCCGGGCAGCGACCACACCGATCCGGGTCCGAACTGGGACTGGACCCGCTATATAAGGCTCGTGAACTTCGCCTGACCGCGCGCTCCACGGCCAGAACGCCCGGCGACCTCGCCGCGGCGGTCACGAGGACGGTCACGAAGCTTGTCGGGGCGCGCACCGGGAGTGACGATGTCCTCAGCCGCGTCGCGTTCCGGGAGGCCGAGTTGACCGATCCATGGGTGGCCCTGGAACCGGGTGCCGACCCCGTCGAGCGGCTGCGGGCGCTGCGCCGCGCCCACGAGACGTTCACGGAGGCGGGGACGGTGCCCCGGCCGGTGCGCTCCGTGGTCGCCGACTCGTGGCGGCGTTCGGCGCGGGCCGGGGTGGGGCCCGACGGCACGGCCTGCGTGGAGCTCACCGACGGCGACCTCGGGGCGTATCGGGCGGAGCATCCGCTGGCGCGGGTGATGCCGTTGATCCGGGAGTTGATGGGGACCTTCGCGGCGGACGGCGAGCATCTGCTGGCGGTCTGCGACGCGCAGGGCCGGCTGTTGTGGGTGGAGGGGCATCCGTCGACGCGCCGGGAGGCGGGCCGGATGAACTTCGTGCCGGGCGCGCGGTGGGCGGAGACCGCGGTCGGAACGAACGCCCCGGGTACGGCCGTCGCCGTGGACCGGCCGGTGCAGGTCTTCGCCGCCGAGCACTTCATCCGTCGGGTGCAGCCGTGGACGTGCGCCGCGGCGCCGGTGCACGATCCGCGCACCGGGAGGGTGCTCGGCGCGGTGGACATCACCGGCGGCGACGGGCTCGCGCATCCGCACAGTCTCGGCTTCGTCCAGGCCGTGGCACGAGCGGCGGAGTCCCACCTGGCCCTGCTGGCGCCGATGCGGGCGACCGCCGACACGCTCGAACTGACCGCGCTCGGCCGGGACGAGGCGCTGCTGGTCCTGCCGGGCGGCCGGAGGATCAGGCTGAGCCGCCGGCACAGCGAGATCCTCGTCCTGCTCTCCCGGCATCCGGAAGGGCGGACCGGGGACGAACTGCTCTGTGCGCTGTACGAGGACGAGTCGGTGCCGCCGGTGACGTTGCGCGCCGAGCTGGCCCGGCTGCGCCGTCTGCTCGGTCCGGGGGTGCTGGCTTCTCGCCCCTATCGGCTGACGATGCCGGTCGAGTCCGATGTCGCCGTGGTCGAGCGGCGGCTCGGGACGGGGGCGGTCGCTGCGGCGACGAGCGCGTACACGGGTCCGCTGCTGCCCGCGTCGCAGGCTCCTGCGGTGGTGCGGGTGCGGCGACGGCTCGCCGACGGGCTGCGCGCCGCGCTGGTGGCCTGCCGCGACCCCGACCTGCTGGCGGAGTGGGCGCACGCTCCGTGGGGCGAGGACGATCTCGAGGTGTGGCGGGCGCTGGCGACGGTGCGGCCGACGGCTTCGGTGCGGTCGCGTCTGGCCGAGCTGGACGCCGAGTTGTCCGTGGCGGGGCGCGTGGTGGGGCGCGCAACGTGGTCGCAACGTTCCGGTTCCTAGCCTCAGCGGCGAGAGCTGCCCGACGGCGGGCAGCGCTTCTCCGGGAGGCAGACCAGCATGACCCGTTACGCGGCGCCCGGCACCGAGGGCGCGATCGTCTCCTACGAGGCGCGTTACGACCACTTCATCGGCGGCGAGTACGTGCCGCCGGCGCGCGGACAGTACTTCGAGAACCCGAGCCCGGTGAACGGGCAGCCGTTCACGGAGGTCGCCCGGGGCACCGCGGAGGACGTGGAGCGCGCTCTGGACGCGGCGCACGCGGCCGCTCCGGCCTGGGGGCGCACGTCGGCGACCGAGCGTTCCGGCATCCTGCTCAAGATCGCCGACCGCATGGAGGCGAACCTGGAGAAGCTGGCGGTCGCCGAGAGCTGGGAGAACGGCAAGCCGGTGCGGGAGACCCTCGCGGCGGACATCCCGCTGGCGATCGACCACTTCCGCTATTTCGCGGGGGCGGTGCGGGCCCAGGAGGGTTCGCTCAGCGAGGTCGACGACGACACGGTCGCGTACCACTTCCATGAGCCGCTCGGCGTGGTGGCGCAGATCATTCCGTGGAACTTCCCGATCCTGATGGCGGTCTGGAAGCTCGCCCCGGCCCTCGCGGCGGGCAACGCGGTCGTCATCAAGCCGGCCGAGCAGACCCCAGCGTCCATCCACTACTGGCTGAGCCTGGTCTCCGACCTGCTGCCGCCGGGAGTCGTGAACGTCGTCAACGGGTTCGGGGTGGAGGCGGGCAAGCCGCTGGCGTCCAGTGCGCGGGTCGCGAAGGTGGCGTTCACCGGTGAGACCACGACGGGGCGGCTGATCATGCAGTACGCCTCGGAGAACATCAAGCCGGTCACGCTGGAGCTGGGCGGCAAGTCGCCGAACATCTTCTTCGACGACGTGTGGGACAAGGACGACGACTTCCGCGACAAGGCGCTCGAAGGCTTCACGATGTTCGCGCTCAACCAGGGCGAGGTGTGCACCTGTCCGTCGCGGGCGCTCATCCAGCGCGGCCACTACGGGGAGTTCCTGGAGGCGGCCGTCGCGCGCACCGGGCTCATCAAGCCCGGTCACCCGCTCGACACGGACACGATGATCGGGGCGCAGGCGTCCAACGACCAGTTGGAGAAGATCCTGTCCTACTTCGACATCGGCCGGCAGGAGGGGGCCAAGGTTCTCACCGGCGGTGAGCGCGTCGAGTACGACGGGGATCTCAAGGGCGGGTACTACGTTCAGCCGACGATCTTCGAGGGCGACAACCGGATGCGGATCTTCCAGGAGGAGATCTTCGGTCCGGTCGTGTCGGTGACGTCGTTCGGCGACTTCGACGACGCCATCAAGACGGCCAACGACACGCTGTACGGGCTCGGGGCCGGCGTGTGGACGCGGGACGTCAACACCGCTTACCGCGCGGGGCGGTCGATCCAGGCCGGCCGTGTCTGGACGAACTGCTACCACGCGTATCCCGCGCATGCGGCGTTCGGCGGCTACAAGCAGTCCGGCATCGGCCGCGAGAACCACAAGATGATGCTGGAGCACTACCAGCAGACGAAGAACCTCCTGGTGTCGTACAGCCCGAAGAAGCTCGGGTTCTTCTAGAGCGCGAATCGGTTGCCCGGCGGTCACCTACTGGCGCAGACCGCCATCGCCATCGCCTTCGTTGCACGCTGGGCAACCCGACGAATCAGCCGAGCCGGCGTGACCGGGCGGCACGAGGCCGGTCCCGCCGAGGGTGCTCGCCGGCATCCACCCACTGCCCTCGGCAGGTTCAGCGTCGAGGGCGCGCGGCATCTTCGAGCGGATAGGCGCCGACGGAGTGGAGCCAGGATCGTCCTGGCTCCACTCCGTGGTGCGCGCGTGCCACTGGAACCGTGCGAAGAACCTCTTCGGTCAGGTGGCGACGCCGACAAGCGAGAGGGGGAAGCGCTGAGACCTGCGGTGCGGCTTCCCCCCGCCCTCCACCAGAGGCTTTCCGGCCGAGGCAGGGCCCGTCAGGTGCGGGTCCAGCGTTGGTTGCTGCCGTTCGAGCAGGTGTAGAGCTGGATCAGGGTGCCGTTGGCGGTCCCGCTCGCGACGGCGTCGAGGCAGAGGCCGGACTGGACGCCGACGATGGATCCGTCGGAGTTGAGGCGCCATTTCTGGTTGTCGCCGCCCCAGCAGCTGTAGATCTGGACCTTGGCGCCGTTGCCCGTGCCGGCGGCGTCCAGGCACTTGTTGCCGTAGACCCGCAGCTCGCCGGCGGCGGTGTACGACCACTGCTGGTTGGTGCCGGTGTGGCAGTCCCAGAGCTGGAGCTGGGTACCGTCGGTGGTGCTGGTGCCGGGCACGTCCAGGCAGCGGCCCGAACCGACGCCCTTGATCTGCCCGGAACCCGAAGGGGGCGTGGAGGTGCCGCCGTTGAGCGCGTTGAGGACGGCGGAGTATGCGGACTTCTTGCTTCCGTCGCCGTTGAACAGCAGCGGCGTGTCCTGCGATCGCCAGGAGTCGGTGTCGCGCACGCCCCAGACGGTGATGCCCAGGCAGCGCGGGACGGCCAGGCAGTCGTTGGTCACGTTGGCGTAGGTCGAGGCCGGCGCGCCCTGGATGTCGAGCTCGGTGATGGCCACGTCGACGCCGAGGGCCGCGAAGTTCTGCAGGGTGGTGCGGAAGTTGCTGTTGTACGGGCTGCCGCTGTTGAAGTGCGACTGGAAGCCGACGCAGTCGATGGGCACGCCGCGCTGCTTGAAGTCGCGGACCATGGCGTACATGGCCTGGGTCTTGGCCCAGGTCCAGTCCTCGACGTTGTAGTCGTTGTAGCAGAGCTTGGCGGCCGGGTCGGCGGCGCGCGCGCTGCGGAAGGCGACCTCGATCCAGTCGTTGCCGGTGCGCTGCAGGTTGGAGTCGCGCCGGGCTCCGGAACCGCCGTCGGCGAAGGCCTCGTTCACGACGTCCCACTGGGCGATCTTGCCTTTGTAGTGGGTCATCACGCCGTTGATGTGGTCGATCATCGCCTGGCGCAGTGCGCTGCCGCTGAGGCTCTGCATCCAGCCGGGCTGCTGGGAGTGCCAGGCCAGCGTGTGGCCGCGCACCTGCTTGCCGTTCTGCACCGCCCAGTTGTAGACGCGGTCACCGGCGGTGAAGTTGAACTGGCCGCGCTGCGGTTCGGTGGCGTCGATCTTCATCTCGTTCTCGGCCGTCACCGAGTTGAACTCACGGCCGGCGATCGTTGTGTACGCCGAGTCGCCCAGCTTGCCCGACGCGATGGCGGTGCCGAAGTAGCGGCCGCTCTGCGCCGCCGCGGCGCCGAGCGTGTTCTCGGCGGCGTGTGCGGGCGGCGGCGCGACCAGTACGGTCACCGCACCGAGGACGCCGACGACCAGCGCCAACAGCAGGCCGCGGATCCTCCGGCGTATGTGGGGTCCGGGAAGGGCGTAGGAGCCCATGACTGTGCCTCCAAGGTAGACGTCACGGAAGGGCGGAAGCGAAGAGGAACGTGTCGTCCGCTCCCGCTCCGGAGACGGACGGGGCGGGCCGGAACGCGGGCAGCCCGGGATCACCGGACACCGCGGTCATGGGACCGGACGCTCTCCACTGCGGTATCGCTGCTGCGCACCTCACCGGAACCGGATGGGGTGACGCAGGTGCCGTTGGCGCGCGGATCTGTCGCGCGGGTGTCGCAGGTGCTGCGGTGCGCGGATCTGTCACGCCTGTGCTGGACTGTCTTGCGGCTCGTGCGCGGAACTGTCTTGCGGCTGTACGTGGTCTGCCGGGCGGCACACGATTACTCAGGGCCTTGCTCGCCGCCGGGATGTTCGATATACCGAACTGCGGCCGGTTTCCCAGACAGGGATGATTGAGTGTTGACGGGGGATCGTCAATACTCCTCGCAGAATAAGTTTCGGATTCTTGCTCGAAACTTTCTGGACTGCCCGAGCCGGAGCGTGATGCCTCACGATCCCTCCGACGTCGCCGTTAACCAATGACGCAGGGCGGGGCCGGGGCCCGGCGGGAATGCGCGCGGCGCCACTTGGGCGGCCACCCTCCCCTGCGTGAGCGTGGTGAATGGGCCAGTGACCTCCCCAAACTACGGGCGGGTCTGTTCGGATCGACAGCTCGTCAGGCGCAAGGGGCAGACGCTGTTTGTGGACAGATCAGTCCTGGGCCTTGACCGACGGGCCCCGCATTCCTAGCTTGTGCGGTCGAAGCATTCGGGAATCTCTCGAAACTTTCGACATCGCCCCACTGCCCGGCACATCCGCTCCGCCGTTCATCCAGGTCACCGCTCCCCGCCCACCGCTTCCCGCCCCCCATGGAGGCCCCCTTGATGTGGTTTCGCGATCCCGCCCCGGTCCGCCTACGACGCTTACTCGCCGTCCTTGCGCCCCTGCTGCTCGTGGCCACCTTCCTCGGCGCTCAGCCCGCCGCCGCGGCGACCGTGGACCCCAACGCCTCGTACGTGCTGGTCAATCGCAACAGCGGCAAAGCCCTGGACGTCTACAACATGGCGACGAACGACGGCGCCCGCATCACCCAGTGGGCCAGGAACGATCAGAGCCAGCAGCAGTGGCAGTTCGTCGATGCCGGGGGCGGCTACTACCGCATCAAGTCCCGCCTCTCGGGCAAGGTGCTGGACGTCTACAACTGGTCCAGCGCGAACGGCGGCTCGATCGTCCAGTGGTCCGACCTGAACGCCACCAACCAGCAGTGGCGGCTGGCCGACAGCTCGGACGGCTACGTGCGGCTCGTTTCGCGCCACAGCAACAAGGCTCTCGAAGTGCAGGGTGCCTCCACCGCCGACAACGCGAACATCGTCCAGTACGACGACTGGGGCGGCACCAACCAGCAGTGGCAGCTCGTCAAGGTCGGCGGCGACAACCCCGGCCCGTGCGATCTTCCGTCGACATACCGCTGGACATCGACGGGCGCGCTGGCGCAGCCCAAACCGGGATGGGTCTCGCTCAAGGACTTCACCGTCGTCCCTTACAACGGCAGGCAACTCGTCTACGCGACGACGCACGACACGGGGACGAGTTGGGGTTCGATGAACTTCAGCCCGTTCACCAACTGGTCGGAGATGGCCTCGGCCGGCCAGAACACGATGTCGGCTTCCACCGTCGCGCCCACGCTCTTCTACTTCGCGCCGAAGAACATCTGGGTGCTCACCTACCAGTGGGGCGCGACCGCCTTCTCCTACCGGACGTCGAGCGACCCCACCAACCCGAACGGCTGGTCGTCCCCGCAGACACTCTTCTCCGGAAGCATCTCCGGCTCCGGAACAGGGCCCATCGACCAGACGCTCATCGGTGACGGGACGAACATGTACCTGTTCTTCGCCGGTGACAACGGCAAGATCTACCGGGCCAGCATGCCGATCGGGAACTTCCCCGGCAGCTTCGGCGCGACGTCGACCGTGGTCATGAGCGACACGACGAACAACCTGTTCGAAGCCCCGCAGGTCTACAAGCTGCAGGGCCAGAACCGCTACCTCATGATCGTCGAGGCGATCGGCTCGCAGGGCCGCTACTTCCGCTCGTTCACGGCCACCAGTCTGAACGGCTCGTGGACACCTCAGGCCGCGACCGAGAGCAATCCCTTCGCCGGCAAGGCCAACAGCGGTGCCACCTGGACCAACGACATCAGCCATGGCGAACTGATCCGTGCCGGCGCCGATCAGACCATGACCGTCGATCCCTGCCATCTGCAGTTGCTCTACCAGGGGCGCAGCCCCAACTCCGGTGGCGACTACGGCCTCCTGCCCTACCGTCCGGGTCTGCTGACTCTGCAGCGCTGACGGCGCGACACGAGTCCGGCTCCGGTGCGGAGTCGGCGTGGCGGGCTCGGCGGAATGCCGAGCCCGCCCGAACTCGTTCCAGGCATCCGCGCCCGTGAACGCCGGTCCGGCGGGCCCGAGGGCGACCGGATACAGTGCGCGAGACGGCAGCCCGGTCAGGGAGGGGAAGCATGACCGACACCAGCGACACCCGACCCGCCGACAGCGCAGCGCGCGTGCCGCGGCAGAGCCGACTGCACCGCCTGATGCGCTACATCCCCCTGATCGCCCCCGTCCTGCTGTGGACCGTGCCCTGCTGGGTGCTCCTGCACACCGGCCAGCACTGGCCGCTGCCAGTCACGCTGGTCGGCACCGCCCTGTTCGCCCTCGGCCTCGTTGCCATGCCGCTCGCGATGACACGCGGCCACGGCCGGCGCCAGCAGGACCGGGCGGCGATCATCGGTGACACCCTGCTGGGCGCCGGCTGGGTTCTCTTCACCTGGTCCGTTCTGCTCGGCGTCCTGCTGCGGCTCGCCCTGACCGCGGCCGGCGTCGGCGAGAGCCAGGACCGGGCCCGCATCGTCACGTGGGCCGTCCTCGGCGTGACCGCCGTACTCCTCGTCTGGGGGTACGGCGAAGCCCGCCGCGTGCCACGCGTGCGCCGACTCGACGTGCAACTCCCGCGGCTGGGTGCCGGGTTGGACGGACTCCGCGTCGTCCTCATCACCGACACCCACTACGGCCCCATCGATCGCACGCGCTGGTCGGCACGGGTGTGCGAGACGGTGAACACGCTGGAAGCCGACCTGGTCTGCCACACCGGTGACATCGCGGACGGCACGGCCGAACGCCGCCGGGCCCAGGCCGCCCCACTCGCCACCGTGCGGGCCACCCGGGCCCGGGTGTACGTCACCGGCAACCACGAGTACTACAGCGAGGCCCAGGGCTGGGTCGACCTGATGGACGAGCTGGGCTGGGAGCCGCTGCGCAACCGCCATGTGCTGCTCGAACGCGGAGGCGACACCCTCGTGGTCGCCGGCGTGGACGACGTCACGGCCGAGTCCTCGGGCCTGGCAGGGCACCGCGCCCACCTCGCCGGAGCCCTGACCGGCGCCGACCCCGACCTGCCCGTCCTGCTCCTGGCCCACCAGCCCAAGTTCGTCGACCGGGCGGCAGCCGACGGCATCGACCTCCAGCTCTCCGGCCACACCCACGGCGGCCAGATCTGGCCCTTCCACCACCTGGTCCGCATCGACCAGCCCGCCCTCGCCGGCCTCAGCCGGCACGGCGCCCGCACCCTCCTGTACACCAGCCGCGGCACCGGCTTCTGGGGACCGCCGTTCCGCGTCTTCGCCCCCAGCGAGATCACCCTGCTCGTGCTCCGCTCCCCGCACCTTCCCACTTCGCCGTAGCACTCCGACGGAAGGCACAAGGCGGGCGAATCGGGTGTCCGCGGCGCGTGGCACGAAGTGACCGAATAACCTCTGCAGGTTCGGATCGGGGCAATAGAGTCGGCCCATGAGTCTGACGCCACGATTAATCGTCCCGGATCCCGACACAGCGGCTGCCTTCTACCAGAAGGCCATGGGTGCCGAAGAGGTGTTCCGCGCCCAGGACGACAGCGGACGCGTGATGGTCGTCGTCCTCCGGATCGGAGGCTCTCCGCTGTCGCTGTCCCCGGCGGTGCCGGAGTGGGGCTGGCTCTCCCCCGACGACGTCGGCGGTTCCCCGGTGCTGCTGGAGGCCGAGTTCACCGACCAGGACGCCGTGGCCGAGCGGATGGTCGCCGGTGGCGGCACCGTGGTCGTCCCCGTGGAGAACCGCCCCTACGGCAAGCGGGAGGGGCGGCTGCGCGACCCCTTCGGCCACCTCTGGATCGTCACCGGCGAGCTGCGCTGAGGTCCCCGCCCGGCGCCCTCGGCCGCCGGGCGGCTCAGAGCCTCCCGCCCCGCGCGTCGATCGGTCGACGCGGGGCGGGAGGCTTTCGCGTGCCGGTGTCAGTCTTCCCGCACGGGCCACCGCGAAGGCCGGTAGGAATACGCCTCGGTGCCCTTGCGCACGCCCTGCCTGATGGCCACCGGCAGCATCAGGTCCCGTATCGCCCGGGCGAGCCGGCGGTTCGGAGTCATCACCGCGCCCGTCTGCCGGGCCTGTTTCGCCATCGCGGCGATCCGGTCGCGCCGTGACTCCTCGAACAAGGTGAACGCCCTTCGCGCGTCGGGCTGTTCGTGCAGCGCCAGGGCCAGTTCGTAGGCGTCCTCCATGCCGAGCGCCGCGCCCGCCCCCAGGTGCGGGGCCACCGCGTGGGCGGCGTCGCCCAGCACCGCCGCGGTTCCCCGGTGCCAGGTCCCCAGGGGCGGCACCTCGTAGACCGGCCACCGGCCGACCGGTCCCGCCGAGGCGGTCAGGATGCGGCGAACCACCCCGGGGTCCGGGCGGTGCCGCTCGGCCAGTGCGGCCACCCATTCCGTGTCGTCGGTCCCGGCCAGCTCGGCGAAGGTGCGCTCGCGGGTCTCCGGATGGTTCTCGAACCACCACACGACGCCGGGAGCCATCACCTGGTAGCCGAAGAAGCCGCGCAGTCCGAACACCATGTGGAACTTCCCGTCGACGGGCAGTTCCCCGGTCCCGATCCGCGACCGGCCCCCGGAGCCGACCACCTCGGTGTAGGCCGCGCGCGGCGCGTCGGGGAGCAGCAGCCGGCGCGTGGTGGAGTGCACCCCGTCGCAGCCGAGCACGATGTCGGCCTCCGCCCCCGTACCGTCCTCGAAGCCGAGCCGCCAGACGTCGCCGCCGGTGTCGTCCAGCGTGACGAGACGCTTGGCGGCGTGCAGTTTCGCTCCGGCGCCGGTCGCGGCCTCGCGCAGGGCGGCGCTGAGTTCGCCCCTCATGATGTTGGTGGTGCGCTCCGGATTCTCGGCGAGCACCCGGCCCTTGTGGTTGGCGAAGGTGATGGAGCCGGCGGCGGTGCCCTGCTCCAGGACCCGGTCGGCCACGCCGAGCCGCTCCAGCACGGCGCGTCCGTTCGGAGCGAGGTTGAGGAACGAGCCGACGTCCTGGGCCCGGCGCAGGTAGGCCTCGTACAGGTCCACCTCGAAGCCCAGCCGCGCCAGGCAGAGCGACAGGAGAGGTCCGGTGACGCCGGCGCCTATGACGGCGGCTCGTCGGCGTCGCGTGCTGTTCTCGTTCTTCATCACATGGCTCCTGATCATGACCGTGGTCAGAGGTTTCACAGGATCGGCTTCTGTAGGTGGTGTCTTGCCGATCACCGGGGCGTGCCACGCGTCCATGTCGGGTTCCTTTCACCTTCCCCGCCTGCGTACGGGGGGGGGTTTCGGTCGCTCGGGGCGATGGCGGCCGGTCCCTCGGACGAGGTGTTTCCGGCCGGTCCGTGTCCGGTCCCGGTCGAGGAGGAACCGACCCGGAATCGACCTGGAATCGAGACCCGGCAGGATCGGAGGCGCGGGGGCCGGTGACGACGTAGCTCGTGAGCCGGCATCGAGATCACGGCGGAAGGCACCGTCTCGTACACGTCCCGGCCGGTAGCGGCTCAGCGCCGGTCTGCGCGCCGACGGTGACGTGGGCGCGTGCATGCTCCGACGACGGCGACGGCCCCCGGCAGCAACTTCCGGTTGTCACGAGAAACGGGGGTTACGACCATGACCACGCTCGTTCACAAGCAAGAAGTGCGCTTCCTTCGCTGGCCGGTGCAGAGCCACGAGCGGGACCAGCTGCGCGAGGCCGGACTGCCGTGCCTGCTGGTGCTGGAGGGCCAGACGGCACCGCCGAGCGACATCTCCCCCACCGAGGACTGGGTGCGTCCTCCGGTGGCCCGGCTGGACCTGGCGGCTCGCGTCCACACCCTGCAGCGGCGCACCGGGACCGACTTCGTGCCCGCGCTGGATCCGACCGGAGTGCTCTACTACGGCGGGCAGTCGGTGCCCATGTCGGAGGCGCAGAGCGAGATGATGCGATGTTTCCTCGCCTGTTTCGGTCACCTCGTCCGCCGGGACCGGCTGAAGGACGCGCTGAGCCGGATCAACAACGACGCGGTCACCAGCAACGCCGTGGACCTGCACATCATGCGGCTGCGGCAGCGGCTGGGCGGCGTCCGCCTGAGCCTGCGCACCGTGTGGGGCCGGGGCTACATCCTGGAGCCCGCGTCCTGAACCACCCCACTGAAGCGAAGTGTCCGGCCCCTGGCTCGAGGGGCCGGACACTTTCGCGTGGGGGCCTGCCGCGATGACACCCGGTCTTCTGCCGAACGGCGTGACACGAAGCCCGGTTCACCACCGCGACGGCCGGGTGAGCCGTCACGGGGCCGAGTCGGCCTGCGGGCGGCCCGGGTATCCGCTACGGCAGGCGGCTGGTCTGCTTCTGGCGGCGCTCGTGCATCTTGCCCCGCAGCTCGTGGAGTTCGGTGAACGGCATCGTGGCCCGGTCCATCAGATACGCCGTTCCCGACGTGCCGGCGGTGCCCCGCTGCTCCCCGATCATCTTGGTCACCAGGCCGATGTGCCCGATCTTCCACTGGAAGTAGCCGCTGCCCACCCGCAGCATGCCCTCGACGACGCGGTGCAGGGAGCCCGCCTCGACGCCCGCTTCGACGATCTCCTCGAGGTCGGCGCCGATGCGGTCGAGGCCGGTGCGGAACGCCGGGAACAGCGACCCCGGGCGCCGTGCGTCGCCCAGGACGCGTTCGAGCTGGTGGGACTGGCTGGACTGTGCTCCGCTGGCCGTGCCGAGGTACTGCCGGAAGTGGGCGAAGTCCTCCAGCGGGAGCCGTTCGAGCGCCACCAGTTGCTCGTGCAGCAGGCGCAGCAGCTCACTGGCCCGGTAGAGCAGGTCGACCGAACGCTCAAGGCCACCGGACGACATCGTCAGGAAGTTGCGCTCCACGACGGCCAGATCACCGAGGATCTGCTTGAGCCACAGTTCGCAGGTCTGGTGGCTCACGATGAAGAACTGCTCGGACTGCACCGTGGTGGGATCGGCCCCCTCCTCCGCCGAGCGCGGCTCCTGGAGGGTGAGCAGCTCGTCCAGCTTTAGGTAGGAGGCGTAGGTCGGCTCCGTCCGCATCACTGTCCCCTCTTCTCGCGGACCAGGCCGACCATGCGTTCCACCCCGGTGACGAGCCGGTCGCGGTCGACGCAGAACGCGATGCGCACCAGGCCGGACGCGACACCACCGGGTTTCATGGGCCGCATCGAGCCGTCGAGACCGAACTCCGGCCGTGCGGAGAAGCCACTGCCGGGAACCACCACCACGTCGTGCCTGAGCATGAGTTCGGTCGTGAACTCCTCACCGGTCAGGCCGGTGGAGGAGATGTCGGCCATCGCGTACCAGCCGCCGCCGGGCAGGCCGGGCAGCAGTCCCTCGTCGACCAGGAGGGACAGCGCCGCGTCGCGGTTTCCCCGTACGAAGTCGTGGTTCGCGGCGAGCGCGCCGGACGCGTCCAGGGCGGCCAGTCCGGCGTACTGGACGGGCGCGGAGGGCGCGATGATGTTCGACTCCTGCACCATGCGCATGGCGGTGGCGACCTCGGGCCGCGACACCGCGACGTAGCCGAGCCGGTAGCCGGTCATGGCCGGCCCCTTGGAGAAGGTGAAGACGCTGTTGACGACGCGTTCCGCAGCGGGGCGGGCACGCTCCAGCGCGGCGATCGACAGGTGGGGGCCGTCGAAGGCGAAGTCCTCGTACGCCTCATCGCTGACGATCTGCCAGCCGTGCTCGTCGGCGATGTCGTAGAGGGCACGTTGCAGGGGGCGGTCGGCGACCGCGCCGGCGGGGTTGGACGGGGTGTTCAGCAGGAGCACCCGCGTCGCGGGGGTGGCCACCCGCCGGATGGACTCGGGGTCGGGGGCGAAGTGCTCGTCCAGCTCGTAGAAGACCGGGCGGAAACCGGCGAGCAGTGCCTGCTGCAGGTGTACGGGCCAGTGGATCTCCGGCAGCAGGATCTCCGCCCCCGACTCGGCGAGACAGCGCATCAGGGCACTGAGCCCCTGGCACGAACCCGGGGTGACGAAGAGGCGGGAAGGCTCCGTGTCGACGGAGTTGACGGTGGCGAGCTTCTCCACGAGACGCTCCCGGAGCTCCATGAGCCCCTGCACGTCGATGTAGCGGGCCCGCCCGTCCAGAGCCGCGGCGGCGAACTCCTTGGCCACCGAGTCCGGAGGTCCGAAGGCCGGCTCACCCACGTTCAGCTTGATCAGCCCGGGGTGCTCCCGCTCGCGCTCGTTGGCTATCCGGAAGGACTCGTACAGCCAGGACGAGGGGATCGCCGAGGCCCGCGCGAACCACGGTGGAGCTGTCTGCGTCATCTGATTCATGCCTTTCCGCTGGTGGCAGGACCGGCCGGGACGGGCCGGCGAGGTGGTGCTCCTGGGGCCCGGCTCATGCCGCTCGTCCGCCGTCCACGGACACCAGGGATCCGGTGACCCAGGACGAGGTCTCCGGGTCAACGAGGTGGCACACCCAGGCCGCCACCTCCGAGGCCAGGCCGAACCGCCCCAGGGGGGTTCCGGCGACGATTCCCTCGCGCAGGGCGTCCGCGCCGTCGCCCGCCGCCAGGTCCCACAGGCCGGTGTCGACGGGGCCCGGCAGGACCGCGTTCACCCGGACCTCGGGCGCCAGTTCCACGGCCAGCGACCGGGTCAGGGAGTTCAGCGCGGCCTTGCTCGCCCCGTAGTAGGACCTGGCGGGCATCGCCAGGACACCGCCCACGGAGGACACGTTCACCACGCAGCCCCGGCTCGCGCGCAGTTCGGGCAGCAGCGCCCGGATGAGCAGGGCGGGGGCCACCAGGTTCGTGTCGACCATCCCCCGCAGGTCCGCCTCGGTGGCGTCCTCCAGTCGGGCGAAGACCGCGTGCCCCGCGTTGTTGACCAGCGCGTCGACGCCGCCGAGGACGTCGCGGACCCGTTCCGCGATCCGCGTGGCGGCGCCGGGTGCCGTGACGTCCGCGACGAACGGCACGGCGCGTCCCGCTCCGTCGGCCTCCGCTTTCGCCGTCACCTCTTCCAGCCGGTCGGCGCGTCGCCCGACGGCGAGGACGTCGGCGCCGAGGCCGGCCGCGCGGGCCACCACGGCGGCCCCGATGCCCGAGCCGCCCCCGGTGACGACGAGCCGCAGGCCACCCCATGGACTACTCATGTGCCGCACGCCCTCCCTTCACGTGTGCCGGGACCCTCCGCGCCAGGTCCGCGAGCAGGAGCGCGGGCTGCTCGTACGCGTGGAAGTGCGCTCCGGCCCTGATGTCGACGCCGGCGTCGCCCGTGGTCAGCCGTCCCCAGTGGCGGCCGGCCCGGACCGGCACGAGCGGGTCGTCCCGGGCCATGCAGGCGTGGACGTCGCAGGACAGCGAAACGCGGTCCGGGCAGCCGAGGTAGCGCTCGTGCGCGGCGATGTCGGCGCGCAGGGCGGGAAGCATCAGGTCGCGCACCTCGGTCTCGTCCGCGAGCACGGGATCGATGCCGCCCAGAGCGACCAGGCGCGCCCACAACTCCTCGTCGGGCAGCAGGTGTTCGTCACGAGGCGGCCGTGACGGGTCGCCGGGGGCCCAGGCCGAGGACGCCACCAGGAGGACGACGCGGAGTCCGGCCCCGGGGCAGCGGCGGGCCACCTCGCAGGCGACGGCCGAGCCGAAGCTGTGGCCGAAGAGCACCAGATCGGCGGGCGGCAGCCCGGCGAGGTCCGCGACGATCTCGTCGGCGATCGGGCCGACCCCTTGACTCGGCGGTTCGGCCAGCCGGTCGCCGTGTCCGGGATACTGCGCCGCGCACAGCTCCACCGCGGTGCCGGGGAACGCGGCGGGCAGCGGGGCGCGCCAGCCGGCGAAGCTCTCGGCGCGGCCGCCGGAGTGCGGCAGGGCGAGAAGCCGCAGCCCGGGACGGGGGTGGCCCCTCAGAGTACGAACAGATCCGCGGTGCACGCCCATGGCCGACCTCCCGTTAGCCGCCTCGGACTTGAGAATGGCACGCACGTCCGGGCCCGCCGCCGAATCCTTCATGGTTCATTCAGCGCCACCTCGGCGGCGACGGCCGAAGGGGAGGATCGCGGCGACAGTCCCTCCTCACGCGGGCCCGGCGTCCGGGCCGAAAGGAGTCTCCCGGTGGTCTCCTCCGGCAACGCCGCCGTCTCCGGCACGTCGTACGACGACACCTCGGGTGCCGCTCTCGACCTCGCCGATCCGGCCACCTTCGTCGAGCACGACCCGCACGCCTACTGGGACCGCATGCGCCGCAGTGAACCGGTGCGCTGGCACCCGCCGGCGGGCGGCCGGCCGGGCTTCTGGGCCGTGGCCGGCCACCGGGACGTCCAGGACTGCTACAAGGACGCCGCCCGGCTCAGCTCGGCCAGGGGCACGGTGCTCGACGTCCTGCTGCGCGGCGGCGACTCGGCGGGGGGCCGGATGCTGGCGGTGATGGACCGCCCTCGCCACCGCGAGCTGCGCCAGGTGATGCTGCGCGCCTTCTCCCCGCGTGTCCTCCGGCGCGTGGAGGACGCCGTGCGGGAGCGGGCGGACGCCCTGGTCGCCGCCGTGGTCGGGGCGGGAGAGGTGGACGCCGGACGCGACATCGCCGAGCACCTGCCCCTCAACACCGTCTGCGACCTCCTGGAGCTGCCCGCCGCGGACCGGCCCCGGCTGCTCGACTGGAACAAGCGCGCCCTGTCCTCCGAGAGCGCGGACGAGGATCTCTTCGACGCCCTGGAGGCACGCAACGAGATCCTGTCCTACTTCGTGGACGTGGTGCGCGAGCGCCGGCGCCGCCCCGGGGACGACGTGATCAGCATGATCGCCGCCGCCCGTGTCGGGGAGGAGCCGATGACGGAGGACGATCTCGCCCTCAACTGCTACAGCCTGATCCTGGGCGGTGACGAGTCCACCCGGGTGACCACGATCGGCGCGCTGCACGCACTGGGCACGTACGCCGAGGAGTGGCGGCGGCTGCGCGGGGGCGCAGTCGAGGTGAGGACCGCGGTGGAGGAGGTGCTGCGCTGGGTGACCCCGGCCATGCACTTCGCCCGGACCGCCACCACGGACCTGCGGATCGGTTCGGCCGAGGTGTCCGCGGGCGACATCGTCACCCTGTGGAACATCTCGGCGAACAACGATCCGGCCGTCTTCGCCGACCCGCGCCGCTTCGACGTCGGAAGGCGGCACAATCCGCACCTCGCCCTCGGACACGGCCCTCATTTCTGCCTCGGGGCCTTTCTGGGCCGGCTGGAGCTGGCGGCTGTGCTGGACTCGCTGGTCCGCCGGGTGCACCGGATCGAGATCCTGGAGGAGCCGCCCCGCGTCTACTCCAACTTCCTCTTCGGGCACAGCGCCCTGCGGCTGCGCCTGGACTGAGCCGCGCCGGGGCCTCCCGGGCGGCCGGTTGCCCGAGGGACGGCCGGTGGGCCGGCGGGACCCGGTGCCCGCTCAGCGGGTGGACAGCAGGTCGCCGAGCTCCGCCATCGTGGGCCGCTCGAAGATGGCCCGCACCGGCAGGGTCATCCCCCAGTCGTCGCGTACGGCCTTGGCGAGCCGCACCGCGAGCACCGAATGCCCGCCGCGGTCGAAGAAGTTGTCGCCCGGCTCGACCGTCGGCACCTCCAGGACCCTCGCGGCCAGTGCGCACAGCGCGGACACCGGGTCGGCGCGGTCGGCCGGTTCCGGGGCACCGGAGCGCGTACCGGGCACCGCCCCCGCGTCGCCGCCCGGGCCGGCCGGCGTCGGCGGGGCGGCGGGTCCGGCCGCCCGCCGCTCCAGGGCACGCCGGTCGATCTTGCCGTTGCTGGTCATCGGCAGGGCCGCCACCACCTCGACGCGGGAGGGCACCATGTGCGCCGGCAGTCGTTCGGCGAGTCGCCCGCGGAGGCCCTCGGCGAAGTCGCCGGCGGAGTCGACGCCGGGCACCACGAAGGCGACCAGGCGCGCGGAGTCGACCTCACCGGTGACCACCACCACGCCCAGCCGCACCCCGGGGCAGGACTCCAGCGCCGCCTCCACCTCGCCGAGTTCGACCCGGAATCCGCGCAGCTTGACCTGCCGGTCGGCGCGGCCGGTGAAGTACAGCAGGCCGTCCTCGCCCAGGTGACCGAGGTCGCCGGACCGGTACATCCGGCTGCCGGGACCGCCGTACGGATCCGCGACGAAACGCTCCGCGGTCAGCGCGGGCCGGTGCAGATATCCGAGGGCCTCGCCCTCGCCGACCAGGTACAGCTCGCCCTCCTCGCCGGGCCGGCAGGGCCGCAGGTCGGCGTCGAGCACCCGGACCTCGTTGCCGGGCCACGGTTCCCCGATGCTGACCGGCTCGCCGGGCCGCACCGGACCCGCCATGGTCACGCCCACCGTCATCTCCGTGGGCCCGTATCCGTTGAACATGCGCCGGCCCGGTGCCCAGCGCGCCACCAGCGCCTGCGTGCAGGAGTCCCCGGTCGAGAGCACCACCCCGCCCGGGAGCACGCCGTCGGGATCGGTGGCGGTGAGGGCGACCGGGGGCAGCACCGCGTGACTGACCCGACGGTCGATCAACGTGCGGCGCAGGTCCTCGCCGGGCAGCACCCCGCGGTCGTCGGTGAGCACCAGGGTGGCCCCCGACAGCAGCGCGAGGGTGAGGTCCCAGAAACCGGCGTCGAAGTTGAAGGACGCCCACTGCAGCACCCGGTCGCCCGGGCCGGTGCCGATCCAGTGCCGCTGCGCCGCCGCCAGCGCGGCCATCCCGGCGTGCGGGATCACCACGCCCTTGGGAGTCCCGGTGGAACCCGAGGTGTAGATGACGTAGACGGTGTCCTCGGCGCACAGCGGCCGCCGGCGCTCCTCGTCGGTGACCGGCCCGGCCGGAAAGGAGACGGCGTCCGGGACGCCGAGGTCGATGGTCCGCAGGCCGGTGACATCGACCGGCGGCGGACCGGTGTGCAGCAGGACGCGCAGCCCCGAGTCGGTCGCCATGTGGCGCAGCAGTGCCGTCGGGTAGCCGGGGTCGAGGGGTACGTAGCCGGCGCCGCTGGTGGCCACCGCGAGGGCCGCCACGACCTGTCCGACCCCGCGCGGGACGGCTATGCCGACGAGGTCGCCGGGGCCCAGGCCGGCCGCGATCAGCCGCCGCGCCAACCTGTTCACGTGCGCGGCCAGTTCGCCGTAGTCCAGGCGGCCGGTCTCGCTCTCCACCGCCGGCCGGTGCCGGTGCGCCGCCGCGACCCGTTCGAACAGGGCGGGCAGGGTGCCCGCGACGGGGCCGGTGCCGGCGCCCGCCTCCTGGGGGACCGCCGGGCGTACGTCGGGCCAGACGCGGTCGACGTACGCGCTCGCCCGGGCGCGGGAGGTCGCCGGCCGCTCCACCCGCCAGCCGGCGGGCGACGGCAGCCGGGCCGGCCACAGCGACCGCTGGCCACGGGGGTTGCACAGGACCAGGTAGCTCTCGTCGGGGTCTTCGAAGGGGTTGGCTGGCATCGGGCGACCTCCCGTTGGACGGTGCCGCTGGACGGGACCGGACGCCCTGCGAGGGCGCCGCGCGCGACACAGGTGGCCTCACCCTGACCCGGGAGAGAGGCAGGCCCGAGCGGCGAGAAAGGAACGTGAAGGTCCTCTCAGCTTTCTTTCAGGTCCGGCTGCCGGGGCCGCGCCCGTCGTTACGTTGCCGTACGTGACAGTCACCGAGATCCGTCCGTCCGTGGGCCAGACGCTGCTGTGGTTCCTCGACCGCTACCGCGGCGAGGAGGGCGCGCTCAACTGCCCGGTGCTGTGCCGGCTGCGGGGCGAACTCGACCGCGACAGACTGCGGCAGGCGATCGACCGTGTGACGGCCCGGCACGAGGCGTTGCGCACCACGTTCACCGGCGGCGGACGCCGGCTGAAGGCGCTGGTGCATCCGCTCGTGTCGCCGGAGATCCGCGAGGTGGACCTCAGCGGCGATCCGGATCCCGAGGCGTCCGCCGACCGGGCGGTGGCGCGGGAGCTGGGCACCCGGATCGACGCGACCGAGAGCGCGCTGCGGATCACTCTGTGGCGGCTCGCCGCGGACCATCACGTGCTCTGTCTCAACATGCACCACATGGTCACGGACTCCTGGTCGTGCAACGTGATCTTCGAGGACCTGTGTGCGGCGCTGGACGGCAGGCCGACCGGTGACGCCGCGGCGTACTCCCGCTTCGCCGAGGACCAGCGCGAGACCCTGGCCGGGCCGTCGGGCAAACGGCTCAGCGCCTTCTGGGCCGAACGCCTCAAGGACGTGACGCTGCCCCCGCTGCCCATCCGGGAGGCCACCGCGGGCGCGCCCCGTGACACGAGGCTCGTGCAGCACGTCCTCGACGCGCCGACGGTCTCCGCGCTCGACGCCCTGGCCAAGCGGGAGCGGTCCACGATGTTCGTGGCTCTGCTCACCGCGTACTACCGGGCCCTGCGGTCGGCCGGCGGCTCCGACGACCTGGCGGTGGCGACCCTGTTCGCCAACCGCGGCGCCGAGCACCGCCGCACGGTGGGCTTCCTGGCCAACATGGTGCTGCTGCGGACCCGGCTCACCGGAACCGACTTCACCGAGCACCTCCGGGCCACGCACCGCACGGTCATGGAGGCGTTCGTGCACCAGGCGCTGCCGTTCCAGATGCTTCCGATCAACCTCGGCGGCACGAGCCGCCGGCTGGACGACGTGGTCTTCCAGATGATGGCCGACCCGGTGTACTCGACCCGGGCCGCCGGTCTGGACATCGACGTCCTGGTACCGGACGGCGTCGCCACCCGCTTCGAGCTGGAGCTGGTCGCCGTGCCCGACCGGGACACGGTGCGGGTGCTGCTCTTCTACAACCCGGACCGTTTCGCACCGGAGTTCGCCGAGTCCCTGCTGGCCGAGTACGTCGACGTCTGCACCGCCGCCGCCCGCAGCGCGGCACCCCACACCGACCAGGCCGGGACTCCGTTCCGGCCGCGCACGGGAGGCCACGATGACCAGTGAGGCGACCACCGGACGCGCACTGTCCGCCGAGGAGATCCGCGACGCCGTAGCCGCGCGCCTGGAGCTTCCCGCCGCGGACGTCGGCTTCGAGGAGGACCTCGTCACCCTCGGCCTGGACTCCCTCGGGATGATGAACCTGGCGGCGTCCTGGCAGGCGGACGGTGTCGAGGTGTCCTTCGGCGACCTGGTGGAGGAGCCCACGGTCCGCGCCTGGGCCGCCCTCCTGTCCGGCGCCGACGACCCGTCCGTCCGGCGGGCGGAGGCCGACGGTGACCCGGCCGTGGAATCCGGTGAGTTCCCGCTGGCCCCGATGCAGCACGCCTACTGGTCGGGCCGGCAGCCCGGGATGCCCCTGGCCACCGGATCGCACTTCTACTTCGAGTTCGACGTCACCGCGGACGTCGAACGCTGGGACGGCGCGGTGGCCGCGCTGCGCCGCAGGCACCCGATGCTGCGTGCGGCCGTCGGCGACGACGGACACCAGCGGATCCTGCCCGAGTGCCGGGGTCTTGACGAGGTCGTCGACCTGCGCGGTCCCGAACGGGACGAGCTCGACCGCAGGCTGGCCCGGCTGCGCGAGGGGCTGTCCCACCAGACGCTGCCCGTCGGGCGCGGGGGCGGCCTCGACGTGCGTCTGGCACTGCTGCCGGACGGCAGGGCCCGGCTCTTCCTGGACATCGACATGATCGTCTGCGACGCGTCCAGCTTCCGCGTCGTCATCGGCGACCTGGCCCGCCGGTACCGCGATCCGCACGCCGTGTCCCCGCCGCCCGCCCTCACCTTCCCCGAGTACCGCCGGCTCGTCGCCGAGGCCGCCCGGGAGCCCCGCCCGGCCGACGTCTCCTACTGGCGCGACCGCGCCGAGGACCTGCCCGAGGCACCGCGGCTCCCGCTGGCCGGCGCCCCGGAGGGGATCGAGCGGGTGCGGACCGTGCGGCGCCACGCCTGGCTGACACCCGAGAGCTACCAGCGGTTCGCCCAGCACGCGCGCAGCGCCGGACTGACCGTGTCGATGGCGGTCGCCGCCGTCTACGCGGACATCCTCTCCGCGTGGAGCGAGGGCCCGGAGTTCCTGCTCAACCTGCCCGTGCTGAACCGGATACCGGTGCACCCCGACGTCGGCTCCGTAGTCGGGGACTTCACGGACCTGCTGCTCCTCCAGGTGGCGCCCGACGCGCGCCGCCCCTTCGTCGAGCGTGCCCGCGCGGTCCAGGAGCAGTACCGCCGCGACGCCACGCACACGGCGTACGGCGGCACTTCGGTCCTGCGCGACCTGGCCCGGACCGCCGCGGGGGCCGGCAGGCGGGCCGGGGTGGTGTTCACGAGCGCGCTCAGCCTCGGCGAACTCTTCGACGAGGCGACCCGCGCGGTGCTGGGTGCGCCGGTGTGGATGAGTTCGCAGACCTCGGGCGTGTGGATCGACCTCCAGCTGATCGAGCAGGAGGGCGGCATGCTGATCAACTGGGAGACGACGGAGAACCTCTTCGAGGCCGGGGTTCCCGAGGCGATGTTCGAGACCTTCGTCAACCGGGTCCGGCTGCTCGCCTCGCAGCCGAGCGCCTGGTGGGAGAGCCTGCCGGTACGGCCGCCCGCTCCGCAGCTCCAGGCGCGCCGGCAGGCCAACGACACCCGCGCCGAGCTGCCCCGCGGGGTTCTGCACGGGGAGTTCTTCCGGCGGGCGGCCGAGCGGGGTGACGCCCCGGCGGCGGTCTGGGGCGACGGCGCTCAGCTGACGTACGCCGAACTCGGCACGCGGGCCAGGCGGTTGGCCCACGTCCTGCGGGCCGCGGGCGTCACCGCCGGGGACCGTGTGGTGCTCACCCTGCCGAAGGGGGTCGAGCAGGTGGTCGCGGTGCTGGCGGTGCACGCGCTGGGCGCGGCCTACGTGCCGGTGGGCACGGACCAGCCGCAGGCACGCCGTGACGTCGTCGCCTCCCGGGCGGGAGCCCGCTGCGTGGTCACCGACGGCCGGGACGGCGCCGGCACGGACGGCCGGGTCCCGCACATCGACGTGCGGTGCGGCACCGACCCCGACGTGCCGCTGCTGGACCGGTTGGCGGACGTCTCACCGGACGACCTGGCCTACGTGATCTTCACCTCCGGTTCGACCGGGGAGCCCAAGGGCGTGGAGCTGACGCACGCGGCGGCCCACAACACGGTGGCCGCGCTGAACGAGCGCTACGGGCTGGGCCCCGGCGACCGCACCCTGTGCCTGTCGGCGCTCGACTTCGACCTGTCGGTCTACGACCTCTTCGGCCCCCTCGCCTGCGGCGGCGCCCTCGTGCTGGTCGACGACGAGGAGCGGCGCTCCCCCGAGGCGTGGCTGCGCCGGGCCGCGCGCGACGGGGCCACCGTCCTCAACTGCGTGCCCGCGCTGCTCGACATGGGGCTCACCACGGCGCAGTCGCGGCCCGACACGTACACCTGGCCGTTCCGTCTGCACCTCCTGGGCGGCGACTGGGTCGGTCTCGACCTGCCCGGCAGGGTGCACGCGCTGCGCCCCGGCAGCGTGTTCGTGGCGCTGGGCGGCACCACCGAGACGGCGATCCACTCGACGGTCCAGGAGGTTACGGAGGTCGACCCCTCCTGGGCGTCGATTCCCTACAACGTGCCCCTGCCCAACCAGCGCTGCCGGGTCGTCGACGACCAGGGACAGGACTGCCCGGACTGGGTCGCCGGAGAGCTGTGGATCGGCGGCGCGGGTGTGGCGCGGGGCTACGCGGACGACCCGGAACTGACCGCGGCGAAGTTCGTGGAGGCCGACGGCGGGCGCTGGTACCGCACCGGTGACCGTGCCCGCTACCGGCCCGGCGCGGTGATCGAGTTCCTCGGCCGGGTCGACCTCCAGGTCAAGCTGAACGGGTACCGGATCGAGCTCGGCGAGGTCGAGCGCGCCCTGAGCCGGCACCCCGGTGTGCGCGACGCCGTGGCGACCCAGGTCGCCGCGGCGGGCGGCGCGTTGTACGCCATGGTCACCCCGGCCGGTGTCGACACCGAGGACGTGCTCGCCCACGCCGGCCGGCAGGTGCCCGCGTACATGGTGCCCGCCCGCGCCGTCGCCGCGGAGGAGCTGCCGCTGAGCCGCAACGGCAAGGTCGACCGCGCCGAGGTCCGGCGGCTGCTGGCCGGGGCGCTCGGCGAGCGGACGTCCGGCGCCGCCGACGCGGCCCCCCGCGGGGCGGCGGAGGAGACCGTCGCCGCGCTGTGGACGGACCTGCTCGGCGGCCCGGAGATCGGCGGTGACACCAACTTCTTCCACATCGGCGGTGACAGCCTGCAGGCCACCCGCCTGCTCGCCGCGCTGCGCCGGGAAGGGTACGACGCCAGGCTGGGCGACCTGTTCACCCGGCCCACGGTGCGTGGTTTCGCCGCGACCCTGACCCCGCTGGAGGGCGGCGCCGCCGAGGCCCCCCGGACGATCCCGGCCGACCCGGCTCACCGGTACGAGCCCTTCCCGCTCACCGACGTGCAGCGCGCCTACTGGCTGGGCCGCGACCCCGATTTCACGCTCGGCGGCGTCGCGTCCTACTGGTACTGGGAGTTCGAGAGCGACCGGGTGGACCTGGAGCGGCTGGAGGGGGCCTGGAACCGGCTGGTGCGGCGGCACGAGATGATGCGCGCCGTGCTGGACGGCGAGGGCGGCCAGCGGATCCTGCCCGAGGTCCCGTACTACCGCTTCGCGGTCACCCGCACGACCGCCGCCGACCACGAGAAGGCGGTCAGCGAACTGGCGGGCATGGAGCAGCAGGTGCTCGACGTGACCTCCTGGCCCCTGTTCGACGTACGGGCCGTGCGGCGCGAGGACGGGCACACGGTCGTCGGCGTCGGCTTCGACTACGTGGTGCTCGACGCACTGTCGATCATGACCATCTTCACCGAGCTGTCCGCGCTCTACGCGGACCCCGGTCTCGAACTCCCCGCGCTCGACCTGTCGTTCCGCGACTACCTGCTCGCCCAGCGGACCGACCCGGCGGCCAGGGCACGGGACGAGGAGTACTGGCTGGGCGCGATCGAGGAGCTGCCGGCCGCGCCCGCGCTGCCGCTGGCCGTCGCCCCCGAGCACATCGGCCGGCCGCGCTTCGTGCGCGAGGAGTTCCGGCTCGACCCGCCGACCTGGGCACGGCTGCGCCGGCGGACCGCCGAACAGGGGCTGACCGCCTCGACGGTGGTGGCGGCGGCCTTCGCGGAGGTACTGGCCGCGTGGAGCGCCGAGACCTCGCTGACGCTCAACCTGACGGTCTTCGACCGGCGCGACGAGCACCCCCAGGTCGGCCAGGTGGTCGGCGACTTCACCTCGCTGCTGCTGCTCGGTCATCACAGCCGCCCCCAGGAGAGCTGGGCCGACACGGTGCGGCGGCTGCAGGGACAGGTCTGGGAGGGCATCGAGCACAACAACGTCTCCACCACCTGGGTGCTCCAGCAGCTCGCCCGGCGCACCGGGGGCGGACAGACGCTGATGCCGGTGGTGTTCACCTCCACCCTCGGGGTCAGCGCGGACTTCAAGGACCTCGAATTCGGCTTCGGCGAGCTGCGGCGAGGCCTGTCGCAGAGCCCGCAGGTCGCGCTGGACTGCCAGGTGGTCGAGCGCGACGGCGGCCTCGCCGTCAACTGGGACCACGTCGAAGGGCTGCACAGCCCGCAGGTCGTCCCGGCGGCCCTGGAGGCGATGCGCCGCCTCCTGGTGGAACTGGCCGACAGCGACTGGTCCCGTCCCGCTCCGCCGATCCGGCTCCCCGAGGCCCAGGCGAGGATCCGCTCCGAGGTCAACGACACGGGCGTCCTCTTCCCCGCCCGAACGCTGCACGAGCCCGTCTTCGACGTCGCCCGCCGCCTGCCCGACGCCGTCGCGGTCCGTTCGGCGACCGGCGAGGAACTGACCTACGCCGAACTGGCCGGGCGCGCGCTGCGCGTCGCGGGACGCCTCACCTCGCTCGGGGCGCGGCCCGGCGAGACGGTGGCCGTGTCGCTGCCGAAGGGACCGGACCAGGTGGTCGCGGTGCTGGGCGTGCTGGCGGCCGGCTGCGCCTACGTACCGGTCGGCGTCGGCCAGCCCGCCGCCCGCCGCAACCGGATCGTGCGTTCCGCGGGCGCCCGCCTGGCCCTGGTCGGGCCGGGGCCGGACGCCGGCGCGGACTGGGACGAAGCCGTGCGGCTGGTGCCGGTGGCCGAGGCGGCGGAGGCCGAGCCGGCGGCGGGGCCGGTGGCCGTCGATCCGGCGCAGCTCGCCTACGTGATCTACACCTCGGGCTCGACCGGCGAGCCCAAGGGCGTGGAGATCAGCCACGCGGCGGCCGCCAACACCATCGACGACGTGAACGGCCGCCACGGTGTGGGGCCCGGCGACGTGACCCTGCAGGTCTCCGCCCTCGACTTCGACCTGTCGGTCTACGACCTGTTCGGACTGCTCGCGGTGGGCGGCACCGTGGTGACCCTCACCGAGGACCTCCGGCGGGAGGCGACCGCCTGGGCCGCCCTCGCCGCCGAACACGGCGTCACCGTGTGGAACACGGTGCCGACCCTGCTCGACATGCTGCTGGTGGCCTGCGAGTCGGGCACGGGCCTGCCGCTGCTGCGCGTGGCGATCGTCTCGGGCGACTGGGTCGGCCTCGACCTGCCGGACCGGCTCCGGGCGGCGGCGCCGGACGCCCTCCTCGTCGCCATGGGCGGCGCCACCGAGGCCTCCATCTGGTCGAACGCCTTCGAGGTGGAGACCGTCGACCCCGCCTGGGTGTCGATTCCGTACGGCCGCCCGCTCGCCAATCAGCGTTTCCGGGTGGTCGACGGACACGGCCGGGACCGGCCCGACTTCGTGCCGGGTGAGCTGTGGATCGGCGGCGCCGGAGTGGCGCTCGGCTACCGCGGGGACCCCGAGCGGACCGCGGCCTCCTTCGTGACGGCCGACGGCGAGCGGTGGTACCGCACCGGCGACCTGGGCCGCTACCACCCCTCCGGGATCCTGGAGTTCCTCGGCCGCCGCGATCACCAGGTGAAGGTGCGCGGGCACCGCATCGAACTCGGCGAGATCGAGGCCGGGTTGCGTGAGCTGCCCGGCGTCGCGAGCGCCGTGGCGTGGGTCGACGGCAGCGCGGGGACACGCCGGCTGGCCGCGGTCGTCACCCCGGAGGCCGGTGCCGGTCGTGCCGTGGGCGGGACGGACCTGCCCGCGGCGCTCGCGGCGCGCCTGCCGGCCCACATGGTCCCCGAGCACATCGCCGTGGCGGACCGGCTGCCCCTGACCGCCAACGCCAAGGTCGACCGCGCCGCCGTCGCCCTCGCGTACGGTCCGGGCCGCGCGGTCCGCGCGGCGCCGGCCGACGACCGGCCGCGGGGCGAGACCGAACGCGTGGTGGCCGAGGTGTGGGCCGAGCTGCTGGAGGCGCCCGAGGTGGGCCGCTCGGCCGACTTCTTCGGCCTCGGCGGCGACAGCCTCGTCGCCACCCGGGTCGTCCAGCAGTTCTCCCGGCGCTTCGGCGTCGAGCTCTCCCTGCGGCAGCTCTTCAACCATCCGACCGTCGCCGGGATCGCCGCCGTCGTCGACGACGAGATCGCCGGCAGCCATCAGCACGAAGCGTCCGAAGCGTCCGTCCGACTGGAAGAGGGTGTCCTGTGACCGCCGCCGACCTCATCAGCGAACTCGAACGGGCCGGCCTGCACCTGTGGGAGGACGAGGGCAGGCTGCGCTTCCGGGGTCCCGAGGGGGCGATGACCCCCGAGCGCCGGGAACTCCTCGCCGGCCGGCGGGAGGACGTGCTGCGGGTGCTGCGCGAGCGCCGCCCGGGGCAGGTCAGGCCCGACCCCGCCTCGGCCCACGAGCCGTTCCCGCTGACCGAGGTCCAGTCGGCGTACCTGCTCGGCCGCCGGGGCGCCTTCGAGTACGGCTCGGTGCCCTGCCACGCCTACGGCGAGCTGGAGTTCGCCGCGCTGGACCGCGGCCGGCTGCAAGGGGCCTGGCGGCAGGTGGTCGACCGGCACGAGATGCTGCGCGTGGTCATCGACTACGACGGTCACCAGCGGGTCCTGAAGGATCCGCCCGCCCCGGTGATCGCCTGGCACGACGCGGCGGGCCTGCCGGGCCCCGCGGGCGAGGAGGCACTCGGCGAGGTCCGCCGCCGGCTCTCCGCCGAGTCCAAGGACGTCACCGAGTGCCCGCTGTACACCCTGGAGGTCACCGAGCTGGCGGACCGGGCCGTCCTGCACTTCTCCATCGACTTCCTGATCGCCGACTACGTGAGCATCTATCTGCTGCTGGACGAGTTCGGCGCCTTCTACGAGGACCCGGCGGCCGACCTCCCGGCGCCGGCGATCTCGTTCCGCGACTACCTGCGGGCGGAACGCGCGGTGCGGCAGGGCCCCGCCTACGAGCGGGACCGCGACTACTGGACGGCACGGCTGGAGAGCCTGCCACCGGCGCCGGAACTGCCCCTGGTCGACCGGCCGAGCCGGCAGGGCCCGGCCGGCTTCACCCGCCGCGAACTGCGCCTGGAACCGGCCGTCTGGTCCGCCCTGAAGGCCCGCGCCGGGGAGCACGGGGTCTCCGCGTCGACGGCCGTGATGGCCGCGTACGCCGAGGTCGTCGGCCGCTGGAGCCGCAACCCCCGTTTCACCCTGGACTTGACGGTGCTCAGCCGGCTGCCCCTGCACCCGGACGTGGGCCGCGTCGTGGGCGACTTCACCTCCGTCGAGCTGCTGGCCGTCGACGGCGGCTGCGCGGACACCTTCGCCGAGCGCGCCCGCAGGGCCGGCGAGCAGCTGTTCGAGGATCTCGACCACCGGCTGTTCTCCGGCGTGGAGGTACTGCGCGAGCTGACCCGCCGCCGGGGCCGGCAGGGTTCGATGATGCCCGTCGTGTACACCAGCGCCATCGGGCTCTCCGAGGGATCGGCGCCGCAGGGGATGATGCGGTCGCAGATCCGCAACGGCATCAGCCAGACGCCGCAGGTCTGGGTGGACTGCCAGGCGATGGAGGCCGCGGGCTCGCTGCTGGTCAACTGGGACGCGCGGGACGACACCGTGCCCGGCCCGGTGCTCGACGACATGTTCGCCGCGTTTCGCGGCCTGCTGCACCGGCTCGCCGAGGACAGCGGCGCGTGGGACGGCGACCCGCTCGCGCTGCCCGAGCACCAGGCGCGGTGCCGGGCGGCGGTCAACGACACCGCCCGGCCGGTCGGCGACGCCCTCCTGCACCAGGCGCTGCTGGACGAGGCGCGCCGCCGCCCGGACGCGACGGCGGTGGTCGACCACGGCGGCGGCGTCGACTACGCCACGCTGACCGGCCGCGCCGCCGCCGTGGCCGCGGCGCTCGCCGAGCACGGCCACAAACCGCACCAGCGCGTCGCCGTGGTGCTGGAGAAGGGCTGGGAGCAGGTCGCGGCCGCTCTCGGCGTGCTGCTCGCCGGTGGCACCTACGTGCCGATCGAGGCGGGCCAGCCCGATGCCAGGCGCGACAGGATCCTGCGGTCCGCCGGCATCGGCCTGGTGGTCGGCCACAGCGCGGTCGCGGCCCGGCTGCCCGCGGGGATCGCGCGCGTCGACGTGGACCGGCTGCCCGAGTCGTCCGCCGGGCTCGCCGAGGCCGTGCCGGTCTCGCCGGGTGACTCGGCGTACGTCATCTTCACCTCGGGCTCGACGGGCGAACCCAAGGGGGTGGAGGTCAGCCACCGGGCGGCGGTGAACACCCTGGACGACGTCTGCCGGAGGTTCGGCATCGGCACGGACGACGTCGCCCTGGGGCTGTCCAGCCTGGGCTTCGACCTGTCGGTCTTCGACATCTTCGGCGTCCTGGGCCGCGGCGGCACCCTGGTGCTTCCCGACCCGGCCCGCCGCAGCGACCCCTCGCACTGGGGTGAGCTGATCACCGGGCACGGCGTGACCGTGCTGAACACCGTGCCCGCCCAGATGATGCTGCTGGAGGAGTACCTGCGCGGCGACGGACGCGAGTGCCCGGGCGTCCGGCTGGGCATGATGTCGGGCGACTGGATACCCGTCACGCTGCCCGACGCCGTGCGCGCCCGCCTTCCCCGGGTGGAGCTCTACAGTCTCGGCGGCGCCACCGAGGCGGCGATCTGGTCGATCGTCCATCCGATCGGTGAGGTCGACCCGGCGGCGCCGAGCATCCCGTACGGCACTCCGCTGGAGAACCAGCGCTTCCATGTGCTCGACTCCGCGCTGCGGCCCAGCCCCGACCTGGTCGTCGGCGACCTCCACATCGCCGGCGCCGGCCTCGCCGAGGGATATCTCAACGACCCGGAGAAGACCGCGGCGAGCTTCTTCGAGCTGCCGGACGGCGAACGCGTCTACCGCACCGGCGACCTCGCCCGCTACCTGCCCGACGGCACCCTGGAGTTCATCGGCCGCGCCGACCGGCAGGTCAAGATCCGCGGCCACCGCATCGAGCTCGCCGAGGTGGAGTCCGCCCTGGCCGCCGATCCGCGGGTCGACGCGGCGGCCGTCACCACCGAGGGCGAGCGCAACGACCGACGGCTGGTCGCCTTCGTCTCGCCGTCGCCCGCCGACCCCGCCGCGCACGCCGTGGACGCCGGACTGCGGCCCGAGGTGCTCGCGGGCGCCGACGGGATCCGCGACGGGGTGGACGTCGCGAAGGTCGTGGAGTTCGCGGCCGTCCTGGACGACGCGGCGCTGCGCCGCATGGTCGACGTGCTGCGCAGGGAGGGCCTGTGGCCCGACGCCGCCGCACGCCACAGCACCTCGCAGATCATGCGTCTGGCCCGGGTCGCGGCCAGGCACGAGCGGCTCGTACGCCGCTGGCTCGCCGCGTGCGTGCAGAACGGCTACCTGGACAGGGCCGCGGACGGCACCTTCGGCTGCCTGCGCCTGGTGACCCCCGAGGACGTCGAGGAGGCCTGGGCCGAGGTCGACCGGCTGCTCCCGGAGGCCAACGACCGCCCCGAGCTGGTCGACTACTTCAAGCTCGCCGCCGCCCACCTGCCGGAGCTGATGCGGGACGAACGGGACCCGCTGCGGATGCTCTTCCCCGAGGGGGACCTGAGCATCCACGAGGCCGCCTACATGGAGGGCTTCCTCTCCCGCTACCTCAACCGGCTGGCCACCGGCACCGTGCTGGGGGTCGCCCGGCGCAACACGACCGGACGGCCGCTGCGCGTGCTGGAGGTCGGGGCCGGGGTCGGCGGCACCAGCGTCGACACCATTCCGGCGCTGGACGGGGAGAACGTGCGCTACACCTTCAGCGACGTGTCCCAGTTCTTCCTGAACAAGGCCGGTGAGCGGTTCGCGGACCATCCCTGGGTCGACTACGCCCTGTTCGACTTCAACGAGCCCTTCCGCGAGCAGGGCGTGAAGCCGAACTCGGTGGACGTGATCCTGTGCGGCAACGTCATGCACTACGCGAAGGACGCCCGCGCGGTGCTGCGCCGGATGCGTGAGGCGCTGGTGCCCGGCGGGTGGCTGGTCTTCATCGAGACGACCCGCGACAACTACCAGATCCTCACCTCGATGGAGTTCCTCTTCGACGCCACCGCCGGAGACTTCCAGGACGTGCGGCACGGCAAGGACCAGACGTTCATCGGCCGCCGGCAGTGGTACGACCTGCTGGCGGAGGCCGGAGCCGAACTGGAGCTGTGCGTACCGGAACCCGGGGACGAGCTGGCCCGGATCGGCATGCACGTCTTCGCGGCCCGCTTCAAGACCGACCGCGAGCCCCTCGACACCGAGGTGCTCACGCGGCGGCTCGCCGAGCGGCTCCCGGCGGAGATGATCCCGTCGCGTTTCGAGGTGCTGGACGCGCTGCCCCTCACCGGCAACGGCAAGATCGACCGGGCCGTCCTCTCCCGGTGGGCCGAGCAGCACCGTACGGCGGGTGCGGCGGCCTCGCCGGACACCGTGCAGGAGGCCGGTGAACTGGAGTCGCACGTCGCCGAGGTGTACGCGGAGGTGCTGCGCGAACCGGAGGTCCCGCTGGAGACCAACTTCTACGCCCTGGGCGGGGACTCGCTGCTCGCCGCCCAGCTCGTCACCGCGCTGCGCGACCAGGTGCCGGCCGCGGCCGACGTCTTCTTCGACGAGTTGCTGCGCGAGCTGCTCGGCGGCGCCTCGGTGCGCGAACTGTCCGCCTTCCTCCAGCAGGGCGAGGGACCGGCCGAGGAAGGCACGGCGGGCGACGAACTCGCCCTGTCCGGAGCGGCGGACGCGCTCGGCAACCCGGTGCACGTCCTCGTCGGCGACGGTCTCGGGGGCCAGGCCGAGCGGCTCGCCGCGGGGCTCGGAGCACTCGACCCGGTGATCCTGGTGCCACCGGTCCGGGCGGCCGAAGGACAGCGTCTGGACGACCTGGCCCAGGACGTCGTGGCGCGGGTGCGGTCGCTGAGCCCGGGCCCGTTCCACCTGGTCGGGGCGCACAGCGGGGGCGTACTGGCGCTGGCTGTCGCCCAGCAGCTCGTCGAGCTGGGCGCCCCGGTGTGCGGGCTGACGCTGCTGAGCAGCTACCCGCTCCCGGCCACGGTCCGCGACGACGTGCTGGAGGAGGCGCTGTTCTGCCTGGACCGAGGGCTCGACCCGGCCGCCCTGGGATACCCGGACGTCTCCGCGCTCGGCCGGACGCTGGCCGAGCTCGCCCCGGCCGGTGACATCCCGCCGGGCGCGCCCGCCGCGCTGGCCGACCGGGCCGAGCCCGGACTGCGGGAGGCGGGCACGGCTGCGGCCGCCCGCGCCGCCCTTTCACGCGAGAAGCGGCTCGCCCAGATCGCGGAGGCGCTCGGCCGTACCGCCGACGAGATCGCCGAACGGCTCGTGCACGGCCGTGCGTTCGCGCGCTGCGTCGCCGACCACGACCCGGGGGTCTTCACGGGGGAGGCACGCCTGCTGGTGCACGAGGAGGAGTCCCCTGTCTGGCCCGCCATGGGCACCGACATGACCGAGCTGTGGGAGTCGGTGTGCGTGGGAGGGCTCCGTCGGCAGACGGTGCCGGGCGACCACTTCACCTGCCGGGAACTGGTCGCACCCGGCGTGATCGACCTGCCCGAGGAGGAGAACGCGTGAGTGAGCACAGCGACCCGGCGGTCGCGGTCGTCGGCGCCTACGGTGCCGTCGGCGCCGCCGCCGTACGGGCGATCGCGGACCGCCGGCCCGACACGGTCGTCCGGCTCGGCGGACGCGACCGGGCGCAGGCCCAGTCCCTGCTGCACAAGTCCGGCCTGCGCGGCACGGCCGCCGAGGTGGACCTGCACGACGGCCGGTCGCTGGCGGAGTTCTGCCGCGGCGCCCGGGTGGTGCTCAACTGCGCGGGCCCCTCCTACCAGGTCCTCGACCGGGTGGCCTGGGCAGCGGCGGCGGCCGGCGCCGACTACGTCGACCCGGGTGGCGACGAGCCGCTGCTGGAGGCGCTGACGCGACCGGGCACCTTCACCGGCACGGCCGTGATCACTGCCGGGATGCAGCCCGGGCTGACCGGCCTGCTCCCCCGCCATCTGTGCTCCGCCATGAGCGACCCGCGGCAACTCACCGCCTACGTCGGCACGATGGACCGGCTGACCCCGGCCGGAGCCGCCGACTACCTGCTCTCCATGGGCGGCGCCTACGGCGAGGCCCGCGGCGCGATCAGGGGTGGCATCCGGGTCGAGCGCGAGCTGGAGCCGCGGACGGATGTCGAACTGCCCTACGCGGACAACCGGGTGGACGTCTACCCCTACCTCAGCTTCGAGTCGGCGCGGCTTCCCGAGGCCACCGGGCTGACGGAGATCGACTGGTACAACGTCTTCGACGGCGGCGCCCACATGATGAACTGCCTCAGCCGGCTCCAGGGCGCGATGCGCGGTGAGTCCGCGCTCGCCGAGGCGGCCGAGGAACTCACCCGCGCGGCGGCTCTCGACCTGTTCGGCAGGAGCCCCTTCCAGCTGATGCTCTTCGAGGTCACGGGCACCGACGCCGGGAGTCCCGCCACCCGCAGCCTGGCCCTGCGCGCCGGCGACACCTACGCCCTCACCGGTCTCGCCGGCGCCCTGGCCGTGCTGGCGGTGCTCGGCGGCGAGGTCGTCCCGGGGGTGCACTTCGGCTCCGACGTGCTGGACGCCGGGACGGTGCTCGCCGCCCTGCGCGCCGAACCCGCGGTCGAGGTGCTCGACATCGGCGACCGGCCGATCCTCGCGGCCCGCGCGATGGAGGAAGGGGAACTGTGACCCGCCCCCGTGTCCTGGTGGCCGGCACCGGTTTCGGCCGGGCCTATCTCGCGGCCTTCGAGCGTCCGGACCTCCCCTTCGAGCCGGCCGGGATCCTGGCGTCGGGAAGCGCCCGCAGCAAAGCCTGCGCCGAGCACTACGGCGTTCCGCTGTGGTCCTCGGTCGACGAGGTGCCCGACGACGTGGACCTGGCCTGCGTGGTCATCGGCGGGGTGATGAACGGCGGCCCGGGTCCCGAGATCTCGCGGGCACTGATGGGCCGCGGGATACACGTGCTGCAGGAGCACCCGCTGCACCCCGACGAACTGGTCGCGTGCCTGCGGGCCGCGACCGAGTCCGGCGTGGTGTTCCGGCTGAACACCCACTACCCGCACGTGGAGCCGGTGCGCCGCTTCATCGGCGCCGCCCGCGCCCTGGTGGCCCGGCAGCGGCCGCTCTTCCTCGACGTGACCTGCGCCTTCCAGGTGCTCTACACGGTGTTCGACATCCTGGGCCGGGCACTGGGCGGCATCCGCCCGCACGGCGTCGACGGAGTCCTGGCGGGCGCGGAGGGCGATCCGTACCGGAGCCTCACCGGCCGGTTCGCCGGCGTCCCGATGTCCTTCCGCCTGCAGAACGAACTGGTGCCCGCCGACCCGGACAACCACAGCCACCTGTTCCACCGCATCACCCTGGGCACGGAGGGCGGCCACCTCACGCTGGTCAACACGCACGGCCCGGTGGAGTGGAGCATGCGCCCGCACATGCCGGGCGACATGAAGGAGCTGGTGCGCTTCGCCGACTCCGACGCCCCTCATCTGCGGGTGCCGAGCGTGCAGCACCTGGGGCCGGCGGAGGGCGCTCCGTACACCGAGGTGCTGCGCGACCTGTGGCCGCAGGCCACGGAGCGGGCCATGCGGGCGATCTGGGACGACGTGCGGTCGGGCGCCGACAGCCGCGCCCACGTGCAGTACCACATCGCGCTGGCGAGACTGGCGATGCGGGTGACCGAGGCGTGCGGGCCGGTGCGGCTGCACCGCGCCGAGGCACCCGAACTCCTCTCCGCCGCGGACCTGTTGGAGGCCACGCCATGAACACCGACGTGCCCGGTCCGTGGTTGCGCGGCTACTTCCCCCGCCCGGCCGCCCGGCGGCGGGTGGTGTTCTTCCCGCACGGCGGCGGCGCGGCGACCTTCTACCGGCCGCTCGCGCGCGAACTCCCCGATGGCGTCGAGGGGTTGGTGGTGCAGTACCCCGGCCGGGAGGACCGCATCGGCGATCCCTGCTGCACCGACATGCCCGGCCTCGTGGAGCCGCTGGCCAAGGCGCTGGCCGAACTGGACGACAAGCCCGTGTGGTTCTTCGGGCACAGCATGGGCGCCTCCGTCGCGCACGAGGTCACCCGCCTCCTCCCTGCGGTCGGCGGGACCCTCCCGGAGCGGCTGATCGTCTCCGGGCGCCCCGGCCCGGCCCGGCAGCGGCCCGACGACAAGCACCTGGACGACGAACGGCTGTGGGCCGACGTGTGCATGCTCGGCGGCACCGACGAACGCCTGCTCCGGATGCCGGGCGTGCGGGAGATGACGCTGCCGGTGCTCCGGGCGGACTACCGGCTGCTGGGCACCTACCGCGCGCGGCCCGGCCGGGACCTCTCGGTGCCGGTGAGTGTCTGTTACGGCGCCGAGGACCCCGAGGTCGACGCACACGACGCGGCGGCCTGGGCGGCGGTCACCTCCGCCGACACCGAAGTCGTCCGCTTTCCCGGCGACCACTTCTATCTGCGCGGCGACGGCCGGGCCGAGCTGGCGGACTGGCTCACCGAGCGGCTGTGCCGGGCCGCCGGACACACGGGAAGGAACCGAGGATGATCGTACGGCCCGTCGTGGAGAAGTACGCCGAGGAAGCCTCCTCCCCCGCGCCGCCCTGGCTGGCCGGGCTGGTCGCCGACACGGAGGCCGGGACCGAGCTGCCGGCCATGATGGTGGGCGGCCTGGAGGGCGAGTTCCTGGCCGCCCTGGTCTTCGCCCTGCGGCCCCGGCGCATCCTGGAAATCGGCACCTTCACCGGCTACTCCGCGCTGTGCATGGCCGACGCGATGCCGGCCGACGCCGAACTGCACACCTGCGAACTGAACCCGCTGCACGCCTCCATCGCGCGCAAGCACTTCGGGGCCTCGCCCTGGGCCGACCGCATCCATCTGATCGAGGGCCCGGCGCTGCCGGCGGTGCGGGCCCTCCCGGGCCCCTTCGACCTGGTCTTCATCGACGCGGACAAGTCCGGCTACGTCGACTACTACGAGGCGGTGCTGCCCAAGCTGTCCCCGCACGGGCTCGTCCTGGCCGACAACGTCCTCCAGTTCGGCGGCGTCGCCAACGAGCGGGACCAGCAGCCCGACACCGTCGCCATGCGCGCGTTCAACGCCCACGTCGCCGCGGACCCCCGCGTACGGCAGAGCGTGCTGACCGTGCGCGAGGGCGTCACCGTGATCCGCCTGGCAGGCTGACCGGCACCGTGCGCACGACGGCGCCCGGACCTCACGTCGTCCGTGTCCCTCGCCGAGCCGCCCGCCCGCTTCCGCGACCTGATCT
>NZ_JBSGZN010000022.1:0-140771 GCF_053611025.1 Streptomyces sp. NPDC054842
GCGCCCGGAGTGGTCCGGGCGCCCTCTTCGCGTTACGTAGGAGGGGTGTCAGCGGGTCTTTCCGCCGCGGGGCATCCGCATGCCCTTGGGCATCGGGCCCTTCGGCAGCGGCATGTTGCTCATCAGGTCGCCCATCGCGCGCAGCCGGTCGTTGGTCGTCGTGACCTGCGGGCCGGTGAGCACGCGCGGCAGCTTCAGCATGGTCGTGCGGAGCCTCTTCAGCTCCACCTGGCCCTCGCCGGTGCCCACGAGCACGTCGTGCACGGGGACGTCCGAGACGATCCGCGCCATCTTCCGCTTCTCGGCGGCCAGCAGGCTCTTCACCCGGTTCGGGTTGCCCTCGGCCACGAGCACGATGCCGGCCTTGCCGACGGCCCGGTGCACCACGTCCTGGCTGCGGTTCATCGCCACCGCCGGGGTCGTCGTCCAGCCCCTGCCGATGTTGTCCAGCACGGCCGCCGCGGCGCCCGGCTGTCCTTCCATCTGCCCGAAGGCCGCACGCTCGGCCCGGCGTCCGAAGACGATCGCCGACGCGAGGAAGGCGAGCAGGAGGCCGAGAATGCCGAGATAGACCGGGTGGCCGATCAAGAAGCCGATCGCGAGAAAGACACCGAGGGTGCCGATTCCGACAGCCGCGAGTACAAGACCGATCTTGGAGTCGGCCTTGCGGGTCATCTTGTAGGTCAGGGCGATCTGCTTGAGTCGCCCGGGGTTCGCAGCGTCCGCTGCGGTTTCCTTCCTCGCCATGCCACGAGTCTACGTGGCCCGGGAAGCGCCGACGACGGCGGTGCCGCCGCTAGGACAGGCGGGGGCCCACGGCCTCTTCGAGGGCGCGCTGGGTCTCGACCCGGTCCTTGGCGCGGCGGCGGTCCTCCAGCACGGAGGTCCAGGCGTTGCGGCGGGCCGTGCGCTGTCCGCTGCTCATGAGCAGCGACTCGACGGCACGCAGTGCGTCGGTGAACGAAGGAATGGCGGTGGCGCGTACGGGCGCGGCCTGCATGATGGTGGTCCCCCCTCGGGACGGCGGCTCTGGCGGAGGCGATACGGTGCGTGGAACCAGGGTCACTGAATGGTGTTACCAGGGCGTGACCGACCGGTCAAACGCCCGTGAAGCCTGGAAGCGGAGGGGCTGAACGCCGACGCGGCCCTGACGGACGCCCTCATCTGCGAGGACGGTCAGAACCGCGTCGAACTGGCCATTTCCGGGCGGCGGTTGCTTGTGCGCGGATTCACACGCGCGCCTGGCACCCCGTGCCACCGCCCCTTTCGGCCGTCTGTCAGACCGCCTGCGAGGCGATGTACGCGCCGCGCTTCTCCACGGCCATCTGGTACAGCCGGCCGGCCCGGTACGAGGAGCGGACGAGCGGGCCCGACATGACGCCGGAGAAGCCGATCTGCTCGGCCTCGTCCTTCAGCTCGACGAACTCGTGCGGCTTGACCCAGCGCTCCACGGGGTGGTGGCGCACGGAGGGCCGCAGGTACTGCGTGATGGTGATCAGCTCGCAGCCGGCCTCGTGCAGCTGCCGCAGCGCCTCGCTGACCTCCTCGCGGGTCTCGCCCATGCCGAGGATCAGGTTCGACTTGGTGACCAGGCCGTAGTCGCGGGCCTCGGTGATGACCTTCAGCGAGCGCTCGTAGCGGAAACCGGGGCGGATGCGCTTGAAGATGCGGGGGACCGTCTCGACGTTGTGCGCGAAGACCTCGGGGCGCGAGGAGAACACCTCGGCCAGCTGGTCGGGCTCCGCGTTGAAGTCGGGGGCGAGCAGCTCGACCTTGGTGCGGCCGGACTCGCGGCCGGCGGTCTGCGCGTGGATCTGGCGGACCGTCTCGGCGTACAGCCAGGCGCCGCCGTCCTCCAGGTCGTCGCGGGCGACGCCGGTGATCGTCGCGTAGTTCAGGTCCATCGTGACGACGGACTCGCCGACCCGGCGGGGCTCGTCGCGGTCCAGCGCCTCGGGCTTGCCGGTGTCGATCTGGCAGAAGTCGCAGCGCCGGGTGCACTGGTCACCGCCGATGAGGAACGTGGCCTCGCGGTCCTCCCAGCACTCGTAGATGTTGGGACAGCCCGCCTCCTGGCAGACCGTGTGCAGGCCCTCGCTCTTCACGAGCTTCTGCAGCGCGTTGTACTCGGGACCCATTTTCGCCCGGGTCTTGATCCACTCGGGCTTGCGCTCGATGGGGGTCTGGCTGTTCCGGACCTCCAGGCGCAGCATCTTGCGTCCGTCGGGTGCGACTGCGGACACGTCCGGCTCCCTACAACTTCGATTCGTCGGCGTACACCAGGGTACGCCCGTGCTGTTTTCGGCCCTGCGTATGGGCAACCTTCGGGTCCGGGGGTGCATTCCCCGGGGGTCAGGCCGAGGCCCGCTCCACCTCGCGCGGCTTGAGCTCCGCGTTCTCCAGGACGTCCCGCAGATGCTTCTCGGCCACCGGCAGGACGTCGGCGATGGTGAGGTCGCGCCCCAGCTCGTACGCGAGGGAGGTGACGCCCGCGTCCCGGATGCCGCACGGGATGATCTTGTCGAAGGACGAGGTGTCCGGGTTCACGTTCAGGGCGAAGCCGTGCATGGTGACGCCCTTGGCGACGCGGATGCCCACGGCGCAGATCTTGCGGTCCTCGCGCCGCTGGCCCGCGTTGGAGGGCGCGTACTCCGGGCCGTCCAGACGGGGGTCGAACTCGTCGTCCGTCAGCCGCGGGTCGAAGTCGAGGGAGAGGCCGCCCGGGGCGGGGCGCCGCTCCACCGGGTCGCCGAGGACCCAGACGCCGGCCCGGCCCTCGACCCGGCTGGTCTCCACGCCGAACTCGGCGCAGACGCGGATCATCGCCTCCTCCAGCCGGCGCAGGTGCGCCACGACGTCCACCGGGCGCGGCAGCTTCTGGATCGGGTAGCCCACGAGCTGGCCGGGACCGTGCCAGGTGATCTTGCCGCCGCGGTCCACGTCGACGACCGGGGTCCCGTCGAGGGGGCGCTCGCTGTCGGCCGTGCGCCGGCCCGCCGTGTAGACGGGCGGGTGCTCCAGCAGCAGGCAGGTGTCGGGGACCTCGTCCAGGAACCGGGCGGCGTGCACGCGACGCTGCTCGTCCCAGGCCGCCTGGTACTCGACGGCCTCCGCACCGAATCCCATCCGGACGAACCGCAACTCACTCACGGCAAGCGCCTTTCTCGAAGCTCCCACGGGCACGGACTGGCGGCGCGCGGGCCACGGGCACCGGGCCGCGCCCCGGGGACGCCCCGCGCGAGACGCGGGGCGAGGCCCGTAAGGCACGAAGCACGCCTACGCCACTGTACGTCCGGCCGGCGTTCGTCAGCCCCGGGGTCAATCCTCACACGATCGGATGAATGAACGCCGAAGTGTGCGACGGCGTGCTCACACACCGCTACATTCTCGCGTTCACGAGGCCATAAGGGCTGCTCACAGGCAATCCGGGCACTTGACGTGCCCGGAAGGCAGGAGACCGCACCGCACCATGACGGAACGACCCGCGCAGCGCACCCCCAACCGACAGCTCGCCGCGCTCATCGCAGAAGCGGGGTTCTCCAACGCAGGTCTCGCCCGTCGCGTGGACCAGCTCGGCCTCGAACACGGCCTCGACCTCAGATACGACAAGACGTCGGTGACCCGCTGGCTGCGCGGACAGCAGCCCCGGGGCACCACACCCGCCCTCATCGCCGAGGTGTTCACGCGCCGCCTCGGCCGGCGGCTCACCGCCCAGGACCTCGGGCTCGACGCCTGTGCGCCCGTGTACGCGGGCCTCGAGTTCGCCGCGAGCCCCGAGGAGGCCGTCGACATCGTCAGCGGCCTGTGGCGCAAGGACTCCGGCAGCCACGCCGAACTGCGCAAGATCGCCTTCACCCCGGCCGGACTCGTCGTCCCCAGCCGGGACTGGCTCATCGGACGCGCCGACGACCGGGTCGGCCGCGGCGAACCGGCCGCCCTCCGCGTGCCCGTGCAGGGCCGCCCCGCGGTGCCGCGCCAGCGCGGGACGGCCGAGCGCGGACCCGGCCAGCGGGTCACCGGCGGCGACATCGCGGCCCTGCGCTCCGTCGGCGAGCTGTTCAGGTCGCTCGATCACGCGTACGGCGGCGGCCACGCCCGGCAGGCCCTCGTGCGCTACCTGGAGCACGAGGCCGAGCCGATGCTGCGCGGCAGCTACGGCGAGCAGACCGGCCGCCGCCTCTTCGCGGCCGCCGCCGACCTCACCCGCCTCGCGGGCTGGACCTCGTACGACATCGCCGCGCACGGGCTCGCCCAGCGGTACTTCGTCCAGGCGCTGCGCCTCGCCCAGGCGGCCGGCGACCGGGCCTACGGGTCGTACGTGCTCGTCACGATGAGCCGGCAGGCCGTCTACCTCGGCCACGGGCGCGAGGCCGTCCAGCTGGCGCGGGTGGCGCAGCAGGGCGTCGGCTCCGCCGCCCCGCCGGTCATGCAGGCCATGCTGCACTCCGTCGAGGCGCGGGCACACGGCGTCCTGGGCGAGGTGCGGGCCTGCACCGCCTCCCTGGTGCGCGCCGAGCGGGCGTTGGAGGCGGCCCGGCCCGCCGACGAGGTCCCGCCCTGGGCGCGCTTCTTCGACGAGGCGCAGCTCGCCGACGAGTTCGGGCACTGCCACCGCGACCTCCAGCAGTACCGGGCCGCGGCCCAGCACGCCGAGCGCTCGCTCCAGCTGCGGGCGCCCGCGTACGCCCGCAGCCGGCTGTTCTGCCGGGTCGTGCTCGCCACCGCCCGGCTGGCGCTCGGCGAACTCGACCAGGCCTGCCAGCTGGGGGCGGAGGCGGCCGGACAGGCGGCGGAGATGCGGTCGGTGCGGGCGGTCGAGTACGTACGCGACTTCGAACGCCGGCTCGAACCGTACCGGGACGCCGCTCCCGTCCGGGGGTACCGGGACCGGGTGTCCGCCCTCGGCTGAGCCGCGCTCAGGCCGCCGTCCGCAGTGGCTTCTCCAGGGGGGCGGGCCGCACGCCCAGGTCGGTGAGCAGCGCCCGGGCGGCCCGGCGGCCCGAGCGCAGCGCGCCCTGGACCGTGCTCGTGCCGCGGTGGTCGCCGCACACGTACAGGCCGGCCAGCAGGCGCACCGGACGGCGCAGGTCGTGCGGCGGGGGCATCGCGGGGACCGCCTCGGGATCGTGGTGCACCCCGAGGAGCTCCCACCGGCGGGTCGACGTCCCGTAGAGGCGGGCCAGTTGGGCACGGACGGCCCTGTCCAGCTCGGCGGCGGGCGGCGGGGTGCCCAGCACCGTCGAGGTGACGAGGGCGCGGCCGGCCGGTGCCCGGGTCGGGTCGACCCGGCTGATCACCGCGGTGTGGGAGACCGGGCCGCTCCGGTCGGCGTCCAGGAGCAGCGCCGGTTCGCCGAGCGGGGGCTCGTCGGCGGTGTGGTGGACGACGGTGACCGGATGGAAGGCGGGGACCCGCAGCCCCGGCAGGAGACCGGCCGCGGCGCGCGCCCCGGTGGCCAGCAGCAGGGAGCGGCAGCGCAGTTCGCCGTGGTCCCGGGTGGTCACCGACGTCGTGGAGACCGCGGTGACGTGCACGCCGGTGCGGACGGTGCCGGGCGGGAGCGTCGCGGCCAGGAGTTCGGGCAGGGCGTCGGCGCCGCCCTCGGGCACGCACAGCCGTCCGGTCGCGAACGAGTGCAGCGCGAGGTCCGCGCAGCGGCTGGAGGTGGTGAGCGCCGGATCGCACAACAGGGCGGCGAGCAGGGGCCGCAGGAAGCCCTCGACCGTGCGGGGCGGGAAGCCCAGGGCCGACAGGGCCCGCGCGGCCGGGAGTTCGGGACGGCCGAGCAGGGTCTCCGGCGGAGTGGCGGCCAGCCGCGCCAGGGCGGCCCCGAGCCGGGCCTGGTCGACGGGCCGGCCCAGTGGTCCGGCGGGGCGCCCCGCGGTGCCCGGCGGGCCGCCCGGACGGGCGGCCGAGCCCGCGGGCCGTGGGAGCCGGGGGGCGCTCGCCAGGGCGCGCACGACGGTGAGTGCGCCCCTCGCGCTCCGGGGGTTGAGGGGGGCGTACGCCCGGTGGTGCCGTCCCTCGCTGTGCAGCAGGACGCCCGGTGAGAACGACCGCAGGGCCAGGGCGTCCAGGCCCGGGGTGCGGCGCAGTTCGGGATACGAGGTGGACAGCAGCCGGCCCAGCCGGTCCAGGCGGAAGCCGTCCACCTTGTCCGTCGCCATGCGGCCGCCCACTTGCGGGGCGGCCTCCAGCACCGCCGTGGTCAGGCCCGCCCTGGTGAGGTGGTGGGCCGCCGCGAGTCCCGCGGCCCCGGCCCCCACGATCACGACGTCCACGTCCTGCGAGATGTGCGCTTCGCGTGCCGGCTCTAGCACGTGCTCCTCCTGGAGGTCGCGCGGCTGTGGGGACGTCATGCCCCCGACAGGGGCCCGGAATACCCGAGTTCCGGTCGAGATTAGATCCGCCGCCCCGCGAGGCAAGGCCCGCACGGCCCTCGCACGGTGGCACGGGGGAGCACGGGGAACCGGACCCCGGGACGGGTGACGCCGGGTCAGGAGCCATGCGGGAGCAGCGCGGTCGGGAGCGTGCCGCGCGGGGCCGCGGGGTCAGGAGCCGTGCCGCGCGGGGCCGGGGCGTCGCCGGTCAGCGCAGCGCGGAGCGCAGGGCCGCGTCGATCGACGGGAAGGCGAACGCGAACCCGGAATCGAGGAGCCGGGACGGCAGGACGCGCTGGCTGCCCAGGACGTCCCCCGACATCCCGCCGAGCGCCGTCCGCAGCACAGGCGCCGGCACGGCGAAGAGCGTGGGCCGCCGCAGCACCCGCCCCATCGCCTCCGTCACCTCGGCGTTGGTCAGCGGCTCGGGCGCCGTCAGGTTGACCGGCCCGGACAGCGACTCCGTGTCGAGGAGATGGCGCAGCGCGGCCACCTCGTCGTGCAGCGAGATGTAGCTCCAGTACTGGCGCCCGTCGCCCATCCGTCCCCCGAGCCCGGCCTTGAAGAGCGGGAAGAGCCTCGCCCAGGCCCCGCCCTCCTTCGCCACCACCAGCCCGGTGCGGGCGAACACGGTGCGGACACCCGCCTCCCGCGCGGCGCCCGCCGCCTCCTCCCACTCCACGCACACCGACGGCAGGAAACCGTCCCCGGGCGGCGCCGTCTCGTCCACCGCGCGGTCGCCCGTGTCGCCGTAGAAGCCGATCGCGCTGCCGTTGAGGAAGACGCGCGGCGGGGCGTCCAGGGAGGCCGCGGCCTCCGCGAGCGCGGCTGTCCCGAGCACCCGGCTGTCGCGGATCTTCCGCCGGTAGTCCTCCGTCCAGCGCCGCGAGGCGATCCCGGCGCCCGCGAGGTTCACCACGGCGGCGCAGCCGGCGAGTCCGGCCGCGTCGACCCGCTGGGCCGCGGGGTCCCACCGCACCTCGTCCTTCGCGCGGGGCGCCCGGCGCACGATCCGGACCACCTCGTGGCCGTCGGCGGTGAGGGAGCGCGCCAGTGCCGAGCCGATCAGGCCGGACGCACCGGCGATCGCGATGCGGGAGCCGGGAGCAAGCGGTGAGTTCATGGATCCATCCTGCCGGGTGCCCCCGGAAAACACCGGCCGCGCCGCCCGGCCCCCGTCGTACAGTGATCGTCATGCCGGTTCCGCACATACGCCACGCCACCCTCGACGACGAGGAGACGCTCGGCCGACTCGACCGCGTCACCTGGTCCCCGGTGCACGCCGTCCAGCCCCGCCCCCAGCCGCCCTACGAGCCCTTCTACGGCGAGCGGTTCGGCCCCCGGGACCACCTCGTCGCCGAGCTCGGCGGACAGGTCGTCGGCTACATCCGGCTGGGATTCCCGACCCCGCTCGCCTGCAACTCCCACGTCCGGCAGATCCAGGGGCTCGTCGTCGCCGAGGAGGCGCGCGGGGCCGGTGTCGGGCGGGCGCTGCTGCGGGCCGCGCGGGACGAGGCCAGGCGCCAGGGGGCGCGGCGCATCACGCTGCGCGTCCTCGGCCACAACACCCCGGCGCGCAAGCTGTACGAGTCCGAGGGGTTCGCGGTCGAGGGCATCCTGCCGGAGGAGTTCCTGCTCGAAGGCGCTTACGTGGACGACGTGATGATGGGGCGCCGGCTCTGAACCGCCGGTAGGCGCGGGGCTGTACGGGGCGGGCCGCCGCCCGCCCGGCAGCCCGGCCACCGCACCGCCTGGGACGGCGGGTCGGTGGAGGGGGACCGCCGGTCACGAGGTGACCAGGTCGCCCGTGTCCACCGGCGCCGTGGCCCGCGCCGCGCGTCCGGCGTCGCCCGCGATCTCGTCCACCGTCAGGACGTAGCCCGTCCCGTCGTCCGAGGTCGAGCGGGCGAAGACGACGCCGAAGACCTTCCCGTCCGTGGTCAGCAGGGGACCGCCCGAGTTGCCGGGGCGGACCGTCGAGCGGATCGAGTAGATCTCGCGGGTCACCGTGTCCGTGTTGTAGATGTTCTGGCCGGTCGCGTCGATACGGTTCGCGACCGTCGCCGCCTGGAGGTCGAGACCGCCGTCCTGCGGATAGCCCGCGACGACGGCCGAGTCGCCCCGCTCCGCTCCGTCGTCGAAGCGCAGCACCGGTGCGTCGAGGTCCGGCACGTACAGGACGGCGACGTCCTTCTCGGGGTCGAACAGCACCACCCGCGCCTCGTACGCGCGGCCCACGCCGCCCACCCGGACGGTGGGCCGGTCGATGCCGGCCACCACGTGGGCGTTGGTGATGACGTGCCGCGAGGCGTACACGAAACCGCTGCCCTCACGGCCCTGGCTGCCCGAGGCGCCCTCGACCTTCACGGTGCTGCGGCGGGCCGCGTTCGTCGCGCTCGCCGTGACGCTGTCGCCCGAGGGCTCGGGCACACCGGCCGCCGGCTCGTTCTCGAAGGGGTTGAAGACCTGCGGGAAGCCCGCCTCGGTCAGCGCGGAGGTGGCCCGCGAGAACCAGGTCGGCGTGGCGTCCGGCATCGCGTCCTGCACGGCGCCCAGCAGCGCGGAGCCCCGTATCGACTGGGTGACCACGGTGGACGACGAGGCGCCCAGGACGCTCGCGGCGACCCACGCCACCAGCAGCACCGCCACCGTGTTCGCGGCGGCCCCGCCGACACCGTCCGCCACCCGCAGGGGGCCGCCCCGCAGCTCGCGGCGCAGCTTCAGCGCCAGCCGTCCCGCCAGCTCGTGGCCCACCACGGCGGGCATCAGCACCGTCAGGACGGCGGTCACCGTGGCCGCGGGGGTCCCCGCCGTGACCAGGCCCATGATCCACGGCAGGAGCCACACGCCGATGACGGCACCCCCCACGAAACCGGCCAGCGAGACGCAGCCGGCGACCAGGCCACGCCGGTAGCCGGACGCCGCGTAGGCCAGGATCACCAGCGACAGCAGCAAGTCGAGCAGGTCCACGGAGCCGCCTTCCTCTCGGGCCCTGTAGTACGCACGGGGCGGGCCCTGTGATCAGGCACGCGCGTGTGCGGCGCGAGGACCGGCACACGTGCGTGGACCTGTAAAAACGTCCCGGACCGGGACGATGGTTCCACCGGGTGGCACAGCACACGTCGCGGACGGACCGGACTCGGGTGAGGGTGGGGACATGCGTGTCTTCCCCAGAGCGCGGGGGACACGAATACCCGGCGGCGCGCTCCGTCGGACCGCGCGTCACGCGCGGACCGACGGGACGCCTCAGTCACGGGCGGCGCGCCTGCGGGCCGCGGTACGCCGCCTCGGCCTTCCCCGCGCCGACAGCCCGCCCACGGCCCCGCCGCGGCCTCGGCCCGGGCCACCCCCGACACGCCCCGGCCCGGCCGGCCCCCCGCCCGGGCCGCCACCGCCCCCCGGAGCCGGCCGGGTCACGCCCCCGCCTTCAGGAGCCGGCCAGGACGCACCTCCGCCGACCGGAGCCGGCGAGGTCACGCCCTCGCCCCCGGAAGCCGGCCAGAGCGTTCCTCCGTCCGGGCCGCCCCCGCCGGGGGCCGACCGAGTCGCGTCTCCCCCCGAGCCGTCGCCACCGGAGGAGAGCCCGCCGCCCTCCGAGGAGAGCCCGCCGCGCCCCGGGACCGCCCCGGCGGGGCCCGAGGGCGGCGGGCACCGTCCCTGGTCCGCCGGGCGCCCCTTCGACCTGTCCGGGCTCCCGGCACCCGCACGGGTGGCGCTGCTCTTCCTGCCCGGGATCGCCGTCGTCCTGGCACTGGTGCTGGGCACCGTGGGGCTCGGCGGCGGGGAGGACGGCGCCGACCGGCCCGTCGCGGGCCGGGCCGCCGTGGAGCACAAGGCCCCGCGCCCGGCCATCGTGCCGCGCTCACGCTGGTTCGACACCCGCGCGCCCCACCAGCCGCCCCCGCGCTACGACGACCGCATCGCCGCGGTCTTCGTGCACCACACCGACTCGCCCAACGGGTACGACTGCGCCGACACGCCCCGCATCATCCGCTACCTGTACGCGGGCCAGACCGGCGCCCGCCAGTGGGACGACATCGGCTACAACTTCCTGGTCGACCGCTGCGGCACGATCTACGAGGGCCGCGCGGGCGGCGTCGACCGGCCCGTCACCGGCGCCCACACCCAGGGCTTCAACCACCGCACCGTCGGCATCGCCGCCATCGGCACCTTCACGGCGGGCACGCCGGTGCCGCGGGCGATGACCGACGCCATCGCCGCCGTCGCGGCCTGGAAACTCGGCCTCGGCAACGTCGACCCGCGCACCAGGGTGCGGCTCGTGTCCAGCAACGACCTCAGCCGCTTCGAGGCCGGTGCCACCGCGTCCCTGCCCGCGCTGGCCGGCCACAACGCGGGGTTCATGACCAGTTGCCCGGGGGCCGCGCTGACCGCGCGGCTGCCCGCCATGCGGGAGCTGGCCGCCCGCCTCCAGGGCCGGTGACGTCCACACCCGCCGCACAGGCGGCCCAGGGCGGACGCAGAGGCGCGCTCCCTACGCTGCGGGCACGGCGGGGCCGACCGGAGGCGGGGACGATGAGCAGCGGTCGTACACGCGGGACGGGGCGCTGGACGAGCGCCCTGCGCGGCCCGTGGACGGTGATGTGCGCGGTGGTGACGGTCGTGGTGGGTCCGGCGGCGGCCACGGCGTCCGCCCTGGACCGCGCGAACGCGGCACCCCCACTGCACGCCCGGACCCAGTGAAAGCGGCGCCCACGCTGGGGCGCCTTCCCCCTCGCGCAACCGCTCGGCGCCGTGCCCCGCGCGCACCGCTGGACAAGCCGCCCCGCCCGGACGCGGGCCCCCGCTGCACGCCCGAATCAGAGGGCACCCGGTGGTGTAAGCCGCGGACCCCGTGAACGCGGCGCCCGCCGCACGTCCGTTCGCGTAGGCAGCCCGGTCCTACGCGAAAGCGGCCGACCCGGCCTTCACCCCGGGGTCAGTCCTTGAACCGCTCCCACAGCCGGGGGTACCGCTCGGCGAGCCGGCCCTCGTTCTCGAAGTCGACCGGTGTGCCCTCCGGCTCTGCGGGCGCGGGCGGAATGCCCAGGTCGGGGGCGACGACCCCGGTGAGCTGCTCGTACGCCTCGTCCGCCGCGTACCCCAGCTCCTCGCCGTCGCCGTCCACCTCCTCGTCGAAGTCCCCCAGGAGGTCGGCGAGCGAGTCCGGGTCGTGCACCGCGCCCTCGAAGACCTCGCGGCCCTGGCCGATCAGCCAGCAGCGGAAGAAGTCGAAGGCGTCGTCGCTGGCGCCGTCGAGCAGCATCCAGGCGGCGCCCCACAGGTCCCAGCGGTAGGCGCGGTTGTAGCGGGACTCGAAGTGCCGGGCGAAATCCAGGACCGAGTCGGGGTCCAGCCGCAGCAGCCGCTCGACGAGCAGGTCGGCCTGCTCCTCGGGGTCGCCCTCGGCGGCCTCGCGGGTCGCGTCCACCAGCTCCCAGAACTCCGTCTCGTCCATCACGGGTCAAGCATCGGGCCTGGACGGGAGGGACGCACGCGGAGTGCCGCAGATTGTTATGCGCGCACATGCCCACGGTAAGACCCCCGGGCACCTGGGCCTTTGACGCCCCGCACGGCACGGGGCCCGGGCGGGACCCGGCGTCCAGGCGGCCGCCGGCGCAGTACGCGTCAGGGCGGCGGCCGGTCGGCGCCCTGACGGCCGTCATCGACGACGGCACGGGCGCGCCCGCCGCCGCTCCGGCCGCCGAGCGGTCAGCGGTAGAGGGCCGCCAGCCGCAGCGCGTCCGCGGCGAAACGCTCCCGCAGGGAGGCCGGCGCCAGCACCTCGGCCTCCGGCCCCAGCGTCAGGAGCTGCGCGTGCGCGACCTCCTCCGACTCCACCGGGAGGGCGACGGTCACCCGTCCCTGCCCGTCGGGCTCGCCGGCCGCGTCCAGCGCCCGTCTCGCCGACCACGGGTCGACCACGTGCGGCAGCCGCCGCGCCCCGGCCGCCGACAGCCGGACGACGACCTCCGCGCGCAGGATGGACCGCGCGAACTGCGCGGCCCGCTCCGCCCAGAAGCCGGGCAGGTCGAAGCCCTCGTCCCGGACGAAGCGCTCCTGGCCCGCGTCGACGGCCGTGAACCGGTCGATCCGGTAGACCCGGAAGGACCCCGACGCCGGCTCCCGCGCGCACAGGTACCAGACACCCGCCTTCAGCACGAGCCCGTACGGTTCGAGGGCCCGCTCCACCTCGTCCTCGCCGCGCCGGTAGCGCGCGGCGATCCGCCGGTCGTCCCACACCGCGTCCGCGACCGCGGGCAGCAGCTCCGGGGTCTCGGGCTCGCTGAACCAGGCCGGCGCGTCCAGGTGGAACCGCTGCCCCGCCGTCCGGGAGGCGTCCCGCAGGGAGGGCAGCAGCGCGGCGGACACCTTCAGCCGGGCCGCCGACGCGACGTCGTCGAGGCCCATCTCCCTGAGCGCCCCCGGCACCCCGGACAGGAACAGCGCCTCCGCCTCGCTGCGCGCCAGCCCCGTCAGCCGGGTCCGGTAGCCCCCGATCAGGCGGTAGCCGCCGGCCCGCCCGCGGTCCGCGTACACCGGGACACCGGCCTCGGACAGCGCCTGCGCGTCGCGCGTGACGGTCCGCTCGGACACCTCCAGCTCCCGCGCCAGCTCCGCGGCGGTCATCGACGGCCGGGACTGGAGCAGCAGCACCATCTTGATCAGGCGGGCAGCGCGCATGGGTTCATGATGCCGGGCCCCGCCGACGGCGAAGGGGCACGGCTGTCGCCGTGCCCCTTCGTCCGTACCCGGCTCCTACAGGCCGTAGCGCTCCCGCGCCTCCTTCACCGCGGAGGCCTTGACCTCGCCGCGGCGGGCGAGCTGGGCCAGCGCGGCGACGACGATCGACTCGGCGTCGACACCGAAGTGGCGGCGGGCCGCCTCACGGGTGTCGGACAGACCGAAGCCGTCGGCGCCGAGGGAGGACCAGTCCTGCTCGACCCACTGCGCGATCTGGTCGGGGACCTGGCGCATGTAGTCGCTGACGGCCAGCACCGGGCCCTCGGCCCCGTGCAGCGCCTGGCGGACGTAGGGCACCCGCTCCTCGCCGCGCAGCAGCGCCGCGTCGGCCTCCAGCGCGTCGCGCCGCAGCTCGGTCCAGGAGGTCGCGGACCACACGTCGGCGGCCACGCCCCACTCCTCGGCGAGCAGCTTCTGCGCCTTGAGGGCCCAGTGGATCGCCGTACCGGAACCGAGGAGTTGGATGCGCACCGCGTTGGCGGCGGGCGCGAGGCCGGCCGACTCGGCGGTGTTGAAGCGGTAGAGACCCTTGACGATGCCCTCGTCGATGCCGAGGCCCGAGGGCTTCGCAGGCTGCGGCAGCGGCTCGTTGTAGACCGTGAGGTAGTAGAAGACGTCCGAGTCCTCGCCCGGGGCCGCCTCGCCGTACATCCGGCGCAGACCGTCCTTGACGATCACCGCGACCTCGTACGCGAACGCCGGGTCGTACGTCAGCGCCGCCGGGTTGGTCGCCGCGATGACCGGGGAGTGGCCGTCCGCGTGCTGGAGGCCCTCACCGGTGAGCGTGGTGCGGCCGGCCGTGGCGCCGACCAGGAAGCCCCGGCCGAGCTGGTCGCCGAGCTGCCACATCTGGTCGGCCGTGCGCTGCCAGCCGAACATCGAGTAGAAGATGTAGAACGGGATCATCGCTTCGCCGTGCGTGGAGTACGCGGTCGACGCGGCGATGAAGTCCGCCATGGAGCCGGCCTCGGTGATCCCCTCGTTGAGGATCTGGCCGTTCGTCGCCTCCTTGTAGTACATCAGCTGGTCGCGGTCGACCGGCTCGTACGTCTGCCCCTTCGGCGAGTAGATGCCGAGCGAGGGGAAGAGGGACTCCATGCCGAAGGTGCGCGCCTCGTCGGGGACGATCGGCACCCAGCGCCTGCCGGTCTCCTTGTCGCGCACGAGGTCCTTGACCAGGCGGACGAACGCCATGGTCGTCGCCACGTTCTGCGTGCCGGAGCCCTTGTCGAAGGACGTGAACGCCTTGTCGGCGGGGGCGGGCAGCGGCGCGAGCGCGTGCGTGCGGCGGGCCGGGGCCGGACCGCCGAGCGCCGCGCGGCGCTCCTGGAGGTAGCGGACCTCGGGGGAGTCGGCGCCGGGGTGGCCGTAGGGCACCACACCGTCGACGAACTGGCTGTCGGAGATGGGCAGTTCGAGCAGGTCGCGCATCTGCTTGAACTCGTCCGTGGACAGCTTCTTCATCTGGTGGTTGGCGTTCTTCGACGCGAAGCCGGGACCGAGGGTGTGGCCCTTGACCGTCTGGGCCAGGATCACGGTCGGCGCGCCCTTGTGGGACAGGGCCGCCCGGTACGCGGCGTAGACCTTGCGCGCCTCGTGACCGCCGCGCGAGAAGTGGAAGCACTCCAGGATCTTGTCGTCGGACAGCAGCTTGGCCATCTCGACGAGCGCCGGGTCGGCGCCGAAGAAGTCCTGGCGGATGTAGGCGGCGTCGCGCGTCTGGTACGTCTGCACCTGCGCGTCGGGTACCTGGCGCAGCCGGCGTACGAGGGCGCCCGTGGTGTCGAGCCGGAACAGCTCGTCCCAGGCGTTGCCCCACAGCGACTTCACGACGTTCCAGCCGGCGCCGCGGAACTGGGCCTCCAGCTCCTGCACGATCTTGAAGTTGGCGCGGACCGGGCCGTCGAGGCGCTGCAGGTTGCAGTTGATGACGAAGGTCAGGTTGTCCAGGCCCTCGCGGCTGGCGAGTGCGAGTGCCGCCGTCGACTCGGGCTCGTCCATCTCGCCGTCGCCGAGGAACGCCCACACGTGGGACTGCGAGACGTCCTTGATGCCGCGGTTGGTCAGGTAGCGGTTGAAGCGCGCCTGGTAGATCGCGGAGAGCGGGCCGAGGCCCATGGAGACGGTGGGGAACTCCCACAGCCAGGGCAGCCGCCGCGGGTGCGGGTACGACGGCAGGCCGTCGCCGGCGGACTCCTGGCGGAAGCGGTCGAGGTGGTGCTCGGTCAGCCGGCCGTCGAGGAAGGCGCGGGCGTAGATGCCGGGGGAGGCGTGGCCCTGGATGTAGAGCTGGTCGCCGGACCCGTCACCCTCCTTGCCCTTGAAGAAGTGGTTGAAGCCCGTCTCGTAGAGCCAGGCGGCGGAGGCGAAGGTCGCGATGTGGCCGCCGACACCGTGTTTCGCGCCGCGCGTCACCATCGCGGCCGCGTTCCAGCGGTTCCACGCGGTGATGCGTCGCTCCATCTCCTCGTCGCCGTCCACGGTGGGCTCGGCGGAGGTGGGGATGGTGTTGACGTAGTCGGTCTCGAGGAGCTTGGGCAGCGCCAGGCCGTTGCCCTCGGCGCGCTCCAGGGTGCGGCGCATCAGGTACGCGGCACGGTGCGGCCCGGCCGCCTGGGTGACGGCGTCCAGGGAGGCCTGCCATTCGGCGGTCTCCTCGGGGTCGCGGTCCGGGAGCTGGTCGAGCTCGCTCGGCTGGATTGCGGTGGGGTCGGTCATTACGCCGCCTTCCTCAGTCGAAGGGGGTTCCCTCATCGGCAAGGGTTCGGGGGTGCCCTAGGTCTTTGGCAGGACAGGGCGTGGGGCCTCGGTGGAAGCCCGTCGGTGACTGTAACTCCCTGATCGATGATCGATCAAAGGGTAGCGAGAGAAAACCTCTTCGAATCGGCAAAGTCGGCACCCGGTGCCTTCAGCGCAGGCACCGGGTGCCTTGAAATCGAAGGTTCTCGCAGGTCGGAGCACGTCTGAGCGAGGGCACGCACATCCGTCACGGGCGGGGCGCGCAGCCCAGTACATGGGCCTTGACGAGGTCCGCGATCAGCGGGTCGCGGCGGCGGAAGGCGTCCACGAGGGCCTCGTGCTCCTCGGCGTAGGACTGCTGGACGGTGCCGAGCCAGCGGATCGACAGCGCCGTGAACACCTCGATGCCGAGGCCCTCCCAGGTGTGCAGCAGCACGGAGTTGTCCGCGGCGCGCACCAGCTCGCGGTGGAACCCCACGGTGTGCCGCACCTGGCCGGTCCCGTCCGCGTTGCGGTCGGCCTCGTACAGGGCCGCGACGTGCGGTTCCAGGGCCGAGCAGTCCTCGGCCAGCCGCGCGGCCGCCAGCTCCGCCGCGATGGCCTCCAGGCCCGCCCGGACCGGGTAGCTCTCCTCCAGGTCGGCGGCGGTCAGGTTCCGTACCCGGACACCCTTGTTCGGCGCCGACTCGATCAGCCGCAGGGACTCCAGCTCGCGCAGCGCCTCACGGACCGGCGTCTGGCTGACCTCCAGCTCGGTGGCGATGCGCCGTTCGACGATCCGCTCGCCCGGCTTCCAGCGACCGCTCACGATCCCCTCCACGATGTGCTCGCGGATCTGTTCGCGCAGCGAGTGGACGACGGGCGCGGTCATGAGAGCTCCTTTGGAACGCGCGGGCCCCGAGGGCGTTGACGTCTAGACAATAAGGCCGTGCCGCTGCGGGGGAGAGGCGCACGGGGGCGCTTTCGCGCAGGTGAGACGAGACTTACACGCGGTGACCGGCCGGCCCGCACCGCCGGTCCGGCGGGGACCCGGGACCACGGGGCGGCAGCACGGCGCCCCCGCCCGGAGAGCTCCGGACGGGGGCGCCGTACAAGCGGATGCGGACTACAGGCCGAGCTCGACCTCGAACTCGCCCGCCTCCAGGATCGCCTTGACCGCGGTCAGGTAGCGGGCCGCGTCGGCGCCGTCCACCAGACGGTGGTCGTAGGAGAGCGTCAGGTACGTCATGTCGCGGATGCCGATGACGGTGCCCTCGGCGGTCTCGATGACCGCCGGACGCTTGACGGTGGCGCCGATGCCCAGGATGGCGACCTGGTTCGGCGGCACGATGATCGTGTCGAACAGCGCACCGCGCGAGCCGGTGTTGCTGATCGTGAAGGTCGCGCCGGACAGCTCGTCCGGAGTGATCTTGTTGGCCCGGACCTTGCCCGCCAGCTCGGCGGTGGCCTTGGCGATGCCGGCGATGTTCAGGTCGCCCGCGTGCTTGATGACCGGGGTCATCAGGCCCTTCTCGGAGTCCACCGCGATACCGATGCTCTCGGTGTCGAAGTAGGTGATGGTGCCCTCGTCGACGTTGATCCGGGCGTTCACGGCCGGGTGGGCCTTGAGCGCCTGGGCCGCGGCCTTGACGAAGAACGGCATCGGGGACAGCTTGACGCCCTCGCGGGCGGCGAAGGAGTCCTTGGCCTGGTTGCGCAGGCGCATCAGGCGGGTGACGTCGACCTCGACGACCGAGGACAGCTGGGCCTGCTCGTGCAGGGCCTTGACCATGTTGTCGCCGATGACCTTGCGGATGCGGGGCATCTTGACGGTCTGGCCGCGCAGCGGGGAGGCCTCCAGCGCGGGGGCCTTCGGGCCGGCGGGGGCGGCGGCCGCGGCCGGAGCCGGGGCGGCGGCCTTCGCGGCCTCGGCGGCGGCGATGACGTCCTGCTTGCGGATGCGGCCGCCGACGCCGGTGCCCTTGACGGAGGACAGGTCGACGCCGTTCTCGGCGGCGAGCTTGCGCACCAGCGGGGTCACGTACGCACCCTCGTCACCGGAGGTCGCGGCGGGCGCCGGGGCCGGGGTGACGGGAGCCGGGGCCGGGGCGGGAGCCGCCGGGACCGGGTCGGGCGCGGGGGTGGTCTGCTGCTGCGGCGCGGGAGCCGACGGCGCCTGCGGGGCGGCCGGAGCCGGGGCCGGAGCGGCCTGGGCGGGAGCCGGAGCCGGGGCGGGCTCGGCGGGAGCCGGAGCCGGAGCCGGGGCGGGCTCGGCGGCCGGGGCCGCGGGGGCCTCGGCGGGGGCCGCGGCCGGAGCGGCGCCGGGCGCGCCGATGACGGCGAGCTTGGCGCCGACCTCGGCGGTCTCGTCCTCGCCGACCACGATCTCCAGGAGTACGCCGGAGGCGGGCGAGGGGATCTCGGTGTCGACCTTGTCCGTGGAGACCTCGAGCAGGGGCTCGTCCTCGGAGACCTCCTCGCCGACCTCCTTCAGCCAGCGGGTGACGGTGCCCTCGGTGACGGACTCGCCCAGCGCGGGCAGGACCACGTCGGTGCCCTCGGCGCCGGAGCCGCCGGTGGCGGCCTCGGCGGTCGGGGCGGGCGCGGGCGCGGCCTGCTCGGTGGACGGGGTGGCCTGCGGGGCCGGCTCGGGGGCGGCCTGGGGCTCGGGGGCGGCCTCGGGCTCGGGCTCGGCGGCCGGAGCGGCGGCGGCGGGCGCGCCCGTGCCGTCGTCGATGACGGCCAGCTCGGCGCCGACCTCGACCGTCTCGTCCTCGGCGACCTTGATGGAGGCGAGCACACCGGCGGCGGGGGAGGGGATCTCGGTGTCGACCTTGTCGGTCGACACCTCCAGCAGCGGCTCGTCGGCCTCGACGCGCTCGCCCTCGGCCTTCAGCCAGCGGGTGACGGTGCCCTCGGTGACGCTCTCGCCGAGCGCCGGAAGGGTTACGGAAACCGGCATGGTTTCTGTTGCTCCTTACGAATGTGCGGAAGTCTGTGGTCGTCGCGCCCGGGTGCGACGCAGTGACGGATCGGCCTCGGGCGGCTGATCAGTCGTGGGAGTGCAGCGGCTTGCCCGCGAGAGCCAGGTGAGCCTCGCCGAGCGCCTCGCTCTGCGTCGGGTGGGCGTGGATCAGCTGGGCGACCTCGGCGGGCAGCGCTTCCCAGTTGTAGATCAGCTGGGCTTCGCCGACCTGCTCGCCCATACGGTCGCCGACCATGTGGACGCCGACCACGGCACCGTCCTTGACCTGGACGAGCTTGATCTCGCCCGCGGTCTTGAGGATCTTGCTCTTGCCGTTGCCCGCGAGGTTGTACTTCAGGGCGACGACCTTGTCCGCACCGTAGATCTCCTTGGCCTTGGCCTCGGTGATGCCCACGGAGGCGACCTCGGGGTGGCAGTACGTCACCCGAGGCACGCCGTCGTAGTCGATCGGAACGGTCTTCAGACCGGCCAGACGCTCCGCCACCAGGATGCCCTCGGCGAAGCCGACGTGCGCGAGCTGGAGCGTCGGGACCAGGTCGCCGACGGCGGAGATCGTCGGCACGTTCGTGCGCATGTACTCGTCGACCAGGACGTAGCCGCGGTCCATCGCGACGCCCTGCTCCTCGTAGCCGAGGCCCTGCGAGACCGGGCCGCGTCCGACGGCGACGAGGAGGACCTCGGCCTCGAACTCCTTGCCGTCGGCCAGGGTGACCTTGACGCCGTTCTGGGTGTACTCGGCCTTCGAGAAGAAGGTGCCCAGGCTGAACTTGATGCCGCGCTTGCGGAACGCGCGCTCCAGCAGCTTGGAGGAGTTCTCGTCCTCGACCGGGACGAGGTGCTTGAGGCCCTCGATGACCGTCACGTCGGTGCCGAAGGACTTCCACGCCGAGGCGAACTCGACGCCGATGACGCCGCCGCCCAGCACGATCGCCGACTGCGGGACGCGGTCCAGCACGAGCGCGTGGTCCGAGGAGATGATGCGGTTGCCGTCGATCTCCAGGCCCGGCAGCGACTTCGGCACGGAGCCGGTCGCGAGCAGCACGTGGCGGCCCTGGACACGCTGGCCGTTGACGTCGACGGAGGTGGGGGAGGAGAGGCGCCCCTCGCCCTCGATGTACGTCACCTTGCGGGAGGCGATGAGACCCTGCAGACCCTTGTAGAGGCCCGAGATCACGTCGTCCTTGTACTTGTGGACGGCCGCCATGTCGATGCCCTCGAAGGTGGCCTTCACACCGAACTGCTCGCTCTCGCGCGCCTGGTCGGCGATCTCACCGGCGTGCAGCAGAGCCTTGGTGGGGATGCATCCGTTGTGCAGGCAGGTGCCGCCGACCTTGCCCTTCTCGATCAGGGCGACGTCCAGGCCCAGCTGCGCCCCGCGCAGGGCCGCGGCGTAACCGCCGCTACCGCCGCCGAGGATCACTAGGTCGAAAACGGTGCTGGCGTCGTTCGCCACGTCACGTCCTCCATGCATGTGCGCCTACGCCGGCACCGTGGTCCCTTGCGGGTGGTTGACCGGTCGGTCGGCTGGTGTCCGGCCGCTCTTCTTCGGCCCTGTGGTGGGGGCCCTGTCCTGCCGAGAACCCATCTTCGCACTTGTCGGACGGAGGCGGGACGCCGGGCCGGGGTGTGAGACGTCTGTTCCATCACGTGCGAGGGGTGGGACTGCGTACGAATGTACGGATTTCGTCGAGGGCGCCGTCTGTGTGCACCCGGACGGCGCCCGGACGGACGACCGAGCCCCGGGCCGGACGGCCCGGGGCTCGGTCGGGCGGGCCTCAGCCCAGGTCGCCCGCCGCCGTCAGCTCGGCGAGGCGGACCAGCGTGCGGACCGCGGAGCCGGTGCCGCCCTTCGGGGTGTAGCCGAAGGGGCCCTGCTCGTTGAAGGCGGGGCCGGCGATGTCCAGGTGCGCCCAGGTGATGCCCTCGCCCACGAACTCCTGGAGGAACAGGCCGGCCACCAGGCCGCCGCCCATCCGCTCGCCCATGTTGGCGATGTCGGCGGTGGGGGAGTCCATGCCCTTGCGCAGGTGGGCGGGGAGCGGCATCGGCCAGGAGTCCTCGCCGACCTCCTCCGCGGCCTCCACGATCGCGGTGCGGAACGCGTCGTCGTTGGCCATCACGCCGAACGTGCGGTTGCCGAGGGCCAGCACCATGGCGCCGGTCAGGGTCGCCACGTCGACGATCGCGTCGGGCTGCTCCTCGGACGCCTTCCACAGGGCGTCGGCGAGGACCAGGCGGCCCTCGGCGTCCGTGTTGAGGACCTCGACGGTCTTGCCGCTGTACATGCGCAGCACGTCGCCGGGACGGGTCGCGGAACCCGAGGGCATGTTCTCGGCGAGCGCCAGCCAGCCGGTGACGTTCACCTCCAGGCCGAGGCGCGCGGCGGCGACGACGGCGGCGAAGACCGCCGCGGCACCGCTCATGTCGCACTTCATCGTCTCGTTGTGGCCGGCCGGCTTCAGGGAGATGCCGCCCGAGTCGTACGTGATGCCCTTGCCGACCAGGGCGAGGTGCTTCTTCGCCTTGGAGCTGGTGTACGAGAGCTTGACCAGGCGGGGAGCGGCGGCGGAACCGGCGCCGACGCCGAGGATGCCGCCGTAGCCGCCCTTGGCCAGGGCCTTCTCGTCGAGCACCTGCACCTTGATGCCGTGCTCCTTGGCCGCGGCCTGCGCGACGGCCGCGAAGGCCTCCGGGGTCAGGTCGTTCGGCGGGGTGTTGATCAGGTCGCGGGCGCGGTTCAGCTCCTCCGTGACGGCGACGGCACGCTCGACGGCGGCCTTGTACGCCTTGTCGCGGGGCTTGCCGCCGAGCAGCACGATCTCGGCCAGCGGCGCCTTGCCGTTGCCCGCGGCCTTGCCGCCCTTGGCCGAGCCGTTCTCCTTGTAGGCGTCGAAGGAGTACGCGCCGAGGAGCGCGCCCTCGCCGACGGCACCGGCGTCGGCCGGGTCGGCCAGCGGCAGAGCGAAGGCGGCCTTCTTGGTGCCGGCCAGCGCGCGGGCGGCGGCACCGGCGGCGCGGCGCAGGGACTCGGCGGTGTGGGCCTCGTCCTTCTCCGGCAGGGCGCCCAGGCCGACCGCGACCACCACGGGGGCCTTGAAGCCGGACGGCGCGGGCAGCTTCGTCACCTCGCCCTCGGCACCCGAGGCGCCGAGGGTCTGGAGGACGTCGGCGAGCCTGCCGTCGTACGCCTTGTCCACGGCCTCGGCGCCCGGGGCGACGACCGGGCCCTTGGCGCCCTTCGCGACACCGACCACGATGGCGTCGGCGCGCAGACCGGACGCCGCGGAGGTGCTGAGAGTGAGAGCAGTCACGGTGGTGAAATCTCGCTTCCGTTGAAATGTGGACGGTCGAGCGGGGGTGGGTCGACCGAGCCTGTGCAACAGACCCTAGATCGGTGGGGGGCGGCCGCTCGGACCGGGCCCGGTGGTGCCGGGGTCGAGCCTACGCGCGGGCCGGGCTTTCGCTCATTTCTGCGGCCGTTCACTCCTCAGTGGCGTCATGGCCACTTGTCGCCCCCGATGCTCGTGACCTGGGACACACTCGTCGCGTTCCGGTGAGCGGCCCACCCGCCGCTTTGCATCATTTCCACGGATCCTCCTCGGAGCGAGCACATGGGGATCTTTTCTGGGGGAGGACGAACATGGCGCGAATCGCGCCCCGATGGAGAAACACGACGGCCGCCCTGGCGGCCGCCGGTCTGCTGGTGACGGGCCTGGGGGCGGCGCCCGGAGCCTCGGCGGCGGCCGAGCCGCGCATCGACCTCAAGGTCCTGCTCGTGGACAACGGCGACAGCCCCGTCCAGGCCATCGCCGCCGAGCTCAAGAGCACCGGCGTCCCGTACACCACGGTGAACCTCAACGACCCGAACCGTCCGACGATCGACGCGGCCTTCCTGAGCGACACGGTGGGCGGCACGCCGCGCGCCCGCTACCAGGGGGTGGTGCTGCCCAACGAGGCCCCGTTCGGCGCCGGTTCCGCCGAGCAGACCGCCCTGGAGGCGTACGAGAAGACCTTCGGCATCCCGCAGGTCGACGCCTACACCTGGGCCCACCCGGAGGTCGGCCTGGAGTACACCAGCGACGGCGGCTACAGCGGCAGCCTCGACGGCCGGGAGGCGGCCGTCACCACGGCGGGGCAGGCGGGGCCCTTCGGCTACCTCGACGGGCCGCTCACCTTCGAGGACAACTCCGCCGACACACCCGAGAGTTACGGATTCCTGGCGAAGCCCCGGGCCGGCTTCACCAGCTACGTCGACACGGCCGTACCGGAGGGCACCGGACGCGCCAGCCTCGTCGGCGAGTACGCCCACGACGGCCGCCGCGAACTCGTGGTGACCTTCGCCTACAACCAGTACCAGCAGCAGTTCCGCGTCCTCGCCCGCGGCATCGTCGAATGGCTGACCCAGGGCATCCACCTCGGGCGCAGCCGCAACTCCTTCGCCGTGCACGTCGACGACGTCTTCGCGCCCGACGCCCGCTGGGACACCGAGCGCAACTGCACCCCGGGCGACCTCGACTGCGTCGGCGGCGACGGGGAGGAGACCACCACCCCGGTCCGGATGACGGCGGCCGACGCCTCCTACGCGGCCCAGTGGCAGCAGTCCAGCGGCTTCACGCTCGACATGGTCTACAACGCCGGCTCGGGCGAGGAGTGGAAGAGCGAGCACGGCGGCACCGACGCCCTCACCGACAAGCTGCTCGCCGACCGGGCCAAGTACCGCTGGATCAACCACACCTACACCCACGCCTTCCTCGGCTGCGTGCAGGACACCACGACGGTGCCCTGGACGTGCGCGAAGAACGCGGACGGCTCGGTCCGGTACATGAGCCGCTCCGACATCTCGGCGCAGATCCGCGACAACCACGCCTGGGGCGTCGCCAAGGGCCTGCCGCTCGACCGCACCGAGCTGGTGACCGGCGAGCACTCGGGCCTCAAGACGCTGCCGCAGCAGCCCGCCGACAACCCGAACCTGGCCGGAGCGCTCTCCGACAACGGCATCAAGTGGACGGGCTCGGACAACTCCCGCGAGCCCGAGCAGCGCCCCGTGGGCGGCGCGCTGACCGTGCCCCGCCACCCGATGAACGTGTACTACAACGTGGGCACCGGCGCCGAGATGACCGACGAGTACAACTGGGTCTACACGTCCAGGGCCGACGGCGGCAGCGGCGTCTGCGAGGACAACCCCACGTCCACCTGCATGCCGGAGCCCCTCGACACGGCCACCGGCTACGCGTCGTACATCGTCCCGCAGGAGGCGCGCACCGCCCTCGGGCACGCCATCTCCAACGACCCGCGACCGCACTACGTGCACCAGTCCAACCTGGCCGAGGACCGGCTGCTGTACCCGGTCCTGGACAAGGTGCTCGCCGGTTACCGGGCGCTGTACGCCGACAACGCCCCGCTGGAGAACCCCCGGCAGAGCGCGATCGGCACCGAGCTCAAGCGCCGCGCCGACTGGCGGACCGCCGTCGCGAACGGCAAGGTCACCGCGTACCGCGTCGGCCGGACCGTGACCGTCAGCGCCCCGTCCGGGACCCAGATCCCGGTGACCGCGCCCGAGGGCACCAGGAAGCAGATGCTCCTCGGCACCAGCGTGTTCGGGACGCCGTACGCGGGCAGGCGCTCGGCCTGGACCACACCCGAGGCTCTGCAGGCCGCCCTCAAGCTGACGCTGCCTTAGCCCGGCGGCCCAGCAGCACGACGGCGCGGCGTGCACCCCGGTCCGACCGGCGGGGGTGCGCGCCGCGCCGCACGACCGGGGGGCCCGGGGTGCCCCCCGGAAGCGGCACACCACAGGGGGGAACGCGCACGATGCGCACAGGCCGTCATGTCACCATGCTCACCGAAGGCACCTATCCGCACGTCCACGGCGGCGTCAGCACCTGGTGCGACCAGCTCGTCAAGGGCATGCCCGAGGTCGACTTCCACGTCGTCTCGCTCACCGGCAGCGGCCGCGAACCCGTGACCTGGGAACTGCCGCCCAACATCAGCCGCCACACGACGGTGCCGACCTGGGGACCGCGGCCGGGACGCGGCCGGGCGCCCCGGGGAGGAGCCCGCCGCCGCTTCGCCGACACCTACGAGCGCTTCCTGCTGTCCTTCCTCGACCCGGACGCCCAGACCGACTTCGGGCAGGCCCTGTGCGAACTGGCGGCCCTGGCCCGCGACGGACGGCTCTCGGCGGCCCTGCGCTCCGAGACCGCGTTGCGCTCGCTGATGTGGATATGGACGATGCCCCACCTGCCCACCGCCGCCGCCCGGCCCACCGTGCACGACGCGCTGACCGCCACCGACCTCCTGGAACACGCGCTGCGCCCGCTCGGCGTGCGCATCCCCGAGGACTCCGTCGCCCACGCCGTCAGCAGCGGTCTGGCCACTCTGCCCGCACTGGCCGCCCGCCGGCTCGACGGGGTCCCGTTCCTGCTCACCGAGCACGGCATCTACCTGCGCGAGCGCTACCTCGGCTACCGCAGCGCCGAACAGCGCTGGCCCGTCAAGGCGTTCATGCTCGGCTTCTACCGCGCCCTCAACTCCTTCGGCTACCGCGCCGCCGACCTGATCACGCCCTGCAACCAGTACAACCGCCGCTGGGAGGAGCGCGGCGGCGCCGACGCCGACCGGATCCGCACCGTCTACAACGGCGTCGACCCGCACGCCTTCCCGCACGCGGGACCCGAACCCGAGGTGCCGACCCTCACCTGGTGCGGCCGCGTCGACCCGATCAAGGACCTGGAGACCCTGCTGCGCGCCTACGGCATGGTGCGCGCCGAGATGCCCGAGACCCGGCTGCGGCTGTTCGGGCCGGTGCCGCCCGGCGGGGAGGCGTACCTGACCCGGCTGGAGAAGCTCGCCGCAGAACTCGGCGTCACCGACGGCCTGACCTTCGAGGGCCGCATCACCGAGGTCTGGCGGGCGTACGCGGCCGGTCACGTGGTGATGCTCTCCTCCATCTCCGAGGGCTTCCCCTTCTCGATCATCGAGGCCATGTCCTGCGGCCGTACCACGGTCTCCACCGACGTCGGCGGGGTGTGCGAGGCCGTCGGCGACACCGGACTCGTGGTGCCGCCGCGCGAACCGGAGAAGATGGCCGCCGCCGCCCTGACCCTGCTCCGGGACGACGAACGGCGCCTGGAACTGGGCCGGTCGGCGCGCCAGCGGGTCATCGACCGCTTCACCCTGCGCCGCTCCGTCGACGCCTTCCGCACGATCTACCAGGAACTCGCGGGCCTGCCCGAGGTCTACGAGCCGACCGTGGAGACCGTCGCCGACTGGACCCTCGAACTGCGCGACCCCTGGTACCAGGCGGTCGCCACGGACGGAGCGGACTGGTGAGCGGTTCCCTCCGGATGCCGCCCGGGACCTACGAGGACGTCCTCCCGCACGTACCGCGGCAGCGCCGCTCGCCGGACCGGCCGCACCCCGACCCCATCGACGAACTCGCCGAGCGGCTGGGCGAGTTCGTGGCGGCCTCCGTCCACCCGGACGAGATAGCCGCCCTCCTGGAGTCCGACGGCATGTCGGACGACCAGATCCGCGAGCGCTACGGCTGCCGCAACTCCTTCGCGCTCGCCGAGGAACTCTTCGAACGCGTCGAGCGCAGCCATCCCGAACCGGCGGGAACCGCCCCCGACCCGTGGCGGCAGGGACTGCTCGGCTGCCTGCTGCGCGGGGTCGTCTTCGCCCTGCCCGGTCTCGGCTACGTCCTGGGCGCCCCGTTCCTCGCCGGGCCCCACGACCGCCTCGGCCTCCCGGCCGGAACCGTCCCGCTCCTCGCCGGAGCGCTGTGCGGCTGGACCTGGAACCAGGGGCTCGCCCACCGCGCCTACTCCTGGCTGGGCCTCGGCGACCGCGCGGCGGCCCGGCGCTCCCTGCTCGCCGGTGCCCCCGCGGGGGCCGTCCTCGGTTCCCTGGTGGCCCTCGCCGCGGCGGACTCCGCCGACGCGGGCGCCGCCGTCGCCTTCGCCGCCGGCCAGTCCTGCTACCTGGGCGCGGCCACCGTACTCCTGGTGATGGGACGGGAGCGGGCCCTCACCGCCGCCCTGCTGCCTATGGCGGCCGGCGCCCTGGTGGACCTCGCCCGCCCGGTCCCCGGCGCCGTCCGGGCGGCACTGCTGCTGGGCTCGCTCGCCGCGGTCGCCCTCCTCGCCCTGCGCGAGGTGGCACCCGCGGTGCGCGCACCCGGCAAGGGCGGCTGGGCCGCCGGGCTCGCGGCGCTGCTGCCGTTCGGGCCGTACGGCGCGACGGGCGCCCCCGGGCCGCGCACCCGCACCGCCGCGCCCCCGCTCGCCGGATCCGTGCCCTACGCCCTGTTCGGGCTCGGCACCGGCGTCCTCGTCCTGTACGCGGGACTCGGCGACATCCTGGCCGGCGCGCACTCCGCGGCCGCCGCGCCGGCCGCGGTGGCCCTCACGCTCAGCATGGGCCCGGCCGAGTGGCTCCTCTTCCGGTTCCGCAGCGGCAGCCTCGCCGGGCTGCGGTCCAGCGGCACGGCGAGGGACTTCCGCCGGACCACCGCCCTCACCCTGGTCCGCTGCCTCAGCGGCTACCTCGCGGCGCTGCTCGTGCTCGGCGTCGCCGCGTCCGCCGTGTGGCCCCAGGCGCCCGGTACCGGCGGCACCCGCCTCGCCGGGCTGCTGCTGCTCGGCGTGGTGCTGTGGACCGGGCTGCTGCTGCAGTCCTTCGGCGCCGTGGTGAGCGCCGCCGCGGTCTGCTGCGCCGCCGCCCTCGCCCAGACCGCCGCCCTGGCCACCGGGACCGGCGGACCGGAGCACACCGCCCTTCTGGTGACCGGCGCCGCGGCGACCGTGCTGACCGGCCTGGTCTGCGGGCTGCTGGGAAGGGCGACGGCGCACCGATGACCGACTCCGACCCGCCCGGCCGGCTCCTCGTGCCCTACTACGAACACCCCGCCGTCCGGCCCGCCGAGTGGCGGGCGCTCCTCGCCGCCGCGCCCCGCCTGCACAGCCTCGTCCTCAACCCGGCCAGCGGACCCGGCGAGCGCCCCGACCCCGGCTTCGCCGACGTCGTCGCCGGGCTGCGCGCCGCGGACGTGCGGGTGCTGGGGTACGCCGACACGGACTACGGGCGCCGCCCGCACGCCGACGTCGTCGCCGACCTGGTCCGGCACCGCGACTGGTACGGCGTCGACGGCGCCTTCCTCGACCAGGCCGCCTCCGGGCCGGAGCGGCTCGCGTACTACCGGGGCCTCGCGGCGGCCGCCTGGGGCGCCGGCTGCCGCACCCTCGCCCTCAACCACGGCACGCTCCCGCACCCCTCGTACGCCCGCGTCGCGGACATCCTGGTCACCTTCGAGGGCACCTGGGAGACGTACCGCGCGCTCGACGCCCCGCCGTGGGACGGCGCCGGGGCGACGGTGTGCCACCTGGTCCACGGTGTGCCGCCCCGCTCCGGATTCGACGCGCTGGCCCGGGCCCGCGGCGCCCGCCTGCACTGCGCGGTGCCCGGCGCCGGGGACCATCCGTGGGGGACGCTGCCACACGGCCTGGGGGCGGTCTGAGGGCCGCGCCGGGGCGGCCCCGCCTCAGCCCAGCGACAGGACGACCAGCGCGGTCGTCGCCGCCGTCTCCGCGAGCCCGCCGAAGACGTCACCGGTGACGCCGCCGAACCGGCGGACGCAGTGGCGCAGCAGCAGTTCGGCGGCGGCGCAGGCGGCGAGCACCGCGAACGCGCCGCGCAGGGGCCCGTACGTCCCGAAGAGCGTCCCCGTGCCCGCCGCCACGCCGAGGACCAGCGCCGCCACGAGCAGCGCGCCGCGCACCGGGACCACTCCCGCGACCGCCGCCCCCAGCCCCTCGGGGCGGGCCGGCGGCACCCCGGCGCGGGCGGCCAGTGTCAGGGCGAGCCGGGCGGCGAGTGCCGAGACGACCGCCGCGCAGGCCCCGCGCCCCCACGAGCCGCCGTACGCCTGCGCGAGGGCGGCCACCTGGCCGAGCAGGACGAACAGCAGGGTGATGACCCCGAAGGGGCCGATGTCCGACTGCTTCATGATCCGCAGCGCGTCCTCGGCGGGCTTCCCGCTGCCCAGACCGTCCGCCGTGTCGGCGAGCCCGTCGAGGTGCAGCCCCCGGGTGAGCACGGCCGGTACGGCGGCGGAGGCCACGGCGGCCGTCAGGGGACCGGCGCCCAGCGCCAGCAGCAGCACGCCGGCCCCGGCGGCGCCGAGTCCGACCACCAGTCCGGCCGCGGGCGCGCACAGCATCCCGCCGCGGGCGGCGTCGCGGTCCCAGCGGGTCACCTCGACGGGCAGCACCGTCAGGGTGCCGAAGGCGAAGCGGAGGCTGTCGGGAAGGGGGGTCCTGGGCACCGGCGCAGGCTATCCGCCGACTGGACGAGCGCGGACAGCGGTCGTGGATAAAGTTCGCATATGGGTCATTGGGTGTATCGCAACATCGTCGAGCCGGGCAAGCTGCCCCTGCTGCTGGCGCTCGGCTCCTTCGTGCTGACCTTCGTGATCACCCGTGTCGTCGTCCGGATGATCCGGGCGGGCAAGGGCCCGTTCGGCAACGTCAAGGCGGGCGACCTGCACATCCACCACGTCGTCCCCGGGGTCGTGCTGACCGTGATCGGCGGCTTCGGCGCGGTGGCCAGCGGCCGGCACGGCTTCGGCGCCGGCGCGTTCGCCGTCGTCTTCGGCATGGGGGCGGGGCTGGTCCTCGACGAGTTCGCGCTGATCCTGCACCTGGACGACGTCTACTGGACCGAGGCCGGACGCAAGAGCGTCGAGGTCGTCGTGGTCACGGCCGCCCTGGTCGGCCTCGTGCTCAGCGGGTTCCTGCCGTTCGGGGTCAACGACCTCACCGAGGACGAGCTACAGGACCGCGGCGGCGTGATCGTCAGCGTCGCGGTCAACTTCCTCTTCGCGCTGCTCGCCCTCAGCAAGGGCAAGGCCCGCACCGCGATCTTCGGGGTGATCGTCCCCCTGGTGGCCCTCGTCGGCGCGGTCCGGCTGGCCCGCCCCGGCTCCCCGTGGGCCAGGCGCTTCTACCGCCGGCGGCCCCGCGCCCGCGCCCGGTCCAGCCTGCGCGCCTACCACCACGACCGGCGCTGGGCGACGCCCCGGCGCAGACTCCAGGACCTGATCGGCGGCAAGCCCGACCCGGAGCCGGCCCGCTCCCTGCCCGGCGGCGACTGACACCGCCGCCGGGCGGAGTGCTCAGCGGTGCGTCTGCAGATGCTTGCGGTGCAGCCACTTCGGCAGCCCCGGCGCCTCCAGGAACCCCTCGGCGCGCGCCGCGGCGACCCCGATGCGCAGCAGGTCCGCGCTCTTCTCGAAGAGCAGGAAGCGGGGCTCCCAGATCGGCCGGTACTTGGCGTTGGCCCGGTACAGCGACTCGATCTGCCACCAGCGGGAGAAGAAGCTGAGCAGCGAGCGCCACAGCCGCAGCACCGGGCCCGCGCCCAGGCGGGCGCCCCGCTCGAAGACGGACCGGAACATGGCGAAGTTGAGGGACACCTGGGTGATCCCGATCTCCCGGGCCCGGCGCAGGAGTTCGATCACCATGAACTCCATCAGCCCGTTGTCGGAGTCCCGGTCCCGGCGCATCAGGTCCAGCGACAGACCGTGTGGCCCCCACGGCACGAAGGACAGCACGGCCCGCAACTCGCCGTCCCGGTCGGTGCATTCGAGCATCACGCAGCGCCCGTCCTCCGGGTCGCCGAGCCGCCCGAGCGCCATCGAGAAGCCGCGCTCGGTGGCGCCGTCCCGCCAGTCGTCCGCACGCCGCAGCAGATACGCCAGCTCCTCGGCGGGGATGTCCTCGTGCCGCCGGATGCGGACCGCGTACCCCGCCCGCCTGATCCGGTTGAAGGCCTGCCGGACGGTGCGCATGGCGCGCCCCTCCAGCGTGAACTCGGCGATCTCCACGAGCGCTTCGTCGCCCAGCTCCAGCGCGTCCAGGCCGTGCCGCGCGTAGATCGTGCCCGCCTCCTCGCTCGCGCCCATCACCGCCGGGATCCAGCCGTGCGCCCGCGCCTCGGCCAGCCACGGCTCGATGGCGCCGGGCCATGCCTCGGGGTCGCCGACGGGGTCACCGCTCGCCAGCGACACCCCGCCCACGACGCGGTACGCCACCGCCGCCTTGCCGGTCGGCGACCACACCACGCTCTTCTCGCGGCGCAGCGAGAAGTAGCCCAGCGAGTCGCGGTCGCCGTGCCGGTCCAGCAGGGCGCGCAGCCGCTTCTCGTCGTCCTCGGTGAGCGGGTCGACGGCGCGGCGGGAGCGGAAGGCCGCGTACAGGACGGCGAGGACCAGCAGCGTGCTGCACCCGTTGACGGCGACGTTGACCCAGTTGGGCGTCTCGATCCCGGGGAAGTGCGCGTCGTCCGCGGCGACGGACACGAGCCGCAGGGTGCCGTAGCGCCAGCGGTCGGTGAACGTCGAGATCCGGGCGTCCGGCGCCTGGTTGGTGGCCGTGACCAGGAGCGCGGCCAGCAGCGAGGTGACCAGCAGCCCGCCGGTCGCGACGGCCGCCGCCAGCTTGGGGTTCGACCGGTCGCCCTTCGCGTAGAACTCGCGCCGGCCGACGACGAGCGACGCCACGAACGCCGCGGTCAGGCCGAGCGAGACCCAGTTCTGGGGGTACCGCCGGACCTCCGGGAAGGTCATCGCGAACGAGAACAGCAGCAGGAACGAACCGCTGAGCACCAGGTTCAGGATCCAGGCGGCCCGCTTCCGGCGCCGCATGGTGAGGGCGAGGAACATCGTGAAGACACCGGAGGCGAAGCCCGCCGTCAGCAGGTACGGCGTGAAGTAGTCGTCCGTGTTGTGCCGTCGCACGTCCTGCCCCAGGGAGACCCACCCGGCACTCAGGAAGTTGACGAACGCGACACCCCGCAGATACCAGACGGCGAAGGCGGCGGCCCGGCGTGGGACGCCGGCGGGCCGGGCGTCCCGCTCACCCTGACGGACCGGGGCCCGCTCCCGCCCAGTGGCAATTCGGACATCTCCCATGAGCCGGGATGATAGGTCCCAAGCCCCCTCACACCCCGCCGCCACCCCCGAGCCCCCAAAGACCCGCAAACACCCCGGGCCAACACCGCAAGAAACGACACCCGGGTCCCCGTCAGGGGCGCGGGGAACGGCGCGCCCAGCCCTCACAAACCCGCACGGAGGACTCAACGGAGGCCGTTCAGGGGCGCGAGGAACGGCGCGCCCAGCCCCCACAAACCCGCACACGGGACCCAACCGGCCCCGGTCAGGGGCGCGGGGAACGGCGCGCCCAGCCCCCACGAGCCCGCACGGAGGACTCAACGGAGGCCGTTCAGGGGCGCGAGGAACGGCGCGCCCAGCCCCCACAAACCCGCACGGAGAACTCAACGGAGGCCCGGCCAGGGGCGCGAGGAACGGCGCGCCCAGCCCCCACAAACCCGCACACGGGACCCAACCGGCCCCGGTCAGGGGGGCGAGGAACGGCGCGCCCAGCCCCCACAAACCCGCACGGGAAACCAAACCGAGGCCAGCCCGGTCAGGGACGCCCCTCCGAGGCACCGGACCCCGCACCGGAATCCGCACCGGCCCCCTCGCCCGAGGAAACACCCCCCGCACCCCCCTCGACAGAGGAGCCCCCCGGAGAACTCTCCGGGGACCCGAGCCCCACCTCGGGCAACTCCGCGGCCAACGCGGCAGCAGCCTGCACCAACGGCAGCGCCAGCAACGCCCCCGCCCCCTCACCCACGGTGACCCCGTGATCAAGCAGGGGTTCGAGCGCCATCCGGTCGAGCGCCTTCGCCTGCGCAGGCTCCCCGCTGCGCTGCCCGGCCAGCCACCAGTCCGGCGCCCGGAAGGCGACCCGCTGGGCGACCAGGGCGCACGCGGCGGACACCACCCCGTCGAGAACGACGGGCGTCTTGCGCACCGCGCACTGGAGCAGGAACCCGGTCATGGCGGCGAGATCGGCCCCGCCCACCGCGGCGAGCAGCTGGAGCTGGTCCCCGAGCACGGGCCGGGCCCGGCGCAACGCGTCCCGCACCGCCGCACACTTGCGCATCCACGCGAGGTCGTCGATGGGCTGCCCGCCCCGCCCGGTGACGACGGAGGCGTCCGTCCCGCACAGCGCGGCGACGAGCACCGCCGCCGCGGTCGTCCCGCCGACGCTCAGGTCGCCGAGGACGACGAGATCCGTACCGGAGTCGGCCTCCTCGTCCGCGACGGCGACGCCCGCCAGGAACGCGGCCTCGGCCTCCTCGGGGGTCAGCGCGTCCTCGACGTCGATCCGCCCGGACCCGCGCCGCACCCGGTGCCGTACGACCTCGTCCGGCAGCCCGTCCGGGTCGCAGTCGAGGGCCATGTCGACCACCCGCACCGGCACGCCGAGCCGGCGGGCCAGGATTGCGGTGGGTCCCGCACCCTCCAGGAGCGAGCGCACGAGCCGGTCGGCGGTGCCCGCGGGCCGGGCCGACACGCCGAGCCCGGCGATTCCGTGGTCGCCCGCGAACAGCACCGCGCGAGGCCGCTCGATGGGCCGCACCGGTACCGCCGACTGCGCCGCCGCCAGCCACTCGCCGAGTTCGTCGAGGCGGCCGAGCGACCCGGGCGGCACGCCCTGCCGCTCCCTGCGCGCCTCGGCGTCACGGCGTACACCACCGTCGGGGCGCTCGATGAGATCGGTGAAGTCGTCGAGATTAAGCGAGCTCATTCGCCGAACAGTACCGGCCGCGATCGAACACGGCGGAGCCACGTCATTGCACCCATGATCGGGATCCCATACGTTCCGGTTTGCATCGAATTGCCATCCGGGTCCAGGAGCCGCTCATGACCCCCACCCCGCGGACGAGCGCCCTGCGCCGAGCCGCCTACCTCAGCGAACTCGCCCAGGGCACCGACCGCTTCCACGAACCGCGCCGGGAGGACTGCCCCTGGTGCGGTTCGACCCGGCTGCGCACCCGGCTGCGGACGCCCAACCTGCGCCGGCACCAGCCGGGCACCTTCGTCGTCGACGAGTGCCGGGACTGCGCCCACGCCTTCCAGAACCCCCGGCTCACCGCGGAGGGCCTGGCCTTCTACCACCTCGACTTCCACGAGGGGCACGACGGCTTCGCGGAACGGATCCTCGCCGCCCGCGGCAGCCGCAGACGCCACCGCGCCGCCGCCCGCGCGATGCTCCGCTATCGGGAACCGGAGAGCTGGCTCGACGTCGGCACCGGGCACGGGCACTTCGCGGAGACGGCCCGGCAGGTGCACCCCTACACCGCTTTCGACGGCGTCGACGCCACCGTGGCGATCGAGAAGGCGTACGCGGCCGGCCGCGTCGACGAGGCCCATCTGGGCCGGCTCACCGACCCGGGGATCGCCGCCCGGGTGCGGGGCCGCTACGACGTCGTGAGCATGTTCCACCACCTGGAGCACACCCCCGACCCGCGGGGCGAACTGCGCGCGGCGCTGTCCGCGCTACGCCCCGGCGGCCACCTCCTCGTCGAAGTCCCGGACCCCGCCTGCGTGTTCGGCACCCTGCTGGGCCGCTGGTGGGTGAACTCCGGCCAGCCGCAGCACCTGCACCTGCTGCCGCTGCCCAACCTGCTGGCCGAACTGGAGTCCCTGGGCTGCGAGATCGTCGCCACCGACCGCCGCGAACCCCACATCCCCTACGACCTGACGGGCGCTCTCGCGCTGGCGCTCGCCCGGCTGCTGCCCGACGTCGACGCCCCCTGGCGGGCCAAGCCCCCCACCGAACTCCAGCGCGCCCTCCGCGCGGTCCTCATGAAGGCCACCGTCCCCCTGCTGGCCGCGGCCTCCGCCCTGGACCACGCCCTCGCCCCGCTGTTCAGCCGCACCCGCTTCTCCAACGCGTACCGGATCATCGCCCGCCGCGGGGCGTGAACCGGGGCGTGAAGATCGGTTTCAGGACCGCAGCGGCAGCGCCTGGCCCGCCACCACCAGCAGTACGTGCTCGCACTCCGCCGCGAAGGCGGAGTTCAGCCGTCCCAGCTCGTCGCGGTAGCGGCGGCCCGACGCGGTGGCCGGCACGATCCCGGACCCGACCTCGTTCGAGACGGCGACGACGGTCCGGCGTGTGCGGCGCACGGCGTCGGTCAGCTCGCCGGCCCGGTGCCGCAGGGCCCGCTCGCCGCCGCCCGCCCACTCCGCGTCGTCCCAGGCGCCCACCGCGTCCATGGCGTCGGTCAGCCACAGGGACAGGCAGTCGACGAGCAGCGGCGGACCGTCCTCGGTGAGCAGGGGCACGAGGTCGCAGGTCTCGACCGTGCGCCAGGACCCCGGGCGGCGCTCGCGGTGGGCGTGCACCCGCGAGGCCCACTCGCCGTCCCCGGCGCGGGTGCCGCCCGTCGCCACGTACAGCACGTCGGGGAACGCCTCCAGACGGCGCTCCGCCTCGACCGACTTGCCGGAACGGGCGCCGCCCAGCACGAGGGTGCGGCGCGGCACGTCCGGCACGTCCTCGTACACGCCGACGGTCAGCGTCGTGCCGTCCGGCACCGCCCGCGCCCCGGCCGCGGCGAGCCGGCGGCTCAGCTCGGCCCCCGGCGGCACGTCGTGGTCCAGGTGCGCCGCGACGACGTCGGTCGTAGGCCCGACGGCGCCCACGGCCCGCAGCCTCGCCAGCGCGTCCGGCCGCCCGGTCACGTCGGCGACGACCATGTCGTACGGCCCGCCGTTCGCGTCGAGCCCGGCCGGCGCCGCACCCGGCGGCAGATACAGCAGCCGCTGCCCGTCGGGCCCCGTCACCGCGTACCCGGTGCCCGGCGCGTCCAGCGGCACCGCCCGCACCCGGTGCCCGGTCAGCAGCGCCAGCTCCCGCCCGTCCGGCACCCGCCCGGGCTGCGCCAGCCCCGCCGGGACCTCGACCGCGGGCCCGTTGTGCGGATGCGAGAGCAGCACCTGCCGTACGCCGCCCAGCGAGCGTCCGGCGCGGGCGGCGGCGAACGCGACACCGGGCGTGAGGTCGAGCAGCAGGGTCCCGTCCACCAGCAGCGCGGTCGCCGCCCGCGCGTCGGAGCCGAGCGCGGCGGCGCAGGCGGCGCAGGGACAGTCGGGGCGGGGGAGGCCCGCGGGGGCACCGGTGCCGAGCAGTGTCAGTTCCACGGAGCTGATTTTCGCCTGTCGGTGCAGGTCTTGCGCGTCCGGCTAGGCTTCGGGCAGGGGCTGGATCTTGTCCGGCCCCCGCTGTGCAGTGTGCTCATACCTTGGAGGCGTACATGGCGGCATGGACGTGGCGGTTCGAGAAGGCCGACGGGGCGGAGGTCCCGCCCGCTGTCGTGCCCGAGGAGTTCACCACGCAGGGGGACGCCGAGTCCTGGATCGGGGAGCACTGGAAGGACCTCGCGGACGGAGGTGCCGACCAGGTGCGGCTGTTCGAGGACAGCGCGGAGATCTACGGGCCGATGAGCCTGCACGCCGAGGAGGCGTAGCTCCCCGGTGCTGCCGGGGGCCGCGCTCCCGGCAGCACCGCCCGCCGTCCGTCCCGCGCGAGCCCGCGGGAGCAGGGCCCGCCCCGCGCGGCTCCGCCGGCTCACTGCTCGCCCAGCGTCACGTCGACGGTCTTCCCGCCGCCGTTCCGGGTGTACGTGACCGGGACCCGGTCGCCCGGCTTCTCGGCCGCCAGCGCCTCGGTCAGCGAGGTGATCGTCCCGATGGCCGTCCCGCCGAACCGGGTGATGATGTCGCCCGGCTCGATGCCGGCCCGGCCGGCCGCGCCGCCCCGCTGGACCTCGACCACGGCGACCCCCGCGGCCCGGTAGCCGCCGTCCACGACGGTGCGGCCCGTGATGCCGAGCGCGGCCCGTCCCGAGTCGGTGACGCGGCCGTCCTTGATGATCTGGTCGGCGACCGTCCTCACCATCGACGCCGGGATGGCGAACCCGATGCCGGGAGCCGCGCCGCCCCCCAGGTCGGGATCCGCCGCGGCCAGCGTCGGGATGCCGACGACCCTGCCGTCCAGGTCCACCAGCGCGCCCCCGCTGTTGCCCGGGTTGATCGCGGCCGACGTCTGCACCATGTTCGGGATCGTCGCGCCGGTCCCGCCGCCCGACCTGCCCTCGCTGACGGTGCGTCCGGTCGCCGACACGATGCCCTGCGTCACGCTGGACGACAGGCCGAGGGGCGAGCCCATCGCGAGGACGATCTGGCCGACGGCCACCTTCGACGAGTCGCCCATCGTCGCCGCCCGCATGCCGCGCGGTACCTTGTCCAGCTTGATGACGGCGAGGTCCTGCTCCGGGTAGGCGTGGACGAGCCGGGCGGTCAGCACGTCCTCGCTGTTGGCCGTCGTCACCTGGAACGTCTTCTCGTTCCCGACCACGTGCGCGTTGGTGACCACGTGCCCGCGGTCGTCGTACACGACCCCCGAGCCGAGGTCGTCGCGTGCCTGGATCTGCACGACCGACGGCAGGACGTCCCTGATGACGCGCTGGTAGTCGTCCTGGAGGTCACCGGCGGCCCTCGGCGCGGCGGCCCGCGCCGTGGTCGCCGGACGCTCCGTGGCCGCGGGGCCCGCGGCGGAGCAGCCGGCGAGCAGGGAGGCGGAGCAGGCGGCGGCCGCGGACAGGCACAGACGCGTGCGGGCACGGGAGGCATCCATGCCCGAAGTGTCCCTTCCGGACGGTGGTCCGGCCCGCGTTGCACACCCGAACAGGCGGTGTCACCGCCGTGTTCGTCCGCCCGGGCGGACGACTCAGCCGCGCACTCCGCACAGGTGCAGCAGCGCCGCCACCCGGCGGTAGGGATCGGTGCGTCCGGCGCGTTCCTCGACGGCCAGCAGGGCGTCCACGTCCGCCGGGACCTCGGCCCCGTCGGCCGCCGTGTCCGTGAAGACCCGCACCCCGTACCAGGCGTGCAGCGGTGCCCCGATGCCCAGGAGCGTCGCCGTCAGGGTGGCGAGCCGGTCGGCGCGGACGTCGAGACCGAGCCGGTTGCGGTAGGCGACGGTGTCGAACGCCCCGAGGGCGCCCGCCCAGTCCCCGGCCAGCCCCGGCCGCATGGCCAGCGCGTCCGCGTTCCGCACGAGGAGCGAGAGCAGGCCGCCGGGGGCCAGCATCCGCGCCAGGCCCGCCAGCAGGGCGTCGGGCTCCTCGACGTACATCAGCACCCCGTGGCACAGCACCACGTCGAAGCTGCCGGGCAGGAAGTGGACCCCCGTCTCCCGGCCGTCGCCCTCGATGAGCCGGACGCGGCTCCGGATGCCCTCGGGCTCGGCGGCCAGCGCCTCCCGGGCGACGCCCAGCATCCTCGCGTCCTGCTCCAGACCGGTCACCTGGTGCCCGGCCCTGGCCAGCCGCAGCGCCTGCGTGCCCTGCCCCATGCCGACGTCGAGGATCCGCAGCCGCTGCCCGACGGGGAACCGCCCGGCTATCTGCTCGTCGAGCTGCCGGGCCACCAGCTCCTGCCGTACGACATCACGCAGCCCGCCCAGCCTGCTCAGCCAGGCGTCCGCCGCGCCTCCGGAGAAAGACGTCGCGCTCAGGGCCGCTCTCCGCGCTTGACCTGCGGCTTCGGCAGCCGGAGCCGACGCATCTGCAGGGTGCGCATCAGCGCGTAGGGGACCGCGCCCTTCTTGGGTGCGTCCGGGAAGCGGGTGTTCAGCTGCTTCTTGAGGCGGATCGCGATGCCGACCGAGTCGACCACGATCATCGCGATCACCACGAGCCACAGCAGCAGCGCGATGTTCTGCAGCGAGCCCACCCGCACCATGCTCAGCACGAGGATGACCACGGCCATCGGCAGGAAGAACTCGGCGACGCAGAACCGCGAGTCGACGAAGTCCCGCGCGAACTTGCGCACGGGGCCCTTGTCGCGCGCGGGCAGGTAGCGCTCGTCGCCGCTCGCCAGCGCCTGACGCTGCTTCTCCAGCTGGGTCCGGCGCTCGTCGCGCTGCCGCTTGGCCGCCTCCTTCCGCGACGTCGGAGTGTTGGCGACGCTGCGGCGCTGGGTCTGTGCCTCACTGCGCTTGGGCGTGGGGCGACCCTTGGGGGCCTGCGGGTCGCGGGGCTGCTTGGAGTCGGTCACCTGCGCCTTGACGGCGGGGGCCTTCTCTTCCTTGGCACGGCTACGGAACACAAAACCCAAGGGTACGGGGTGCGGGGGCATGGACCGCCGCCGACCGGGGAACGATCCGGCAACACCGGACGTCTGTACTGGGACAAGGGGGACGTTGCGTGTCGTTCGACCCGGGAGTTCCGCCAGGACCTCCGGGGGACCCCGAGAGACACCTACTCCCTACGCCGGAGCGGGGCCGTGCGCAGTCGTCCTTGGGGATGAGCGCATCCGTCCCCGAACAGTGCGGTAATGGATGCAGGGCCCGTACTGTGGGTTCTGTCGCAGGTGCTGAGGCCGTAGTCCGTCAGAAGGGGGCGCGCGAAGCCCATGAGCGGTGTCATGAAGCGTATGGGGATGATCTTCCGCGCGAAGGCGAACAAGGCCCTTGACCGGGCCGAGGACCCGCGCGAGACCCTCGATTACTCGTACCAGAAACAGCTGGAGCTGCTCCAGAAGGTCCGCCGGGGCGTCGCCGACGTGGCGACCTCGCGCAAGCGCCTGGAACTCCAGCTGAACCAGCTCCAGTCGCAGTCCTCCAAGCTGGAGGACCAGGGCCGCAAGGCGCTCGCCCTGGGCCGCGAGGACCTGGCGCGCGAGGCGCTCTCGCGCCGGGCCGCGCTCCAGCAGCAGGTGACCGACCTGGAGACCCAGCACCAGACCCTCCAGGGCGAGGAGGAGAAGCTCACCCTCGCGGCCCAGCGGCTCCAGGCCAAGGTGGACGCCTTCCGCACGAAGAAGGAGACCATCAAGGCCACGTACACCGCGGCCCAGGCGCAGACCCGGATCGGGGAGGCCTTCTCGGGCATCTCCGAGGAGATGGGCGACGTGGGCATGGCCATCCAGCGTGCCGAGGACAAGACCGCCCAGCTCCAGGCGCGGGCCGGCGCGATCGACGAGCTGCTCGCCTCCGGGGCGCTCGACGACCAGTCCGGGCTCGCCAAGGACGACATCCAGAGCGAGCTGGACCGGCTCAGCGGTGGTACTGATGTGGAGCTGGAACTGCAGCGCATGAAGGCGGAGCTGGCGGGCGGTTCGCCGCAGCAGGCGATCGAGGGCGGCGAGAGCCGGTCCCGGTCCCCGCAGCAGCCGCAGGACACTCCGCGCTTCGACAAGCAGTAGGCACGCACCGGAATCCGCCGGGTCCCACGCCTGAGGAGGTGACATGATCGTACGGGTCATGGGGGAGGGGCAGGTGACGCTGGCCGACGGCCACCTCACCGAACTGAACAAGCTCGACGACGAGCTGCTCGCCGAGATGGAGCGCGGCGACCAGGAGGGTTTCCGGCGCACGCTGGCCGCCCTCCTGGACGCGGTCCGCCGCCTGGGGACACCCCTGCCGGACGACTCCCTGGAGCCGTCCGAGCTGATCCTCCCCTCCTCCGACGCGTCCCTGGAAGAGGTAAGAAACCTCCTGAGCGACGACGGCCTGATCCCCGGCTGACCCAAACCCCAGGGGTGCCCCGACAGGGGCGCGGGGAACGGCGCGAGAAACCACGACGGTGGCGCGGGGAAGTCACGTCCCGGGGGTGCCCCGTCAGGGGCGCGGGGAACGGCGCGAGCAACCACGACGGCGGCGCGGGTAATCCACGCTCCTGGGGCGGCCCCGTCAGGGGCGCGGGGAACGGCGCGAGAAACCACGACGGCGGGCCACCGATCCACGCTCCTGGGGCGGCCCCGATAGGGGCGCGGGGAACGGCGCGAGCAACCACCACGGCGGGCCAGGAGATCCACCCCCCCCCGGGGTGCCCTGCCAGGGTCGCGGGGAACGGCGCGAGCAACCACCACGGCGGGCCGGGAAATCCACCCCCCTCGGGGTGCCCCGTCAGGGGGCGCGGGGAACGGCGCCCCCGACCCCCACAGGCCCCCGCACGCCGGACGAACCCGCCCGATCCCACCCGGGCCAGGAGAGAGGGCGCCCCCCGAGGCGCCACCCCCCGTACCGTGGCCGGGTGAGCACCCTAGACCGCACCCGGTGCAGACTCCGGGCCCACCCCCTCGCCCTGGACGCGGCCCTGGCCGCCGGCGTCCTGGCCTGCATGGTGGCGGGCTCCTTCGTCGACCCGCACGGCGAGGACGGCGCGACCTGGGGCGCCCGCACCCCCGACGCCATGAGCCTGACCCTGATGGTGCTCGGCGCGGCGGCCCTGGTCCTCCGCCGCCGCGCCCCCGTGGCCGTCCTCGCCGGGACCGTCGCCGTCTCGCTCGTGGAACTCGTGACCGGCGACCCCCGCGCCCCGGTGGCGATGTGTGCCGTGGTCGCCCTCTTCACCGTGGCCTCGGCCACCGACCGCCCCACCACCTGGCGCGTCGGACTGCTCACCATGACCGTGCTGACCGCGGTCGCGATGCTCGCGGGCCCGCTGCCCTGGTACGCCCAGGAGAACCTCGGCATCTTCGCCTGGACCGGCATGGCCGCCGCCGCGGGCGACGCCGTACGCAGCCGGCGGGCCTTCGTGCACGCGATCAGGGAACGCGCCGAGCGCGCGGAACGCACCCGCGAGGAGGAGGCACGCCGCCGCGTCGCCGAGGAGCGCCTCCGCATCGCCCGCGACCTGCACGACGTCGTCGCGCACCACATCGCCCTGGTCAACGTGCAGGCGGGCGTCGCCGCGCACGTCATGGACAAGCGGCCCGACCAGGCCAAGGAGGCGCTCGGGCACGTCCGGGAGGCCAGCCGCTCGGCGCTCAACGAGCTGCGGGCCACCGTCGGCCTGCTGCGCCAGAGCGGCGACCCCGAGGCGCCGACCGAACCGGCCCCCGGCCTGAACCGCCTCGACGAGCTCGCGGACACCTTCCGCAACGCCGGGCTGCCCGTGGAGGTCGCCCGCACCGACCACGGCACCAGCCTGCCCGCCGCCGTGGACCTCGCCGCGTACCGGATCATCCAGGAGGCCCTGACCAACGTCCGCAAGCACGCGGGCTCCGGCGCGAAGGCCGAGGTCAGCGTCGTACGCGTGGGGCCGAACGTCGAGGTGACCGTGCTCGACGACGGGCCGGGCCAGGACCAGGGGCCGCGGGACGGCGGCGGCCACGGCCTCCTCGGCATGCGCGAACGGGTCACCGCGCTCGGTGGCACCTGCACCGCCGGTCCCCGCTACGGCGGCGGTTTCCGGGTCCATGCGATCCTTCCGGTCAAGAACCGCACAGCCGTCACGGGGGACTCCGCATGACCATCCGCGTCCTGCTCGCCGACGACCAGGCCCTGCTGCGCAGCGCCTTCCGCGTCCTGGTCGACTCCGAGCCGGACATGGAGGTCGTCGGAGAGGCGTCCGACGGCGCGGAGGCAGTGCGCCTGGCGCGCGAGGAGCGCGCCGACGTGGTGCTCATGGACATCCGCATGCCGGGTACCGACGGGCTGGCCGCGACCCGGCTGATCAGCGCCGATCCGGGCCTCGCGCACGTCCGCGTGGTGATGCTGACGACGTTCGAGGTCGACGAGTACGTGGTGCAGTCGCTGCGGGCGGGCGCGTCCGGGTTCCTCGGCAAGGGCTCCGAGCCCGAGGAACTGCTGAGCGCGATCCGCATCGCGGCGGGCGGCGAGGCGCTGTTGTCGCCGGCGGCCACCAAGGGACTGATCGCGCAGTTCCTCGCGCAGGGCGACCCGTCGGACGACGGCCGGGACCCGGCCCGCTCCGAACGGCTGGACACCCTCACCGTGCGGGAGCGCGAGGTGCTCGTGCAGGTGGCCGGCGGGCACTCCAACGACGAGATCGCCGAGCGGCTCGTGGTCAGCCCGCTCACCGTGAAGACGCACGTCAACCGGGCCATGGCCAAGCTGGGCGCGCGCGACCGGGCGCAGCTGGTCGTGATCGCGTACGAGTCGGGGCTGGTACGTCCGAGGGTGGACTGAGCCGCACCGCGGTGTACTGCGCCCGCAGTAGGCCCGGGCGAGGAAATGGACCTGGGGGCTACGGATCGGCTTCCGGCGATGGCTCAGGGTGTGACGTGGGGCGCTCACATGTGCCCCTCCTGCCGCTCACACCACGGAAGAGAGACCCGCCACCCATGTCCTGGCTGTCCAGATTCAGCCTCGCGCAACGGGCCCTGATCGGACTGATGTCGATCATCGCGATCGCCTTCGGAGCGATAGCGATCCCGCAGCTCAAGCAACAGTTGCTGCCCACCATCGAACTGCCCATGGTGTCCGTCCTGGCGCCGTACCAGGGTGCGTCCCCGGACGTGGTCGAGAAGCAGGTCGTCGAGCCCATCGAGGACAACCTCGAAGCCGTCGACGGCATCACCGGTGTCACCTCCACGGCGAGCGAGGGCAACGCCGTGATCATGGCGTCCTTCGACTACGGCAACGACACCAAGCAGCTCGTCGCCGACGTCCAGCAGGCCGTCAACCGGGCCCGCGTCCAGCTCCCGGACGACGTGGACCCGCAGGTCGTCGCCGGTTCGACGGACGACATGCCGACCGTGGTCCTCGCCGTCACCTCGGGCAAGGACCAGCAGGCCCTCTCCGACCAGCTCGACCGGACCGTCGTCCCGGCGCTGAAGGACATCGACGGCGTCGGCCAGGTCACCGTCGACGGCGTCCGCGACCTCCAGGTCACGGTCACCCCGGACGACCGGAAGCTCGCGAGGGCCGGGCTCACCACGGCCGCCCTCGGCCAGGCGCTCCGTGCGGGCGGCGCGACCGTCCCGGCGGGCTCCTTCGACGAGGACGGCGCCAACCGCACCGTCCAGGTCGGCGGCGGCTTCACGTCGCTGAAGCAGATCGAGGACCTCCGGATCACCGGCGAAGGCGTGAAGAAGCCGGTGCGCCTCGCCGACGTCGCGGCCGTCCGGCAGGAGCAGGCGAAGGCCGACTCGATCACGCGTACGGACGGCCGGCCCAGCCTCGCGGTCATGGTCACCATGGACCACGACGGCAGCGCGGTCGCCATCTCCGACGCCGTCCACGACAAGCTGCCGGACCTGCGGGCCGACCTCGGCTCCGGTGCCGCGATCACCGTCGTCAGCGACCAGGGCCCGGCGGTCTCCAAGTCCATCAAGGGGCTGACCACCGAGGGCGCGCTGGGCCTGCTCTTCGCGGTCCTCGTCATCCTGGTCTTCCTGGCGTCGGTGCGCTCGACGCTGGTCACCGCGGTCTCCATCCCGCTGTCGGTGGTGCTGGCCCTGATCGTCCTGTGGACCCGCGACCTGTCGCTCAACATGCTGACGCTTGGCGCGCTCACCATCGCCATCGGCCGTGTCGTGGACGACTCGATCGTGGTCCTGGAGAACATCAAGCGGCACCTCGGCTACGGCGAGGAGCGCGAGGAGGCGATCCTCAAGGCGGTGCGCGAGGTCGCGGGCGCCGTCACCTCGTCCACCCTCACCACGGTCGCCGTCTTCCTGCCGATCGGGCTCACCGGCGGCATGGTGGGCGAGCTGTTCGGCTCGTTCAGCCTGACGGTCACGGCGGCCCTGCTGGCGTCGCTGCTGGTGTCGCTGACGGTGGTCCCGGTTCTGTCGTACTGGTTCCTGCGCGCCTCCAAGGGCACCCCGGAGGACGCCGACGAGGCGCGCCGGGAGGCGGAGGAGAAGGAGGCGCGCAGCCGTCTGCAGCGCCTCTACGTCCCCGTCCTGCGCTTCGCGACGCGTCGCCGGCTGACGAGCGTGGCGATCGCGGTCGTCGTCCTCGTCGGCACGTTCGGCATGGCGCCGCTGCTGAAGACGAACTTCTTCGACCAGGGCGACCAGGAAGTCCTCACCGTCAAGCAGGAGTTGAAGCCGGGCACCAGCCTGGCGGCGACCGACGCCGCGGCGCGGAAGGTCGAGAAGATGCTCGACGGTGTCGACGGCATCAAGGACTACCAGGTCACCATCGGCTCGTCCGGCTTCCTCGCGGCCTTCGGCGGCGGCACGGACACCAACCAGGCCTCGTACCAGGTGATGCTGGAGGACTCGGCGTCGTACGAGGACGTCCAGGACCGCATCGAGGAGGGGCTCGGCAAGCTCTCCGGGGCGGGTACGACGACCGTCGCGGCCGGTGACGGCTTCGGCAACCAGGACCTCAGCGTGGTCGTGAAGGCGGCCGACGGCGACGTCCTGCGCAAGGCCGCCGAGCAGGTCCGCGACGAGGTGGCGGGGCTCGACCACGTCACCGACGTCACCAGCGACCTGTCGCAGAGCGTGCCGCGGATCTCGGTGAAGGCCAACTCCGAGGCGGCCGCCGCCGGGTTCGACGACACCACGCTCGGTGCCGCCGTCGCCCAAGCCGTCCGGGGCACCACCAGTGGCAAGGCGATCCTGGACGACACCGAGCGGGACGTCGTCATCAGGTCGGCGAAGCCCGCCGACACCCTCGCCGAGCTCAAGGGCCTGCGGCTCGGCGCCGTGAAGCTCGGCGACATCGCGACCGTGAAGCTGGTCGACGGCCCGGTCTCGATGACCCGGATCGACGGTCAGCGGGCGGCGACCATCACCGCGAAGCCGACCGGGGACAACACCGGCGCGGTCAGCGCGGACCTGACGGCGAAGCTGGACAAGCTGAAGCTGCCGGCCGGCGCGACGGCGGAGATCGGCGGGGTCTCGCAGGACCAGGACGACGCGTTCTCGTCCCTCGGTCTCGCGATGCTCGCGGCGATCGCGATCGTCTTCATGCTGCTGGTCGCGACCTTCCGTTCGCTGGTCCAGCCGCTGATCCTGCTCGTGTCCATCCCGTTCGCGGCCACCGGCGCCATCGGTCTGCTGGTCGTCACCGGCACCCCCATGGGCGTCCCGGCGATGATCGGCATGCTGATGCTCATCGGCATCGTGGTGACGAACGCGATCGTGCTGATCGACCTGATCAACCAGTACCGCCGGCAGGGCTACGGCGTCGTCGAGGCCGTGCTGGAAGGCGGCCGGCACCGGCTGCGCCCGATCCTGATGACGGCGCTGGCGACGATCTTCGCCCTCCTCCCGATGGCGCTCGGCGTCACCGGCGAGGGCGGCTTCATCGCCCAGCCGCTGGCCGTGGTCGTCATCGGCGGCCTGATCACGTCGACCCTGCTCACCCTGCTCCTCGTCCCGACGCTCTACGCGATGATCGAGCTCCGCAAGGAGCGCCGGGCGAAGAAGCGGGCGGCGAAGCGCGCGGACAAGGCCGGCGTCCCGCCGCAGTCCTCCGCGCGGACCGACGCCGAGGACCCGGAACCCGCCCAGGTCTGACGCGGCAGCTCACTGCACACGCGCGGGGCGCCCCTCCGGAAGGAGGGGCGCCCCGTCGGCGTGTACGAGAAGCGCGAGGGCTACGGCAGGGCCAGCATCCGCTCCAGCGCCAGCTTGGCGAACGCCTCCGTCTCCTTGTCCACCTCGATGCGGTTGACGAGGTTGCCCTCGGCCAGGGACTCCAGGGTCCAGACCAGGTGCGGGAGGTCGATGCGGTTCATGGTCGAGCAGAAGCAGACCGTCTTGTCGAGGAAGACGATCTCCTTGTCCTCGGAGGCGAAACGGTTCGCCAGGCGGCGGACCAGGTTCAGCTCCGTGCCGATCGCCCACTTCGAGCCGGCCGGGGCCGCCTCCAGCGCCTTGATGATGTACTCGGTCGAGCCGACGTAGTCCGCCGCGGCCACCACCTCGTGCTTGCACTCCGGGTGGACCAGGACGTTCACGCCGGGGATCCGGGCCCGCACGTCCTCGACCGACTCCAGCGAGAAGCGGCCGTGAACGGAGCAGTGGCCGCGCCACAGGATCATCTTCGCGTCGCGCAGCTGCTCGGCGGTCAGGCCGCCGTTCGGCTTGTGCGGGTTGTACAGGACGCAGTCCTCCAGGGACATCCCCATGTCCCGGACGGCGGTGTTGCGGCCCAGGTGCTGGTCCGGCAGGAACAGCACCTTCTCGCCCTGCTCGAACGCCCAGTCCAGCGCCTTCTTGGCGTTGGACGAGGTGCAGATCGTGCCGCCGTGCTTGCCGGTGAAGGCCTTGATGTCCGCGGACGAGTTCATGTACGACACGGGCACGACCTGCTCGGCGACGCCGGCCTCGGTCAGCACGTCCCAGCACTCGGCGACCTGCTCGGCCGTCGCCATGTCGGCCATCGAGCAGCCCGCGGCGAGGTCGGGCAGGACCACCTTCTGGTCGTCGGAGGTCAGGATGTCCGCGGACTCGGCCATGAAGTGCACACCGCAGAAGACGATGTACTCCGCCTCGGGGCGGGCGGCCGCGTCCCGGGCCAGCTTGAACGAGTCACCCGTCACGTCGGCGAACTGGATGACCTCGTCGCGCTGGTAGTGGTGGCCGAGCACGAAGACCTTGTCCCCGAGCTTCTCCTTGGCCGCGCGGGCGCGCTCCACCAGGTCCGGGTCGGACGGGGAGGGCAGGTCGCCGGGGCACTCGACGCCGCGCTCGCTGCGCGGGTCGGCCTCGCGGCCGAGCAGCAGCAGGGCGAGAGGCGTCGGCTGTACGTCGAGCTCCTGGGGCTGGGCGGTGGTCACCACACGCACCCTTTCTGTTCTGCGGCTCGCCGGACCGTTCGACCGTTCCGGCGGGACATGTGGGACAAGCCTTCTCGTCTAAATGACGCTATCTATGATAACCGCTTCACGTCATGCTGACGATGCCCATAGCGTCGATGTGACGTGAATCCCGGGGCATGGTTGTCCACAGGCGCTGTCCGCTCCCTCTCGCATGTGCGAGCATGAAGAGCAGAGAAGCGAAAAGACACGCATCGGCCCGGAATGAATCCGCGGCCCCGCCGGTTGGAACCGTCGGCAAGCAGTCTCCGTACAACCCGGGAGAGAAGCAGATGTCCGTATCGGACGAGACCACCACCGTGAGCGACGGCATCATCCTGTCCGACGCCGCCGCTGCCAAGGTCAAGGCCCTGCTCGACCAGGAAGGCCGTGAGGACCTGGCGCTGCGCGTCGCCGTTCAGCCCGGCGGCTGCTCCGGCCTGCGCTACCAGCTCTTCTTCGACGAGCGCTCCCTCGACGGCGACGTCGTCAAGGACTTCGGCGGCGTCAAGGTCGTCACCGACCGCATGAGCGCCCCGTACCTGGGCGGTGCCTCCATCGACTTCGTGGACACCATCGAGAAGCAGGGCTTCACGATCGACAACCCGAACGCGACGGGTTCCTGCGCCTGCGGCGACTCCTTCAGCTAGTCGGTCCTCCGGCTGGGCGCAGCCGGTGGTGCGGCCCGGTCGTACGCCAGGACACACGACGAAGGCGGCGTCCCCGTAAGGGGCGCCGCCTTCGTGTGTTCCGGGGGCGGGTCTCCCACCGTGGCCCGGGACCGTCACCCGGACCGGCCTGGGATCACCGAGCCCCACCACACCCGCACTGGCCTGCCGTCACCCGGCCCGGCGTGGACTCCACGCGATCGGCATCCGGCAGATGACCCGGGGTCCCGCACCCGGGCCGGCCTGCCGTCACCGCGGGCTCGCGCTGCCCTCCGGGGTGGTCACCTTCCCCTCCCGGACCTCCTTGCCGTCGGTCCCCACGACCTCGCGGCCGCCGAGCGGCGCGTCCAGGCGGACCGTCTGATGGAAGACCTTCGCGATCAGGATGCAGGCCTTGCCCCGGTGCGGCTTCTCGGTCACGGTGACCTCCACCTTCCCCGGGCTCTCCTTGGCGGTGGCCGAGTAGTCGGCGCAGACCCCGCCCGTGAAGCTGACGGTCAGGTCCTTGCCGTCGGCGGTGTAGCCCTGCACCCGCACGTCGCGCTCGGCCGGCTGCGAGGTCGGCTCGTCACCGGGCCCGGTCGGCCGCGGACTCGGCTGCTCCGTGGGGGTCTCCGCCGGATCGGGTGAGGCCAGGTACCGCGGGTCGACGGCCGGATGCGTCACCGTGAACGCCTCCTTCGCCCCCTCGGTCCGCACCTCGAACAGCCAGGACGGCACCAGGGCCTGCCGGCCGTCCACGAAGTGCGAGGCGAGCCCGAAGACGGCCTTCTCGACCGCCACCGACTCCCGTGCCGGCGTCGCGGCCGATCCCTCGCACGGAGTCTCGTCGCGGTCCTTCAGCGGTACGGGGCTCGCGCAGCCCCCGATGCCCTTGCGCCCGCCCTCCGGCGCCGGCCCGTTCATCAGGTCCAGCGCCCGGCGCGCGCCGATCACGGGATACGTGTCGCCCTTCACCGGAGCCTTCAGCTGGCCGCTGCCGCCCACCACGCGGCTGTCGGTGCCCACCTGGATGCCGGTCGTCCAGCCGGAGGTCGGCAGGTCACCGACGCGCGGCTCGGCGTTCACGGCGCGGACGGCGCCCATGAGCTGCCGCGCGTCCAGCTTCGCGTCGTCCTGCCCGACCGCCTTCAGCACCGGCGCCGCGGCCTTCCGCGCGGCGGCCTCGCTCACCGGGTCCCCGCTCCCGGCGGCCGGGGCGCTCCCGCACTTGGTGGCACTCCCGCAGTCGTCGGTGCCGGGCGCGTACCGGCTGAACGTCCAGGTCCCCGGCGCCCGCTTGTTCACCTGGAGGCTCGGTCCCGAGCCGTCCTTGTCCGGTCCCACCTTCCAGGTCTCCCCGGCGAGCCTCGGCGTGCCCGAGAGGCCGAGAGCCTTCGCCAGCCGGGCGACCTCGCCCTCGGTGACCTGGCCCTTCGCCCGGTACACGGGCGCGGAGCCGGGGCCGTCGGGCAGCTCGCCGTCCGCGCGGTAGGTCACGCCGTACGGGTCGGGCTCGCCGGGCGCGATGCCCTCGGTGTCCCCGGCGCCGCCCTCCGTGTAGCCGTCGAGGACCAGCGGCGGGGGAGTGCCGTCGCGGCCGGCGCCGGCCGCGCTCCGGTCGTCGCCGCCGGAGGCGGTCGTGGCGACGTACGCCCCGCCGCCGCCGACCAGCAGCACCGCGGCCGCGACCGAGACGACGGCCACCGGGGAGTGCCGGCGGCGCGTCCCGGCCGTACCGGAGGCGTCCTCGGTCGGTTCGGTCGCGTCGTTGTCGGGTCGCTCGGTGCTCACCGCATCGCTCCTTCGGCTCCGCTGCTGTCCCTGATGACCCGGCCCTGTCAAAGGCGGATGCTCAGGGGTCGTATACCCCGTCCCCTCGACGGGGGACGGCGATGAGACGCAGCGGGGGAGCGCGCGGTTCCCTTCCGGGCGCCGGGCCCGTCCGGTCGGTGCCGTCAGTCGCCGTAGTCGGACATCGCGTCCAGCAGCCGGGCGGAGGTGGAGGGGACGGTCACGCCGTGGATCAGGGACGGGGAGACGGGGAGGGGGGCGGCCTGGTCGGGCGCAGCCCAGTGCCCGGCCATGCGGGCGCAGTCGCCGCGCAGCGACGCCAGGTCGCCGTCGAGGTCGAGCGGGGCCGGGCCGTGGACCTTGAGGTTCGTCATAGGGGCACCGTATGCACGGAGAGGGTACGAAGAAAGATCTACTATCGGGTAGTTTTGCCCGCTTCAGGGCGGCCGGTGCACCGGGTAGCGTGAACTGTCATCCCCTCCCTCCCGCAGGAGCGTGTCCTCGCCGTGCGTATCGCAGTCACCGGCTCCATCGCCACCGACCACCTCATGACCTTCCCCGGCCGTTTCGCCGACCAGTTCGTCGCGGACCAGCTCCACACGGTCTCCCTCTCCTTCCTGGTCGACAACCTCGACGTGCGCCGGGGCGGAGTGGGCGCGAACATCGCCTTCGGCATGGGCCAGCTGGGTACGTCGCCGGTCCTGGTCGGGGCCGCCGGCTCCGACTTCGGCGAGTACCGCGCCTGGCTGGAGCGGCACGGCGTCGACACCGCGTCCGTGCGCATCTCCGAGGTGCTGCACACCGCCCGCTTCGTCTGCACCACCGACGCCGACCACAACCAGATCGGCTCCTTCTACACCGGCGCGATGAGCGAGGCCCGCCTCATCGAGCTCAAGTCGGTGGCGGACCGGGTCGGCGGTCTCGACCTCGTCCTGATCGGCGCGGACGACCCGGAGGGGATGCTGCGCCACACCGAGGAGTGCCGCTCCCGCGGGATCCCCTTCGCGGCCGACTTCTCGCAGCAGATCGCCCGGATGAACGGCGACGAGATCCGGATACTGCTGGACGGCGCCACGTACCTCTTCTCCAACGAGTACGAGAAGGGGCTCATCGAGTCCAAGACCGGCTGGACGGACGAGGAGATCCTCGGCAAGGTCGGCCACCGCGTGACGACGCTCGGCTCGCGCGGCGTGCGCGTCGAGCGGGCCGGCGAGGACCCGATCGAGGTCGGCTGCCCCGAGGAGGAGCGCAAGGCCGACCCCACGGGCGTCGGCGACGCGTTCCGCGCGGGCTTCCTGTCCGGCCTGGCCTGGGGCGTCTCGCTGGAGCGCGCCGCCCAGGTGGGCTGCATGCTCGCCACCCTGGTCATCGAGACCGTCGGCACGCAGGAGTACCAGCTCCGCCGCGCCCACTTCATGGACCGCTTCACCAAGGCGTACGGCGACGAGGCCGCCGCCGACGTCCGGGCGCACCTCGCCTGACGCCGGCCGGCCGCGCGGGTCCGCCGGGTGACGCCGTCACCCGGGCGGGACCCCCGTGCGCCCCGCCGTTCCGGAGCCCGGCGGCGCCCTCCCGCCCGGGCGTCACGACAGGCGGCGCACCACGTAGGCCGAGCCCCGGTCCGCGGGCTCCTCGCCGACGTACTCCTGCCCCCGCATCTCGCACCAGGCCGGGATGTCGAGCCGCGCCGCCTCGTCGTCCGCGAGGACCCGGACGGTGCCGCCGACCGGTACGTCGCCGATGACCTTGGCCAGTTCGATGACGGGGATCGGGCAGCGCCTCCCCAGCGCGTCCACCACGACGGCGTCCGACGCGGCGGGCGTCCTCGTCGGTCCGGCGGGGGCGCCCAGCTTCTCGCGGACCGCGGCGACCGTGCCCGGCAGCACCGACAGGAAGCGCTCGACCTCCTCCGCCGCGGTGCCCGGCGGCAGCGACACCCGGACGTTGCCCTCGCTGAGCACACCCATCGCCCTCAGGACGTGGCTCGGGGTCAGCGTGCTGCTCGTGCACGACGAGCCCGACGAGACCGAGAAGTCGGCCCGGTCCAGCTCGTGCAGCAGGGTCTCCCCGTCGACATAGAGACAGGAGAAGGTGACGATGCCGGGCAGCCGGCGGACCGGGTCGCCGACCACCTCCACGTCGGGGACGAGCGCGGGGACCCGGACCCGGATCCGCTCCGTCAGTTCCCGCAGCCGGTCCGCCTCCGCGGCCGCCTCGGCCCGCACGGCCCGCAGCGAGGCCGCCGCGGCCACGATCCCGGGGATGTTCTCGAACCCGGCCGCCCGGCCCGACTCGCGCTCGTCCACCGGCCCTTGGGGCGCGAACCGGACGCCCTTGCGCACGACGAGGAGCCCGACCCCCGCCGGGCCGCCCCACTTGTGGGCACTCGCCGCGAGGAGGGACCAATCACCCTCCACGGGGCCCCAGCCCAGCGACTGCGCCGCGTCCACCAGCAGCGGCACACCCGCCTCCCCGCACGCCTGTGCGACCTCGGCCACCGGCTGCACGGTGCCCACCTCGTGATTGGCGGACTGCAGGCACGCGAGCGCGGTGTCGGGACGCAGTTCGCCCGCGTAGACCTCGGCGGAGACGGCACCGGTGCGCCGTACCGGGACCTGCGTCACCGTCCCGCCGCCCGACTCGTGGAGCTCGGCCGAATGGAGCACCGAAGAGTGTTCGACCGCTGACACGATCAGGTGGCGTCCGACGCGCCGCCGGCCCCCGAGGGCGCCCGCGATCGCCGTGTGCACCGCCCGCGTCCCCGACGAGGTGAAGGACAGTTCGTCGGGCCGGCAGCCCACCGCCTCCGCGGTCGCCTCGCGGGCGGCGTCGAGCAACAGCCGGGCCCGCCGCCCCTCGCGGTACAGCCGGGCCGGATCGGCCCACCCCTCGTCGAGGGAGGCCTGCAGGGCCTGGCGGGCGACGGGGTGCAGAGGTGCGGACGACGCGGCGTCGAAGTAGGACACGCCCACACGCTAACTCTTCCGTCCCCGGCCCGGAGAGAACGTCAGAAACGGCCGGAGCGGGGCATTCCGGAGCTTCCCGGGGTGCTCTCCAGGGCGAACGGCACCCCTTCGGGGTGCCCGACGGCGCGTTGGGCACCCTCCCCGCGCGACCCCAAATAGCGTCCAGTAGGGTTTGGTCCGCATAAACATCCAAACCCCTGCCCGACGCAGGGCGGCGACCGACCAGCGAGAAGGCCGCAGCCGACCGCGCGGGCGAGACTCTCGGGAAGGCGCTACGTGAGTCCCAACGGCTCCGACCGCTCGCCGCGGCGCCCGATGCGGCGGAAGCTGCTGCAGGCACTGACTGCGGGCCTGGTCCTGGCGACCGCCACCGGTTGCACATACAAGGACTTCCCCCGCCTTGGTATGCCCACCCCGACCACGGAAGAGGCTCCGCGGATCCTCTCCCTGTGGCAGGGGTCGTGGGCGGCCGCGCTCGCCGTTGGCGTGCTGGTGTGGGGCCTGATCCTGTGGAGCGCCATGTTCCACCGGCGCAGCCGCACCAAGGTCGAAGTTCCCCCGCAGACCCGGTACAACATGCCCATCGAGGCGCTGTACACGGTGGTCCCGCTCATCATCGTCTCCGTGCTGTTCTACTTCACAGCCCGCGACGAGTCGAAGCTCCTCAGTCTCGACAAGAAGCCCGACGTCACTGTCAACGTCGTGGGCTACCAGTGGAGCTGGGGCTTCAACTACATCGAGAACGTCGACGGTTCCACCGGGAACGCGAAGACCGACAAGAACCTGGCCGCGATCCCGCGCAAGTACAAGGACGACTTCCCGGCGAACGCCGGCGGCGTCTACGACGTCGGTACGCCCGGCACGGTGAACCCGCAGACCAAGAACCCCGGCCCGACCCTCTGGCTCCCCAAGGGCAAGACGGTCCGGTTCGTCCTCACCTCGCGTGACGTCATCCACTCCTTCTGGGTGGTGCCGTTCCTCATGAAGCAGGACGTCATCCCGGGGCACACCAACTCCTTCCAGGTGACCCCCAACAAGGAGGGCACCTTCCTGGGCAAGTGCGCCGAGCTCTGCGGCGTCGACCACTCCCGGATGCTGTTCAACGTGAAGGTCGTCTCTCCCGAGCGCTACGAGGCCCACCTCAAGGAGCTCGCCGAGAAGGGGCAGACCGGTTACGTCCCGGCCGGCATCGAGCAGACGGACCACGAGAAGAACCGGGAGAGCAACGTACTGTGAGCATCCTCAACGAACCTCAGGGTGCTGCCGGGGCGGACGCTGAGCACTACCAGAACGAGGTGCCGGTCCGGCGCAGGCAGCCCGGCAACGTCGTGGTCAAGTGGCTCACCACCACCGACCACAAGACGATCGGCTCGCTGTACCTGATCACGTCGTTCGCGTTCTTCTGCATCGGTGGCGTCATGGCGCTGCTGATGCGTGCGGAGCTGGCGCGGCCGGGTCTGCAGATCATGTCGAACGAGCAGTTCAACCAGGCGTTCACGATGCACGGCACGATCATGCTGCTGATGTTCGCGACGCCGCTGTTCGCCGGTTTCACCAACTGGATCATGCCGCTGCAGATCGGCGCGCCCGACGTGGCGTTCCCGCGGCTGAACATGTTCGCCTACTGGCTCTACCTGTTCGGCTCGCTGATCGCGGTGGGCGGTTTCCTCACCCCGCAGGGCGCGGCCGACTTCGGCTGGTTCGCCTACAGCCCGCTCTCGGACGCGGTCCGCTCGCCGGGCATCGGCGCCGACATGTGGATCATGGGTCTGGCCTTCTCCGGCTTCGGCACGATCCTCGGCGCGGTCAACTTCATCACCACGATCATCTGCATGCGCGCGCCCGGCATGACGATGTTCCGCATGCCGATCTTCGTCTGGAACGTCCTGCTCACCGCGGTCCTGGTGCTGCTGGCCTTCCCCGTGCTCGCGGCGGCCCTGTTCGCCCTGGAGGCGGATCGGAAATTCGGGGCACACATCTTCGACGCCGCGAACGGCGGCGCGTTGCTGTGGCAACACCTCTTCTGGTTCTTCGGCCATCCAGAGGTGTACATCATCGCCCTGCCGTTCTTCGGGATCATCTCCGAAGTCATCCCGGTGTTCTCCCGCAAGCCGATGTTCGGCTACATGGGCCTCATCGGCGCGACCATCGCCATCGCCGGCCTGTCCGTGACCGTGTGGGCGCACCACATGTACGTCACCGGCGGCGTCCTCCTCCCGTTCTTCTCCTTCATGACGTTCCTCATCGCCGTACCGACCGGCGTGAAGTTCTTCAACTGGATCGGAACGATGTGGAAGGGCTCACTGAGTTTCGAGACACCGATGCTCTGGGCCACCGGCTTCCTGATCACCTTCACCTTCGGTGGTCTGACCGGCGTCATCCTGGCCTCGCCGCCGATGGACTTCCACGTCTCGGACTCGTACTTCGTGGTGGCGCACTTCCACTACGTGGTGTTCGGCACCGTGGTGTTCGCGATGTTCTCCGGCTTCCACTACTGGTGGCCGAAGATGACCGGCAAGATGCTCGACGAGCGGCTCGGCAAGATCACCTTCTGGACGCTGTTCGTGGGCTTCCACGGCACGTTCCTGGTGCAGCACTGGCTGGGCGCCGAGGGCATGCCGCGCCGGTACGCGGACTACCTCGCGGCCGACGGGTTCACCGCCCTCAACACGATCTCGACGATCTGCTCGTTCCTGCTCGGCCTGTCGATCCTGCCGTTCTTCTACAACGTCTGGAAGACCGCCAAGTACGGCAAGAAGATCGAGGTCGACGACCCGTGGGGCTACGGCCGTTCGCTGGAGTGGGCGACCTCCTGCCCGCCGCCGCGGCACAACTTCCTCACCCTGCCGCGGATCCGCTCCGAATCCCCGGCGTTCGACCTGCACCACCCGGAGATCGCCGCCCTGGAGCAGCTCGGCCACGGCGGCCACGGTGCCAGTGCCCTCGCGGGTGGCAAGGAGGCCGGCAAGTGAAGATCCAGGGCAAGATGTTCATCTGGCTCGCCGTCTTCATCCTCGTCATGGCGATCGTCTATGGCGTGTGGTCGAAGGAGCCGGCCGGTACCACGGCACTGTTCCTCGGCTTCGGCCTGAGCATCATGATCGGCTACTACCTGGCCTTCACGGCCCGGCGGGTCGACAAGCTCGCGCAGGACGACAAGGAGGCCGACGTCGCGGACGAGGCCGGCGAGCTGGGCTTCTTCAGCCCGCACAGCTGGCAGCCCCTCGCCCTCGGCATCGGTGGCGCCTTCGCCTTCATGGGCGTCGTCTTCGGCTGGTGGCTGCTCTACTTCTCGCTCCCGATCATCTTCATCGGTCTGTGGGGCTGGGTCTTCGAGTACTACCGCGGTGAGAACCGCACCCAGTAGCACGCTTCGAGCGCACGGGAGCCCGGACACTCCGTCAGGAGGGTCCGGGCTCCCTCGTTTGCCCTACACGGTGTCCCCCGCACGGCTCACCCGCCGCGCCGGAGCCGACCGGGGTTCGTAGCGTGAGGCCATGAACCACACAGTGTTCTTCCGAGGCGCAAGAGCCGGTGTCGAGAGGCCGACCGTGCTCGACCCTTCGGGCCCGCGCGCCCTCGGCCTCTCGACACCGCCACGCCGCCGCGTCCGCACGGTCGTGGGCTGCACCGTGCTGGTGGCCGCCCTCGGCGCGGGCACCGTCGCCTGCGGCGGGGACGACAAGCCGCTCACGGCCGAGCCGTACGACGCGGCGGGCCAGGTGGCCTTCAGCGGCCCCGCGGGCGGCAGCCGCAAGGCCGACCCGGACAAGCCCCTGGAGATCACCGCCAAGGGCTCGGAGAGCCGCATCACGGACGTGACGGCCGTGGACGCGACCGGCAGGTACGTCGCCGGCGAACTGTCCGCCGACGGCACCCGCTGGCACAGCACCTCACCGCTCGCGGCGAACGCCCACTACACGGTCCGGGTGAGCACCGAGAACGAGGACGGTGCGCCCGGCCGCAAGGTCCTCGCCTTCGACACCAGCAGGCCCACCGCGAAGAAGCGGCTGGACGTCACCTTCGGGCCGAAGGCCGGCGAGTACGGCGTGGGCCAGCCCGTCACCGCCGAACTCAGCGCCCCCATCAAGGACAACGCGTCCCGGGCCGTCGTGGAGCGCGCGCTCAAGGTGGACTCCACACCCGCCGTCGAGGGCGCCTGGCACTGGGTGGACGACAAGGAACTCCACTTCCGCCCCAAGGAGTACTGGCCCGCGCACGCCACCATCCAGGCGCACGCCAACCTCGACGGCATCAAGATCGGCGACCGGCTGTGGGGCGGCGAGGCCAAACCGCTGAGCCTCAGCACGGGCGACCGGGTGGTGGCCCTGACCGACGCCGCCGCGCACACGATGCGGGTCTACCGCAACGACGAGGAGATCAACGAGATCCCCGTCACCACCGGCAAGCCCGGTTTCGAGACCCGCAACGGCGTCAAGGTCGTGCTCGGCAAGGAGTACTTCGTACGGATGCGCGGTACCAGCATCGGGATCTCCGAGGGCAGCGCCGACTCGTACGACCTGCCGGTCTACTACGCGACCCGGGTCACCTGGAGCGGCGAGTACGTGCACGCGGCCCCCTGGTCCACCGGGTCCCAGGGATCGGCCAACGTCAGCCACGGCTGCACCGGCATGAGCACCGCCAACGCCGCCTGGTTCTTCAAGAACGTCCGCCCCGGCGACATCGTGAAGGTCGAGAACTCCGACGGCGACACGATGGACGCGTTCGGCAACGGGTTCGGGGACTGGAACCTCGACTGGGACAAGTGGCGCTCCGGCAGCGCGCTGCTCGGCGGCACCCCCGACGGACCCGGGCCCGCGGACCGGGCGCGGCTGCGTCCGGAGAGTGCCTGACGCCGCGCCCCGCGAGGGGCGCGGGGCCGTGACCCGCACGGCCCCCGCGCGCGGACGCGCGAGGCCGGGGACGGCCGGCGGGCGACACGCCCGGCCCGCCGGGCGATCAGGTTCCCTGGAGGGCCTTGCGGCGGAGCAGCGAGGCCAGCGTGGCGGCGAACTCCACCGGGTCGACCGGAAGGGTCACCGCGGCCTCCGCACGGCTCCAGGTGGCCAGCCAGGCGTCCTGGGGCCGGCCGATCAGCACGAGGACCGGCGGGCACTCGAAGATCTCGTCCTTGATCTGCCGGCACACACCCATGCCGCCCATCGGCACCGCCTCGCCGTCCAGCACGCAGACGTCGATCCCGCCCTTGTCCAGCTCCTTCAGCACGGCGGCGGGCGTGGCGCACTCGACGAACTCCACCTGGGGGACGTCGGAGGCGGGCCTGCGGCCGGTCGCGAGCCGCACCTGTTCGCGGGTGTTGGAGTCGTCGCTGTAGACCAGCACCGTGGCGGTCGGCTGCATTGTTCCTCCGTGACTTCGGCGACGTCGGCGTCGTACGGGTGTGAACCGATGCGCGGATGCTACTCCCTCGGACACCTCGTCAGCACCGGTTCGGACAGGGCTTCGATGGGCCATACGGGCTGGACACACCCCCCGGACACTCCGAACGGCACCCCCCGGGGTGAGGGCGGGATAAGCGACCGACATAATGTCGGTCGTGGCGACAGCAACGACAGTAGAAACCGGGCACGCGCACCCGTCGGTCAATCGGCCGAACCTCACCAGCGTCGGAACCATCATCTGGCTGAGTTCCGAGCTGATGTTCTTCGCGGCCCTCTTCGCGATGTACTTCACCCTGCGATCGGTGACCGGGCCGGATCACTGGAAGGAAATGGCGTCAAGCCTGAACTTCCCGTTCTCGGCGACGAACACCACGATCCTGGTGCTCTCCTCCCTGACCTGCCAGCTCGGCGTCTTCGCCGCCGAGCGCGGGGACGTGAAGAAGCTCCGGATGTGGTTCATCGTCACCTTCATCATGGGTGCGATCTTCATCGGCGGTCAGGTCTTCGAGTACACGGAGCTGGTCAAGAAGGACGGGCTCTCGCTCTCCTCCGACCCGTACGGCTCGGTGTTCTACCTGACCACCGGCTTCCACGGCCTGCACGTGACAGGCGGTCTCATCGCCTTCCTGCTGGTCCTCGGCCGCACCTACGCGGCCAGAAGGTTCACTCACGAGCAGGCAACCGCCGCCATTGTCGTGTCCTACTACTGGCACTTCGTCGATGTCGTCTGGATCGGCCTCTTCGCCACGATCTACATGATCAAGTAGTCGGCGCGCCGCACAGGCGGTCCGATCCATTCCCGAAGCATCGACGCAGAAGATCCTGACACCGGGGTAATCCGTGAAAAAGCTCTCCGCACGACGACGCCATCCGCTGGCGGCGGTCGTCGTCCTACTCCTCGCGCTGGCGGCCACCGGGGGGCTGTACGCCGCGTTCGCACCCGCGGGCAAGGCGCAGGCCGACGAAACCGCCCAGTCCCTCGCCATCGACGAGGGCAAGAAGCTGTACTCCGTGGGCTGCGCCAGCTGCCACGGCACCGGCGGTGAGGGCACCACCGATGGTCCCTCGCTGGTCGGCGTGGGCGCTGCCGCCGTCGACTTCCAGGTCGCTACGGGCCGGATGCCGGCCCAGCAGCCCGGTGCTCAGATCCCCAAGAAGAAGAACATCTACTCGCAGGCCGAGATCGACCAGCTCGCGGCGTTCATCGCCTCGCTCGGTGCCGGTCCCTCGGTGCCCACGAAGAACCAGTACAGCCCCGAGGGTGCGGACATCGCCAAGGGCGGCGAGCTCTTCCGCACCAACTGCGCGCAGTGCCACAACTTCGTCGGCAAGGGTGGTGCGCTCTCCGAGGGCAAGTACGCGCCGAGCCTGGAAGACGTGGACCCGAAGCACATCTACGAGGCCATGCAGACCGGCCCGCAGAACATGCCGTCCTTCCCCGACACCACGATGTCGGAGAAGAACAAGAAGGACATCATCGCGTACCTCCACGCGGTCAACGGAGACGACACCGAGAGCCCCGGCGGCCTTGACCTGGGCGGCCTCGGGCCGGTCAGTGAAGGCCTGTTCGGCTGGATCTTCGGACTCGGCGCGCTCATCGCCGTCGCCGTCTGGGTCGCCGCTCGGACCGCAAAGGCCAAGAAGTCATGAGTAGCCAAGACATTCCAGAAGAGAACCTGCCTGCTGAGCGGGCCACCGACGAGCACCACGCTGCGGTCGGCATCGCGGACGAGCAGAACCCGTTCGCGGACCCCGGGCTGCCGCCCCACGAGCACCGCGTCCAGGACATCGACGAGCAGGCCGCCAAGCGCTCCGAGCGCGTGGTCGCCATGCTGTTCACGCTGTCGATGCTGGCCACGATCGGCTTCATCGCCTCGTTCGTGACGATCCCGGCCGACAAGTCGGTCTTCATCTGGCCGCTCGGGCACATCAGCGCACTCAACTTCGCGCTGGGCACCACGCTCGGCATCGCGCTCTTCGCCATCGGCGCGGGCGCGGTCCACTGGGCCCGCACGCTGATGTCCGACGTGGAGATCGCCGACGACCGTCACCCGATCGAGGCGCCGCCCGAGGTGCGCGCCAAGGTCATGGCCGACTTCCGGCAGGGTGCCAAGGAGTCCGAGCTCGGCCGTCGCAAGCTGATCCGCAACACCATGTTCGGGGCGCTGACCCTGGTGCCGCTGTCCGGCGTCATCCTGCTGCGCGACCTGGGGCCGCTGCCCGAGGACAAGCTGCGTCACACCCTGTGGTCCAAGGGCAAGCTGCTCGTCAACATGAACACGAACGAGCCGCTGCGTCCCTCGGACGTCGCCGTCGGTTCGCTCACCTTCGTCAAGCCCGAGGGCCTGGAGGAGCACGACGAGGAGTTCCAGACCGAGATCGCCAAGGCGGCCCTGATGATCGTCCGGCTCCAGCCGGACAACATCAAGGACAAGCGCGAGCTCGAGTGGTCGCACGAGGGCATCGTGGCGTACTCGAAGATCTGCACCCACGTGGGCTGCCCGATCTCCCTGTACGAGCAGCAGACACACCACGTCCTGTGCCCGTGCCACCAGTCCACCTTCGACCTCTCCGACGGTGCCCGAGTGATCTTCGGCCCGGCCGGTCACCCGCTGCCGCAGCTGCGCATCGGTGTGAACGATGAGGGCTACCTTCAGGCGCTCGGCGACTTCGAAGAGCCCGTCGGTCCTGCTTTCTGGGAGCGCGGATGAGCACTGCACACAACGAGACGCGTTCGCGCGAGAAGGCGCCCGCCGGTGAGCGGGTGGCGGACTGGGCGGACGGCAGGCTGGGGATCTACTCCCTCGCCAAGTCCAACATGCGCAAGATCTTCCCGGACCACTGGTCCTTCATGCTGGGCGAGATCTGCCTCTACAGCTTCATCATCATCATCCTCACGGGTGTGTACCTGACGCTGTTCTTCCACCCCTCGATGAACGAGGTCGTGTACGACGGCAGCTACGTCCCGCTCCAGGGACAGCTGATGTCGGAGGCGTTCAACTCGACCATGCACATCTCGTTCGAGGTGCGCGGCGGTCTGCTCATCCGGCAGATCCACCACTGGTCGGCGCTGGTCTTCCTGGCCGGCATGTTCGTCCACATGATGCGTGTGTTCTTCACGGGCGCGTTCCGCAAGCCGCGTGAGGTCAACTGGCTGTTCGGCTTCCTGCTGTTCGTCCTGGGCATGTTCACCGGTTTCACCGGCTACTCGCTCCCGGACGACCTGCTCTCCGGCACCGGTGTCCGCTTCATGGAGGGCGCGGTCCTGTCCGTGCCGATCGTCGGCACGTACCTGTCGTTCTTCCTCTTCGGCGGCGAGTTCCCGGGCGGCGACTTCGTCGCGCGGTTCTACTCGGTCCACGTCCTGCTGCTGCCGGGCATCATGCTCGGCCTGGTCGTGGCGCACCTGATCCTGGTCTTCTACCACAAGCACACCCAGTGGGCGGGCCCGGGCAAGACCGAGAAGAACGTCGTGGGCATGCCCCTCCTGCCGGTCTACATGGCCAAGGCGGGCGGCTTCTTCTTCCTGGTCTTCGGCGTCATCGCGATCATCGCGGCCATCGCCTCGATCAACCCGATCTGGACGCTCGGCCCCTACCGGCCGGACCAGGTGTCGACCGGCGCCCAGCCGGACTGGTACATGGGCTTCTCCGAGGGCCTGATCCGCACCATGCCGGGCTGGGAGATCAACCTGTGGGGCCACACCCTCGTCCTGGGTGTCTTCGTCCCGCTGATGATCTTCCCGCTGGTGCTCGTCGTGATCGCGGTCTACCCGTTCATCGAGTCCTGGGTCACCGGCGACAAGCGCGAGCACCACATCCTGGACCGCCCGCGCAACGCGCCGACCCGTACGGCCGTGGGCGTCGCCTGGATCACCTGGTACGTCGTCATGCTGATCGGTGGTGGCAACGACCTCTTCGCCACCCACTTCCACATGTCGATCAACGCCATCACCTGGTTCGTCCGCATCGCGTTCTTCGTGGCGCCGGTGATCGCGTTCATCGTGACCAAGCGGATCTGCCTCGGCCTCCAGCGCCGGGACCGCGACAAGGTGCTGCACGGCCGCGAGTCGGGCATCATCAAGCGCCTGCCGCACGGTGAGTTCGTCGAGGTGCACGAGCCGCTCAGCCAGGAGGCGCTGCACACGCTCACCGCGCACGAGCAGTACCAGCCCGCCGAGATCGGCCCCGCGGTCGACGAGAACGGTGTCGAGCGCAAGGTCAAGGGCACCCAGAAGCTGCGCGCGAAGCTCAGCAACGCGTACTACGGGGACGAGGGCCAGATCCCCAAGCCCACGGTCGACGAGTACAAGGAGATCACGAGCGGCCACGGCCACCACTGATCGTCCGCCCCGGTCCCGACCGGTCGCCACGGCTGGAGCCCCGTCCATTGCATGGACGGGGCTCTTTGCCGTCCCCGGGCGTGGATAGGGTGGACCCTGCCCGTCACCGGTCGTGCGCGGGCTCTCGTCCTCGTCTACGAACCCAGGAGCGGCATATGAGTGCTGTGACCCCCGCTGGAGGCGACATCGCGGCGGGCCGTTCCTGGCCCCAGGTGCTGAACGGCCTGCTGGACGGGCGCGACCAGAGCGCGGACGAGACGGCCTGGGCGATGGACCGCATCATGCGCGGTGAGGCGACGGACGCGCAGATCGCCGGGTTCGCGGTGGCGCTGCGGGCCAAGGGCGAGACCGTCGAGGAGATCTCCGGCCTGGTCCGCGCGATGTACGAGCACGCCAACGTGATCGAGGTGCCCGGGGAGACCGTCGACATCGTCGGCACGGGCGGCGACGGCGCGAAGACCGTCAACATCTCCACCATGTCGGCGATCGTCGTGGCCGGCACGGGCGCCAAGGTGGTCAAGCACGGCAACCGGGCCGCGTCGAGCGCGTCCGGCGCCTCCGACGTCCTGGAGAAGCTGGGCGTGAATCTGGAGCTGACGCCCAAGCGGGTCGCGGAGGTGGCGGAGGAGGCCGGGATCACCTTCTGCTTCGCGGTGAAGTTCCACCCCGCGCTGCGTCATGTGGCCGCCGCCCGCGGTCAATTGGGCATCCGCACCACCTTCAACTTCCTGGGCCCGCTGACCAACCCGGCCCGGGTCAAGGCCCAGGCGGTCGGGGTGGCCGACCTTCGGATGGCGCCCATCGTCGCCGGTGTCTTCGCCGAACGCGGCAACTCCTCGCTGGTGTTCCGCGGCGACGACGGCCTCGACGAGCTGACCACCACGGCCACGTCCCGGGTGTGGGTCGTCCGCGACGAGAAGGTCCACGAGGACGGCTTCGACCCGCGTGACGTCGGCATCGAGCTGGTCCCGGTCGAGGCGCTGCGGGGCGCCGACGCCTCGTACAACGCGGACGTCGCCCGGCGGCTGCTGAACGGCGAGACCGGGCCCGTACGGGACGCGGTGCTGCTGAACGCAGCGGCGGCCCTGGTCGCCCTGGAGCCGGAGAGCGGGCCCCTCGCGGACCGGATCCGCGCGGGCATGGATCGGGCCGCCGAGGCCATCGACTCCGGGGCCGCGAAGCGGACCCTCGACCGGTGGGTCGCGGCCAGCAACGCCTGAACGGCACACGGCAGCACGCAAGGCGCGGTCCGGATTCTGGACCGCGCCTTGCGCGTCCGCGATCATCTGGCAAGATGCTGTACCAGGTCATGAGCGACAGCCATCAGGCCCCGGCCGGCTGTCCGGCAACCCTCCGTCCGTGGCGGGGTGCCCCGGGTGAAGACCAGGCCGTAGGCAGCGAGGTCTACGGCAAGCGCGGACCCCTCGCACTCTTCCGAGTGAGCACCGCCAGGGGTCCTGGTCGTTCGAGGGAGCCTTCTGTGAGCAAGCGAATGCGGTAGGGCGTAGAGCCCCGCCTCCGCACACCCTTCTTCCCTTCCTGTGCCGTCGACGCCCCTCTGCGCGGGCTGTCCGCACAGCGATCTCGCCTGCCACTCACAGGAGTTCGCCATGTCCGTCCCCACCGCTGCCGCCGACCGTTCCGTTTGTGCCCCGCTGCCCGTTCTGGGCAGGGATGTCACCGTCCCCCTCGTCACGGGCGGCGAGGTCACCTACGCCGCGCTGGACTACGCCGCCAGCGCCCCGGCCCTCCAGCGCGTCTGGGACGACGTCGCCGCGTACGCCCCCTACTACGGCAGCGTCCACCGGGGCGCCGGTTACCTCTCCCAGCTCTCCACCGACCTCTTCGAGAGCGCCCGCGTGACCGTCGCCGAGTTCCTCGACTGCCGCGCCGGCGACCAGGTCGTCTTCACCCGCTCCACCACCGACTCCCTCAACCTGCTCGCCGGGGCCCTGCCGGCCGACTGCCAGGTCTTCGTCTTCGAGACCGAGCACCACGCCTCGCTGCTGCCCTGGCGCGACGCCCGCGTGACGTACCTGAACGCCCCGCGCACCCCCGGCGAGGCCGTCGCCACCCTGGAGCGCGCGCTGGCCGCCCGCGACCCGTACGGCCCCGCCCTGGTGTGCGTCACCGGCGCCTCCAACGTCACCGGTGAGCTGTGGCCGGTGCGCGAACTCGCCGCCGCCGCCCACGCGCACGGCGCCCGCATCGTCCTGGACGCCGCCCAGCTCGCCCCGCACCACCCGGTGTCGGTCCGGGACCTGGACGTCGACTGGGTCGCCTTCTCCGGGCACAAGCTGTACGCGCCCTTCGGCTCCGGCGTCCTCGCCGGCCGCGCCGACTGGCTGACCGAGGCCGAGCCCTACCTCGCGGGCGGCGGCGCCAGCCGCAAGGTGTCGCGGCGCGCGGACGGCGGGGTCGACGTCGAGTGGCACGACAGCGCCGCCCGCCACGAGGCCGGCTCCCCGAACGTGATCGGCGTGTACTCCATCGCGTCGGCCTGCAAGGCGCTCACCGAGGCCGGCTTCGACACCCTGGTCGCCCGCGAGCGGTACCTGATCGACACCGTCCGCGCGGGCCTCGCGGAGGTGCCCGAGGTGCGGGTCCTGTCGCTGTTCGGGGACGACGCCCCGCGGGTCGGCGTCATCTCGTTCGTCGTCGACGGCTGGAACAGCTCGCACTTCGCGGCGGCCCTGTCCGCGGAGTACGGCATCGGCGTGCGCGACGGCCTGTTCTGCGCCCACCCGCTGGTGCGCACCCTGCTCGGCAGCGACCCGCAGAGCCAGGGGGAGTGCGGCGCCCCCGAGGCCGCGCCCGGCGAGAAGTCCCTGAACGCGATCCGCGTCAGCTTCGGCGCCGGCACCCCGGACGAGCACGTGGAGCGCTTCGTCCGCGCCGTGAAGGAGCTGGTGCGGGACGGCGCTCGGTGGCAGTACCGCACCCAGGACGGGCGGTGCGTGCCGGCGGTCTGAGGCCGGAGGTACGGCTCAGCGCCCGGAGGCGGCGGACGCGGTGAGGTCCCGGCAGGTCAGGAGTCGAGACCGATCGCGAACGCCGCCTCCAGGTCGTGCTGGGAGTACGTGCGGAACGCGACGTGGGTGTCGGTGCCCTCGACGCCGGGGATCTTGCTGATCCGGCCCGGGATGACGTCCGCCAGGTCGTCGTGGGCCTGCACGCGGACCATGGCGATCAGGTCGTAGGTGCCGGTGACGGAGAAGACCTCGCTGACGCTGTCGAGGGCCGCGATCGACTCCGCGATCTCGGGGATCCGGTCCACGCTGGTCTTGATGAGCACGATCGCGGTGATCACGGCTGGTTCTCTCCCTCGGGGGCCGTCACTGGGGTTTTCACTCTAGTCGCACGGCCGAAGCGCACCCAGGCGCAGAGGAACCCGGCGGTGAAGCCCAGCAGGTGGGCGAGGTAGGCGACCCCGGGCCCCTGGTCGTCGCGGCCCGCCGCGAGCCACTGGAGGACCGCCCAGAAGGGCAGGACCACCCAGGCCGGGAAGCGCAGCGGCAGGAAGAAGAGGAACGGGAAGAGACTGGTCACCCGGGCGCCGGGGAACAGGTACAGGAACGCTCCGAGGACCGCGGAGATCGCTCCCGAGGCGCCGACCAGGGTCTGCGTGGACCCGGCGTTGGCGATCGCGTAGCCGAGCAGGGCCAGGTACCCGCAGCCCAGGTAGAAGAGGGCGAACCCGGCGCGGCCCATGCGCTCCTCCGCCATCGCCCCGAAGACGTAGAGGAAGAGCATGTTGCCCAGGAGGTGGAGCCAGCTGCCGTGGATGAACAGCGCCGTCGCGGGAGTGAGCAGGGCGCGCGGCCGCCCGTCGAGGAGTTCGGCGGGGATCACGCCCCAGCGGCGGAAGTACGCCTGCTGGGCGGCGAACAGCTCGTCGCCGGTGCCGTACACCGGGTTCAGTCCCGCCGCCGGGCCGATCACGAAGATCAGGCAGCAGACACCGATCAGTCCGTACGTCACCGGCGCGGACTGTCCCCGGTCCGTCCGGCCGATCACCGCGCTCCACTTTCCGATCATGCGACAGAGCATGACGTAACCGGACCGAAGCGCACAGACCGCCTCGCCGCATGGACGGCCGAGCGTCGAGGACCCGCCAGGCCGTAGGGTACGAGCCACACGCACCAGGGAAGCTGGCGCATCACGGACACTAGAGGGAAAGCGAACAGCCACGATGACGGTTCCCCTGCCGACCGCCGAGACCCGGTGGCGCTGCATGCTCTGCGGCAACCTCACGCGTTTCGACGTGACCCGCTCGTCGAAGGTCGTCGAGTACGTGCACCTCGACCTGGCCGGTGAGCCGAAGGTCGAGGAGCGCGAGGTGGTCAGTGAGACCATCGACTCGGTCCGCTGCCGCTGGTGCAACGCGGTGGATCAGGTGGAACTGGTGGACAGGCCGGGCGCCGGCTCCTGACGATGGGGGTCCCCCCGCTCGAGCGAAGCCGAGAGTGGGGGAGGGCCCCGCGAGAAATTGGGGTGTGACGGATGGTGGAGACCACGGGCGGGGAGCCGGACGACGGCACCGCCGAGGTGCTCGACCGCCCGCTGCCCGACGGCGTGCGGCGCCGGGTCGTGCAGATCGTCTCCGACGGCTTCGGCGGCCTCACCGTGGCCGAACTGCCCCCGCAGCTGAGGCAGTACGCGCGCTTCGCCCCCAACCGGCGGGCGAAGTTCGCGGGCAACGCCATGGCCGCGGCACTGGAGACGGACCCGCTGTTCCGGCAGCGCATCGCCGAGAAGCTGAGAGAGGCCCAGCCGGAGCTCACCGGTGCCCTGGACGCGGGTTCACCGCCTCCGGCCGCGGACCCGCTGGACGTGGCGGCCGCGGCCTACGTGTTGCGCCCCACGGGCTGGGTGAAGCTCGTCACCGCCGCGGGCGAGGAGGCCCTGCGGGCGGACGCCGAGCGCGCCGATGAGGAGAACCGGGCCGAGCTGGAGCGGCTGCGCGAGGAACTCGCGGCGGCCCGCGGCCAGACCAGGGCCGAGACCGAACGGCTGCGCACGGAGCTGGAGTCGGCCCGCAAGGAAGCCGAATCGCTTCACCGCAAGCTGCGCAGCGCCCTCAGTGACGTCAAGCGGGGCGAGGCCGCCCTCCGCAAGATCCAGAACGAGATGGAGACCGCGCGCGCCGAGGGGCAGGCACAGCTGTCCGCCGCCGAGAGCGAGAGCCGGCGGCTCAAGGCGCGCCTCGGTGAGGCCGAGGCGGCCCTGGAGGCCACCCGCAGGGCCGCGCGCGAGGGACGCAGCGTCGAGGACATGCGGGTGCGGCTGCTGCTCGACACGGTCCTGGACGCGGCGCAGGGGCTGCGGCGCGAACTCGCCCTGCCCCCGGTGTCCCAGCGTCCCGCCGAGACCGTGGACGCCGTCGAGCCCGGACGGATGACGCCGAAGGACATCGCCGCCCGCGCCCTGTCCGAGAACGACCCGGCGATCATCGACCAGCTGCTCGCGCTGCCCCAGGCCCATCTGGTCGTCGACGGGTACAACGTCACCAAGACCGGCTATCCGCAGATGCCGCTGGAGAAGCAGCGGCTGCGGCTCCTCGGCCAGCTCTCGCAACTCGCCGCGCAGACCGGTGCCGAGGTCACCTGTGTCTTCGACGGGGCCGAGCTGGCCGCGCCGGTGCTGCTCGCTCCGCCGCGCGGGGTGCGGGTGCTGTTCTCCAAGCCCGGGGTGACGGCGGACGAGCTGATCCGCCAGCTGGTGCGCGCCGAGCCCCCGGGGCGGCCCGTGATCGTCGTGTCGACCGACCGCGAGGTGGCCGACGGGATCGCCAAGGCGGGTGCGCGGCCGGTCGCCTCGGTGGTGCTCCTCAAGCGCTTCTCGCGCGGCTGAGGCGGAGCCGAATACACCGCTTTACGACGCCGGGTCCGCCGAGGCGCCTTTCCGTGCTTACCGGCCCATAGGAAACGTACGCACCATGCGTAACGTCTGGGCCTGATGCCCGAATTGGCGAAACCTTCACGCAACGTAGCGTCAAACGCGCATCACTGCACGTGAGTTGCCGGTAAAGAATGCACTCGGTGACCGAGATTTTTCCTGCGAGGATTTGAACTGATCACAAGGAGGTCACTAGGGTCAGGCCTCGAACCTCCGCTCGGGTGATCACTCATTGGGAGTGACGGTGGAGGGACACCGCCCGTCGGCGCATCGGCAGGCGGCTGGAGGAAGAAGGAGCTCGCCTTCGTGGCGTCCCACCGTCGACCCAAGCAGCCGAGCCGCACCCGTGTGACCGTGCTCACCACCGCTGCTGCCGCCGCAGTCGCCCTCAGCTCGCAGGCCGCCAACGCCGCGCCGAGCGAGAAGCCGAGCAAGGACGAGGTCAAGTCCAAGGTCGACAAGCTCTACGAAGACGCCGAGAAGGCCACCGAGAAGTACAACGGGGCCAAGGAGAAGCAGGACAAGCTCGAGAAGCAGATCGGCACCCTGCAGGACAACGTCGCCCGCGGCCAGGAAGAGCTCAACGACCTGCGCGACGGCCTCGGTTCGCTGGCCACCGCCCAGTACCGCTCCGGTGGCATCGACCCCTCCGTCCAGCTCTTCCTCTCCTCGGACCCGGACGACTACCTCGACAAGGCGTCCACGCTCGACCAGTTGAGCGGCCAGCAGGTCGAGGCGCTGAAGAAGATCCAGGAGAAGCAGCGCTCGCTCTCCCAGCAGCGCCAGGAAGCCTCCGCCAAGCTCAAGGACCTCGCGGACACCCGCACCGAGCTCGGCAAGAAGAAGAAGGAAGTCCAGGGCAAGCTCGCCGAGGCGCAGAAGCTCCTCAACACCCTGACGGCCAAGGAGAAGGCGGCCCTCGACGCGGAGCAGGCACGCGCCACCCGCGCCAGCGAGCGCAGCGCCCTCGACTCCGGCGCCAAGCCCGCCTCCGGCCGGGCCGGAGCGGCCTTCGCCGCCGCCCAGACCAAGCTCGGCTCGCCGTACGTCTACGGCGCGACCGGCCCCAGCTCCTTCGACTGTTCGGGCCTCACCTCGTGGGCCTACGCCCAGGCCGGTGTCGGCATACCCCGTACCTCGCAGCAGCAGGCCAACGCCGGCACCCGCATCTACTCCCAGAGCGACCTGCAGATCGGCGACCTGGTCATCTTCTACGGCGACCAGCACCACGTGGGCCTCTACGCCGGCAACGGCCAGGTGATCCACGCGCCGCGCACCGGAACCGTCGTGCGCTACGAGTCGATCGGCAACATGCCCTTCCAGTTCGGCGTCCGCGTCTGACATCCTCCGTGCGGCCCGCCCCGGCGGGCCACCCTCCCACGGCCGCCGCCGTACCGCCCAAACGGGCGAATTGACGCGGCTCCCGCTGACCCCGCGCCCCGCTGATGACCTGCGTCTGAGGCGGGGCGTCACGTTGTGTGCCCGCCGGGGTCTTTGGCCGTCGCGTAGTCGCACGGCTACTGTCTGGCGCGTTTCCCCCAACACCGGGGGTCCGTCAGCGGAGGGAGAGCGGCTACCCGTGGGGTCCCATCGTCGCCTTGCACCATCCGGGTTCGACCGGGGCGCGGCCGCCGCCGCCGTCTGCGTCCTGTCCGCCGCGGCCGCCGCCCTCGGGGCCGTACCGGCCCTCGCCGAGCCCGAGGAGGACACCCGGTCCACCGTGGACCGCCTCTACGAGCAGGCCGAACAGGCCACCGAGGCGTACAACAAGGCCGACGAGCGGGCGGACGCCCTGCGCGAGCAGGTGTCCACGGCCCAGGACGAGATCGCCCGCCGGCAGGAGCGCGTCAACACCATGCGGGACGCGCTCGGTTCGCTGGCCGGAGCCCAGTACCGCTCCGGCGGGCTGGACCCCTCGCTCGCCCTGCTGTTCTCCGACGACCCGGACGACTACCTCGACAAGGCCGCCGTGCTCGACCGGATCGGCGTGCACCAGGCGGGCGAACTCAAGGAACTGCAGACGGCCATGCGCGACCTCGCCCAGCGGCGCGACGAGGCGAGCGACAAGCTCGCCGAACTGGAACGCAGCCGCGCCGCCGTCGCCCGGCACAAGAAGACCGTCGAGCAGAAGCTGGGCAAGGCGCGGGAGTTGCTCAACTCGCTGCCGTACGCGGAGCGCGCCGCCTACGACCGGGCCTCCCGCTCCGGACGCGCGGGCGTGCCCGACCCCGGCGCGGCGCCCGCCTCGGGCCGGGCCGCCGCCGCCGTCGCCGCCGCGCGCTCGGCCCTCGGACGCCCGTACGTGTGGGGCGCCAACGGCCCCGGCGGCTTCGACTGTTCGGGCCTGATGCAGTGGTCGTACGCCCAGGCCGGTGTCGGGCTGCCGCGCACCTCGCAGGCCCAGCGGTACGCCGGACGCCAGGTGCCGCTCTCCCAGGCGCAGCCAGGCGACCTGGTCACCTACCGCTCCGACGCGAGCCACATCGGGATGTACATGGGCAACGGCCAGGTGATCCACGCCCCCTACCCGGGCGCGCCGGTCCGCTACGACCCGGTGGGCATGATGCCGGTGTCCTCGGTGACCCGGGTCTGACCGGACGGCCCGGTGCGGGGGTCCGGTTCCGGACGGGTTCCCGGACAGCGGGCGGACGCCCCGGCCGGCCCGCCGTACGATCGGGAACGTGGCTGGTCGTGGGCGGGTGTCGGGGGCGGTGGCGAGCTGTGTGCTGCTCCTCGTGTCCCTGGTCGGCTGCGCGGGCCGGCCCGCGCGCGACACCGCGGCCGACGCCGTGCAGCGCGTGCTCGACCGGCGGGCGGCGGCCGTCCTGCACCGGGACGCGGCGGCCTACCGCGCCACCGGGACCGGGGCCGCCGGGACCACCGCCCTCGGAAACCTGCGCGAGGTACCGCTGGCCGCCTGGTCGTACCGGCTGACCGGCTTCCACCGCACCGGCGACACGGCCACCGCCGACGCCGACCTCAGCTACCGCATCGAGGGCTACGACCGGGCGCCGCTGACCGCGGCCCGCACCCTGCGCCTGGCCCGCGGCGACGGCCGCTGGCACGTCGTCTCCGACCGGCCCGCCGTGAAGGCCGCCGAACAGCTCTGGGAGCAGGGGCCCGTGCGCACCGTACGCGGCGAGCACAGCCTCGTCCTCGGCGTCGGGCAGTCGGCCGAGACCCTGCGCGGGTACGCGCGGCTCGCGGACCGCGCGGTCCCCGCGGTGTCGCGGACGTGGGGCACGGACTGGTCGGGGCACGTCGTCGTGCTCGTACCGAAGTCGCTGGACGGCATGGCCCAGCTGCTCGGCGCGGCGGCCTCCGGGTACCGGGGGATCGCGGCCGTCACCACCGGCGAGGCGGGCGGCTCGGCGAGCGCGCCCGCGGACCGGATCATCGTCAACCCCGAGGCGTACGGCGTCCTCGGCGCCCTCGGCCGGCAGGTCGTGCTCACCCACGAGACCACCCACGTCGCCACCCGCGCCCACACCACCGCGGCCACGCCCCTGTGGCTGTCGGAGGGCTACGCCGACTGGGCGGGCTACCTGGGCAGCGGGCGGGCCGCCACCGAGGTCGCCCCGGAGCTGGAGCGCGCCGTGGTGGACGGGCGGCTGCCCGCCGGCCTGCCCGAGGACGCGGACTTCGGCTTCACCGGCGACGCGGCGCGGCTCGCGCGGGCCTACGAGGGCGGCTGGCTGGCCTGCCGGCTGATCGCCGACCGCTGGGGCGAGGTCCGGCTGAACGAGTTCTACCGCGCCGTCGGCGAGCACCGGCAGCGCGCCGGGGCCGTCGAGGCCGCGCTGCGGGACGTCCTGCACACGTCGCCGGAGGAGTTCACCGGCCAGTGGCGGGACTACCTGCGCGCGCAGCTCGGCCCGCGGGCCGCTCCGTAGGCCGTGTCCGCCCCGGCGCCGGGCGACGTCAGGACGAGGCGAGGGACGCCTTGCTGCGGGTGGCCTGCGGGGGGACCGTCGGGGCCGGCTGGGAGACCGTGCCCCGCCACAGCTCGCGGGCGGCGAGGAGGACGGCGGCGACCAGGAGGCCGTTGCGAGCCAGCAGGAGCGTTACACCGAGGGCGTCGCTCGCCACCACGTGCGAGAAGAACACCGGGAACTCCAGGACGGTCGCCAGGGCCGCCGCCAGGACCAGCAGGGCCGGCCGGGTCATCCGGGTGCCGCGGAAGCACAGGCAGACCGCCGCCAGCCCCACCAGCCACACCATGTACTGCGGGCTGATCACCCGGCTGGTGACCGTGAACATCAGCCCGGCGACGAACGCGGCCTCGGCGAGCGTGTGCGCCAGGAAGCGCCTCGCGCACAGCCGCCACAGCAGCATCCAGCCGAACGCGACCGCGGTGAGCAGGAGCGCCGCCCCGCTCACCAGGCCGACGTGCGGGCCGAGGAACTCCACCGAGCCGTAGTTCAGCAGCACCTCGCCCTCCCAGCCGAAGTGCCGGGCGACATGGAAGACCAGCGAGCCCAGCGACTCCACCTCCGTGCCGCGGCCGCGCTGGTAGGCGAGGAAGGAGAACGCGCCCGGCATCCCGGTCCCGAAGAGCAGGGCGAGCCCGCCGGCGGTCACCGCCGCCGTGCCCCAGGCCCGCCGGGCACTGCCCTTCGCGGCCCCCGCCAGCACCAGCGCCGGCCACACCTTCAGCAGCGCCCCGAACCCGGCCAGTGCCCCCATCGCCCGCGGGTGGCGGACCCCCGCGAGCAGCGCGGCCACGGCGACCGCCGTCACCATCACGTCGTAGCGGGCGTACACGGTCGGGCCGAGCAGCGCGACGCCCACCACCCACACCCAGGCCCCGCGCGGGGACTTCCCGGGACGCCGCCCCGCGTACCCGAGCAGCGCGAACACCAGCAGGTCGGCGAGGAGCGCCAGCACGAAGAACGCCGACGCGTAGTCGAGGAAGGGCAGCAGGGCGGGGGAGAGGACCGGGAGCGCCGCGGCGGGCGGGTACTGCCACGTGACGTCGTCGAGCGGGAAGGTGCCGGTGCGCAGCACCTCGTACCAGCCCTGGTAGATCACGGACACGTCGCTCGTCACGTCGGGCCCCGGGAAGACGAACACCCGGAACACGAACAGCAGCAGCACCGCCCTGGTCAGCGCCCAGACCCCGAGCGGCGCGTACGGGAACCTCTCGCCCCGCGTGCCCGTCATGCCCACCTGGCCCCCGTTCGTCCGGATCGTGCGTACGCGCAGTCATGATGGCCCGCGGCGCTGTGCGAGGGCCGTCAAACACGGCCGTACGGAGCTGTCGGTACGGCCGGGAGAGCGGTTGGGTAGGGTCGGGCGCGATGGACAAGACGCTGATCGTGACCAACGACTTCCCGCCCCGCCCCGGCGGCATCCAGGCGTTCCTGCACAACATGGCGCTGCGGCTGGACCCCGGGCGGCTGGTGGTCTACGCGTCCACCTGGAAGCGCGGTCACGAGGGTGCCGAGGCGACCGCCGCCTTCGACGCCGAGCAGCCCTTCACCGTCGTACGGGACCGCACGACGATGCTGCTGCCGACGCCCGCGGTGACCCGGCGGGCGGCGGGCCTGCTGCGCGAACACGGCTGCACGTCGGTCTGGTTCGGCGCCGCGGCACCGCTCGGACTGATGGCACCGGCGCTGCGCAAGGCGGGCGCCCGGCGGCTCGTGGCGACCACCCACGGCCACGAGGCGGGCTGGGCCCAGCTGCCCGCGGCCCGGCAACTCCTGCGCCGGATCGGCGAGTCCACGGACACCATCACCTACCTCGGGGAGTACACGCGCTCGCGGATCGCCTCCGCGCTGACGCCCGAGGCCGCCTCCCGCATGGTCCAACTGCCGCCCGGTGTCGACGAGAAGACCTTCCACCCCGGCTCGGGCGGCGACGCGGTCCGCGCCCGGCTCGGCCTCACCGACCGGCCGGTCGTCGTCTGCGTCTCGCGGCTCGTACCGCGCAAGGGCCAGGACACCCTGATCCGCGCCCTGCCCCGCATCCTGGCGGCTGAGCCGGAGACGGTGCTGCTCGTCGTCGGCGGCGGACCGTACGAGAAGGACCTGCGCCGGCTCGCCCACGCCACCGGTGTCGCCGGCTCCGTCCGCTTCACCGGCGCGGTGCCCTGGTCGGAGCTGCCCGCGCACTACGGCGCCGGTGACGTCTTCGCCATGCCGTGCCGTACGCGCCGGGGCGGGCTCGACGTCGAGGGGCTCGGGATCGTCTACCTGGAGGCGTCCGCGACGGGCCTTCCCGTGGTCGCCGGGGACTCGGGCGGCGCGCCCGACGCCGTACTGGACGGCGAGACCGGCTGGGTCGTCCGCGGCGACGCCCCGGAGGAGACCGCCGACCGCATCGTCACCCTCCTGGGCGACGCGGAACTCCGCCACCGGATGGGTGAGCGGGGCCGCGCATGGATCGAAGAAAAATGGCGCTGGGACCTCCTGGCGGACCACCTGAAGGCCCTCCTGTAGCCGAGAGCGCGCCCACACTCCCCCTCGATCCGTCCGGTCGTGTCACGGGCGCGACAAGCCTCCACGGCGGGGAGGGTCGCAGACGGGCCCGGCGGTCGTACGGCGGGTGGGCGTGTCAGGGGCGCGGGGAACGGCGCGACGAGCCTCCACGGCGGGGAGGGTCGCAGACGGGCCCGGCGGTCGTACGGCGGGTAGGCGTTTCAGGGGCGCGGGGAACGGCGCGACGAGCCCCCGCGGCGGGAGGGTCGCGGACGGGCCCGGCGGTCGTGCGGCGGTTGGGCGTTTCAGGGGCGCGGGGAACGGCGCGACAAGCCCCCACGGCGGGCAAGCCGCAAACGACCACCCCACGGCGGCCGAGCCGAAAGCCAAGCCCGCCCCCGGGGACAACACCCCGCACACGAAAAGGGCGCCCGCACACCCGGACGCCCTCCCCACCCCACCCCACAAGGCCCCCACGCCCAGTGGACCCCGCCCACCGCTCACCCCGGCCGACAGGGGAACCGCTGCTCGGGCATCAGCCCCGATAAATCGCCTCGATCTCGTCCGCGAAGTCCTTCGCCACCACGTTCCGCTTCAGCTTCAGCGACGGCGTGAGATGCCCCGACTCCTCGGTGAACTGCGCCGGCAGCAGCCGGAACTTCCGCACCGACTCGGCTTTGGACACCGCCGAGTTGCCGTCGTCGACGGCGTCCTGGATGGCGCGGAGCAGCTCCGGGTCCTCCCGGAGCGACGCCGCCGTGGACCCGGCCGGCTTCCCGTGCTCCTCGGCCCAGCGGCCGAGGAACTCCTCGTCGACGGTGACCAGCGCGCCCACGAAGGGCCGCCCGTCGCCGACCACCATGCACTCCGCGACCAGCGCGTGCGCCCGGATACGGTCCTCGATCACGGCCGGGGCGACGTTCTTGCCGCCCGCGGTGACGATGATCTCCTTCTTGCGGCCGGTGATCCGGAGGTACCCGTCCTCGTCGAGGGTGCCGATGTCACCGGTGTGGAACCAGCCGTCCGCCAGCGCCTCGGCGGTCGCGCCCTCGTTGTTCCAGTACTCCTTGAACAGGTGCTCGCCGTGCAGCAGCACCTCGCCGTCGTCCGCGATCCGCACCACGGAGCCCGGCAGCGGCTGCCCGACCGTGCCGATCTTGGTGCGGTCCCACGGGTTGAAGGCGGTGGCCGCGCAGGACTCGGTGAGCCCGTAGCCCTCCAGGACCGTGAAGCCGATGCCGCGGAAGAAGTGGCCGAGGCGCTCGCCGAGCGGCGCGCCGCCGGAGATCGCGTACTCGCCCCGTCCGCCGAGCACGGCCCGCAGCTTGCTGTAGACGAGCTTGTCGAAGGTCTTGTACTTGATCTTCAGGCCGAGGGACGGCCCGGAAGGGGTGTCGAGCGCGCGGCTGTACGCGATCGCGGTGTCCGCCGCCTTGTCGAAGATCTTGCCCTTGCCGTCGGCCTGCGCCTTGGCGCGCGCCGAGTTGTAGACCTTCTCGAAGACGCGCGGCACGCCGAGGATCAGCGTCGGCCGGAACGCCGCCAGCTCGTCGGTGAGGTTCTTGATGTCCGGGACGCAGCCGAGCTTGATCGGCGCCATCATCGGCGCCACCTGCACCAGGCGCCCGAAGACGTGTGCGAGCGGCAGGAAGAGCAGGACCGAGCACTCGCCGGTGCGGAACAGCGGGCGCAGCCGCTCCACGATGTTGCCGCACTCGGCGAAGAAGGCGCGGTGGGTGAGGACACAGCCCTTGGGGCGGCCGGTCGTGCCGCTGGTGTAGACGATGGTCGCCGGGTCGTCGGCCTTGGCGGCCGAGCTGCGCTCCTCGACGGTCTCGTCGGAGACGTCCTTGCCCGCGCGCCCCAGCTCCTCGACGCCGCCGGCGTCGATCTGCCAGATGTGCTTCAGCGCGGGCAGCCGGTCGCGCACCGACTCGACGGAGGCGGCGTGCGTCTCCAGCTCGACGATGCAGGCGGTCGCGCCCGAGTCGCCCAGGATCCACTGCACCTGCTCCGCCGAGCTGGTCTCGTACACCGGGACGGTGACCGCGCCGGCGCTCCAGATCGCGAAGTCGAGCAGGGTCCACTCGTAGCGGGTGCGGGACATCAGGCCGACCCGGTCGCCCGGCTGGACGCCGGATGCGATCAGGCCCTTGGCCGCGGCCCGCACCTCGGCGAGGAACGTCGTGGCGCTGACGTCCGTCCACGTGCCGCCCACCTTGCGGGCGATGACGGCGACGTCGGGATGCTGCGCGGCGTTTCTGCGGACGATGTCGGTCAGATTGCCGTCCGCAGGGACCTCGTACAAAGCCGGAAGGCTGAACTCGCGCAAGACTGCTGCTCCTCATAGGGCGCCGGCGCCACGACTCTGTGTGATGCGACGGTGCGGTCCAAGGCTCGGGCAGGTGCTCGAAGACGTCATGGTTGAAATCCTGAGCACGACTGGACGGCCCGGACGTTACCCGCCGGTATGGCTTCTTCGACAGGGGGTCCCGGCGAGATGTTCTATGCGTCACACGTGTTGGCGTTCCTTCGCGCACAGTAGTCCACCCCCTTCGGGACTAGCCAGTAACCGCAGGTCCGGCCGCCTCTGTTCACGTTTGCCGCACACGCCTACGCTTGATCGTCATGGCACCCACACGAGGCGGTAACCGAAGGACGCGCGTCCACGTGGTCAGCGACGTGCACGGCAACGCGCGCGACCTGGCCACGGCCAAAGAGGGCGCCGACGCCCTGATCTGCCTCGGTGACCTGGTGCTCTTCCTGGACTACGCCGACCATTCGCGCGGCATCTTCCCCGACCTGTTCGGCCCGGAGAACGCGGACCGCATCGTCGAGCTGCGCACCGCCCGCCGCTTCGAGGAGGCGCGCGAGTTCGGGGCGCGGCTGTGGAGCGGGATCGGCGCGGACCGGGCGGCGGCCATCGAGAAGGCGGTCCGCCGGCAGTACGCCGAACTGTTCGGGGCCTTCCCGACACCGACGTACGCGACCTACGGCAATGTCGACATGCCGACCCTGTGGCCGGAATACGCCGGACCCGGTACGACGGTCCTCGACGGCGAACGGGTGGAGATCGGCGGGTGGGTCTTCGGGTTCGTCGGCGGCGGACTGCGCACGCCCATGCGCACGCCGTACGAGATCAGCGACGAGGAGTACGCGGCGAAGATCGAGGCGGTCGGCGAGGTCGACGTGCTGTGCACGCACATCCCGCCGGAGGTGCCGGAGCTGGTGTACGACACGGTCGCGCGCCGTTTCGAACGCGGCAGCCGGGCCCTGCTGGACGCCATCCACCGCACCCGCCCGCGCTACTCGCTGTTCGGCCACGTCCACCAGCCGCTGGTCCGGCGGATGCGCGTCGGGGCGACCGAGTGCGTGAACGTGGGGCACTTCGCGAGTTCGGGCCGGCCCTGGGCCCTGGAGTGGTGAGGTCCCGGATCCACCGGGCGGGCCACGCGGTGTTCCCGGCCCCGGCGACACGGGGCGCGGCGGACGGCGGGCGGCCGCGGACGCGGTGACGGCGGGCGGGTCCGCGCGCGGTAGCCTTCACGCTGCACACACGTGCGCAGCACCCTTCCTCACCGGACCGCATCTGGAGGAGCCACCGCGATGGCGGAACACACCAGCTCGAGCATCACGATCGAGGCGGCACCGGCCGACGTCATGGCGGTGATCGCGGACTTCGCCCGCTACCCGGACTGGACCGGCGAGGTGAAGGAGGCGGAGGTTCTCGCCACGGACGCGCAGGGCCGCGCCGAGCAGGTGCGTCTCGTCATGGACGCGGGCGCCATCAAGGACGACCAGACGCTGGGCTACACCTGGACCGGCGACCACGAGGTCTCCTGGACCCTGGTCAAGTCCCAGATGCTCCGCTCCCTGGACGGCTCGTACCACCTCGCCCCGGCCGGCGCCGGCGCCACCGAGGTCACCTACCGCCTGACCGTCGACGTCAAGATCCCCATGCTCGGCATGATCAAGCGCAAGGCCGAAAAGGTCATCATCGACCGCGCCCTGGCGGGCCTGAAGAAGCGAGTGGAATCCGGCGAGAAGTAGCCGGAGCGCGACGCCGCCCGACGATGCCGAGGGCGCGCTCCGGCGTCGGGGGCGAGCATTCAGCCCGTCCGGCGTTTGAGGACGAGCCCGCAGGGCGTTCGGCGGTCGGGAGACCGAGATTGCCGGGGCGTCGGGGGTGAGCATTCAGCCCGTCCGGCGTTTGAGGACGAGCTCGCAGGGCGTTCGGTGGTCGGGGGACCGAGGGTGTCGGGGGCGTCGGGGGTGAGCATTCAGCCCGTCCGGCGCTTGAGGACGAGTCCGGAGGGCGTTCGGTGGTCGGGGGACCGAGGGTGCCGGGGGCGTCGGGGGTGAGCATTCAGCCCGTCCGGCGTTTGAGGACGAGCCCGCAGGGCGATCGACGGCGGGGCAACCGACGGCACCCTCACAACGCGGCCGGCGGAGCCAGACCCACCCCGCCGGGCAGGCCAACGCCCAGGTGGACCCCGCCCCCCGGCCGGCAAGGCCCAGGTACCGTTCACCACCATGCGCACCATCCTGATCACCGGCCAAGGCGGCACCGGCCGCACCACCGTCGCCGCGGCCACCGCGCTGAAGGCCGCCCGCGAGGGCACCCGCACCCTGGTCCTGAGCGCCGACCGCACCGACACCCTCGGGGCGTGCCTCGGCACCCGCACCGGCGCCGACCCCGTCGAGGCCGCGCCGCACCTCACCGCCTGGCGCCCCGACGCGGCGGAACGCTTCCGCGACGACCTCACGGCGTTCCAGGAGCGCGCCACCGGCGCCCTGGACCTGCTCGGCGCCACCCGCCTCGACGCCGAGGAGGTCACCCCGCTGCCCGGCGCCGAGGAGCTCGCGCTGCTCCGCGCCCTGCGCGACGCGGCCACCTCGGGCACGTACGGCCTGCTGGTCGTCGACCTCCCGCCGGCCCCGCAGGCCCTCGCCCTCCTCGCCCTCCCCGAGGAACTGCGCCGCTATCTGCGCCGGCTGCTCCCCGCCGAACGACAGGCGGCCCGCGCCCTGCGCCCCATGCTCGGCCGGCTGGCCGGCGTACCGATGCCCGCGGAGTGGCTGTACGAGACTGCGGCCCGCTGGGACGTCGAGCTCGCCGCCGTGGAGGCGGTCGTCGCGGACGCCGCCACGACCGTACGGCTGGTCGCCGAGCCCGGACCGGCCGGCGCCGACGCCGTACGCACCGCGGCCACCGCCCTGGCCCTGCGCGGCCTGCGCGTCGACTCGCTGATCGCCAACCGCGTGCTGCCTGCCGACACCGAGGACCACTGGCTGGCCGCGCTGTCGGCCCAGCAGGGCAAGGCCCTGGACGAGTGGCGGGGAGCGTACGCCCTGCACGAGGTCACGCACCTCGGGCACGACCCCCGCGGCGCCGACGACCTGACCGCACTCGCCGTCCCCGGTCCGGGTGAACCCGGGACGCCGGTCGAGTGGCCCGTCACCGACCACCTCGCCGACGACGGGGTGCTCGTCTGGCACCTCCCGCTGCCCGGCGCGATACGCGAGGAACTCGACCTCGTGCGCCGCGGCGACGAACTCGTCGTGGCCGTCGGACCGTTCCGCCGGATCGTGCCGCTGCCCTCCGTGCTGCGCCGCTGCACGGTGGCGGGCGCCGCCCTGCGCGAGGGCGAGCTGCGCGTCCGGTTCGCCCCCGATCCCGGACTGTGGCCGCGGGGCGGATGACCGGATCGCGGGCACCGGCCGGGAAACCGGGCGCGGACACGGTGAACCGCTTACCTCCGTTCGGGTAACGTCGGAGGGACGAAACGTAGTCAGGAGTCCGCCATGAGCGAAGAGCGCCCCACGTCCGACGCCGCTCAGGACCGGGACGACGAGGTGCGAGCCGCCGACGCCGACGCCGACGCCTGGGCGAAGGCGTGCGCCGAGGACCTGGCGGCGGAGAAGGCCCGCCGCCGGGCCGAGCAGGGCAAGCCGCCCGGCTCCGCCGCCGAGGAACTGCGCAAGCTGGTCGACGCCGTCGCCGACAAGCTGTCCGGACTGCAGTCGCCCCTGTTCGGAGCCGTCGCCTCGGGCACGGCCCAGCAGATGGTCAGCCAGGTCGTGCAGCAGGCCAAGGCGGCGGTGGAACCGGTCATCGAGCGCAACCCGGACGTCTTCGACCACCTGGCGGCCGCCGGCTCCGAGCTGCTGGCCGCCTACCGCTCCGCCGTCGAGGCCCAGGAGCGGCGCTGGACGGCCGGGGACACCACCCGGCCCCGGGACGAGGGCACCGGTCCCGGGGAACACATCGACTTGGACTGAGAGCCCCTCGGGTACGGTTGCCCGTAGCGGGGCTCGACCGAAACTGAGGGATTCATGGGACTCACCATCGGCGTCGACATCGGCGGCACGAAGATCGCGGCCGGCGTGGTCGACGAGGAAGGCAACATCCTCTCGACCTTCAAGGTGCCGACCCCGACCACGCCGCAGGCGATCGTGGACGCCATCGCCGCGGCAGTGGAGGGCGCCCGGGCGGGGCACGACATCGTGGGCGTGGGCATCGGTGCCGCCGGTTACGTCAACCGTCAGCGCTCGACCGTGTACTTCGCGCCGAACATCGACTGGCGGCAGGAGCCGCTGAAGGACGAGGTCGAGGCCCGGGTCGGTCTGCCCGTCGTCGTGGAGAACGACGCGAACGCGGCCGCCTGGGGCGAGTACAAGTTCGGTGCCGGCAAGGGGCACCGCAACGTCATCTGCATCACCCTCGGCACCGGCCTCGGCGGCGGCATCATCATCGGCAACAAGCTGCGCCGCGGGCACTTCGGCGTCGCCGCCGAGTTCGGGCACATCCGCATGGTGCCGGACGGGCTGCTGTGCGGCTGCGGTTCGCAGGGCTGCTGGGAGCAGTACGCGTCCGGCCGGGCCCTCGTGCGCTACGCCAAGCAGCGCGCCAACGCCACCCCCGAGCGCGCCGAGGTCCTGCTGGCCCTCGGGGACGGCACCCCGGACGGGATCGAGGGCAAGCACATCTCGATGGCCGCCCGGCAGGGCTGCCCGGTCGCCGTGGACTCCTACCGCGAGCTGGCCCGCTGGGCCGGCGCCGGCCTGGCCGACCTGGCCTCCCTCTTCGACCCCTCCGCCTTCATCGTGGGCGGCGGCCTGTCGGACGAGGGCGACCTGGTGCTCGACCCGATCCGCAAGTCGTACAAGCGCTGGCTGGTCGGCGGGAACTGGCGGCCCGTGGCCGACGTCATCGCCGCGCAGCTGGGCAACAAGGCCGGTCTCGTCGGTGCGGCCGACCTGGCCCGGGAGCCCGACCCCGTCATGTGACGGCCCCCGCTCCACGGCAGCGCCCGCCGCACCCCACGAGGGGCACGGCGGGCGCTGCCGCGTTCGTACGCCACCGCCGCCGCGCCTGCCCGACGGCCGGGCGCCGCCCCCCGACGCGACCCCCAACCGGTCAGGGCGTGCCCCGGCCGCCGGCCGAACCGCCGGAACGGGTGGGGCCGTCCTGGACGTGGGCCGGGGGCGGCTGTCGTATCTTGATCGGCATGTCTGCGAGCACGCCGAGCGCGACCAGTCCGCTGCCCGACTCCCGCACCGAGGCCGACGGTTCGGCCGTCGTACGGGTGCTCAGCTACAACATCCGGTCGATGCGCGACGACACCGACGCCCTCGCCCGGGTTATCGGCGCCTGCGCGCCCGACCTGGTCCTCGTCCAGGAGGCGCCGCGGTTCTTCCGCTGGCGCAAGAAACTGGCCCGGCTCGCGGCGGCCTCGGGGCAGGTGGTCCTGACGGGCGGCGCCACGGCGTCCGGGCCCGCCGTCCTGTGCAGTCTGCGCGCGACGGTCGAACGGACCGAGGACGTCCTGCTCCCGCTCACCCCGGGCCTGCACCGCCGCGGCTTCGCGACCGCCGTGGTCCGCTTCGGCGGGGCCCGCCTGGGCGTCCTGAGCTGCCATCTCTCACTGCAGAAGGACGAGCGGTACCGGCAGGCCGGCATGCTCCTCGACCGCGTCGCCGGACTCGGCACCCCGTACGCCGTCGCGGGCGGCGACCTGAACGAACGTCCCGGCGGCCGTGCCTTCACCCGCGTCGGCGAGGAACTCCGGGACTGCTGGGCGACCGCCCCCTGGGGCGCCGAGCACACCTCGACCCCCGCCGACCCGCACCAGCGCATCGACGCGCTCTTCGCCACCCCGGGCGTCGAGATCCTGGGCTGCGGGGTGCCGCTCGGCCATCCGGGGGTGACGCAGACGGACCTGAGGGCGGCCACGGACCACCTTCCGGTCCTGGCCGCCCTCAGAATCCCCGCCGCTTAGGTCTCCCCGCCCCCTCCGCGCCGTCAGGCCGTGAGGGGCGCGGGTCTCAGACGACCGCGCCGCGGCCGGGGTCGTCCTCGCCCTCGTCGTCGCCCCGCATCCGCATGACCAGCGTGCCGAAGCCGCCGAGGAAGCCGCCGATGCCGAGGGTGGCGAGCCACCAGGTCATGTCCCAGCCGAGCAGCACGGCGAGCAGCAGCAGCACGGGCCCGCCGGTCACCGCGAGCCAGGCGAACTTGGCCGTCGTGTCGGCCGCGGGCAGCGGGGGCGGCTCGGGCGGCACGAAGTGGCCCTCGTCGTCGTCGCCGAAGTCGTCCTCGGAGGCGTCGGGGGACTCGTAGTCGCGGGGGCCGCCGCCGACGCCCGGGGCGAAGGCGACGGAGCTGCCCAGCGGCCTCGCCGACGCGGGCGGCTCCTTCGAGCGCCGGCCCGTGGCGTCCTTCTCCGGGTCGTCCGCCCCGGTGCCGTCCGACTTGGCGTCGTTCGTCTCCGGGTCCAGCAGGGCCAGGTCCTCGACGGACTTGAACGGCTTGGCGCCGGGCGGGTCCGGCGGCTCGGCACCGTACCCCGCGACGATCGCCGCCCACGCGGCCTCCTCGTCGAAGGGGACGCTCTGCTCGTCACCGAGCGGCGGGTCCTTCTCGTCTGGCTCGCCGCGGTCCGCGTCGTACTCAGCCACCGGTGGCCGTCCCTTCCTGCTGACTCACCTGACCCGCTTCGGACTCGTCGCCGACCTCGGGCGCGAGCCGGCCGATGAACGCGTAGCTCTCCTCGAAGATCCGGTCCGCGTCATGGTCCAACGTCGCGACGTGGTAGCTCTGTTCCAGCAGGATCTCGGTCACGTCCGTGGACGACACCCGGCTGAGGATGCGGGCCGAGTCGGCGGGCGGCACGACATGGTCCTGCGGGCTGTGCAGCAGCAGCATCGGCTGCGTGACCTGCGGCAGCTCGGCGTCGACCACCCGGAAGAAGTTCCGCAGCGAGTGGGCGGCGTGCAGCGGCACCTTGTCGTAGCCGATCTCGACGCCGCCCTCCTTGGCGATGTCGCTGGTGAGCCCCTTCGTCGTGCGCACGAGGTGGCGCAGGACCGGAAGAGCGTACGCGGAGAGTCCGTGCACCTTGTTCGCCGGGTTGACGACGACGATGCCGCTGATGTCGTCCCCGTGCCGGGCGGCCAGCCGCAGGGTCAGGGCACCGCCCATGGACAGACCGCAGACGAACACCCGCGTGCACCGCTCCCGCAGGGCCCGCAGCTCGCGGTCCACCTCCGCGTACCAGTCCTGCCAGCCGGTGAGCTGCATGTCCTCCCAGCGCGTGCCGTGCCCGGGCAGCAGCGGCAGCGCGACGGTCAGGCCCCGCTCGGCCAGGTACTCCGCCCAGGGGCGCAGCGACTGCGGGGAACCGGTGAAGCCGTGACAGAGGAGGACGCCGGTCTCTCCGCCTTCGTGGCGGTACGGCTCGGCTCCGGGAAGGACCGGCACCTTCGGTCTCCTTGTTCATCAGGGGGCGGAACGGGCATGTGCGGGCGGAACGGCCGGGGACGGGCCCGACCGGAGGACGGCACGACGACGGGGGCGGCACGTGCGCCCGGGGGTCCCGAGGGTTCGGGGCGTACTTCACCGTACGCGACCGCACTGACACCGACCAGGGTCGTCGGGGCCATTGGCAGTGCCCCGGGTTAAGGTCTGACCGACGACACAGGAGGCACTCGGTTGATCTACGGCGCAATGAAGTTTTCCATCGGAGGGCCACTGAAGCTCGCCTTCAGGCCCTGGGTGGAAGGCCTCGAGAACATTCCCGCCGAGGGCCCCGCCATCCTGGCGAGCAATCACCTGTCGTTCTCGGACTCCTTCTTCCTCCCCGCGGTCCTCGACCGCAAGGTGACGTTCATCGCGAAGGCCGAGTACTTCACCACTCCCGGCATCAAGGGGCGGATGACCGCGGCCTTCTTCAAGGGCGTGGGCCAGCTTCCCGTGGACCGCTCCGGAGGGCGCGGCGCGGGCGAGGCGGCCATCAAGAGCGGGGTCGACGTCATCGAGCGCGGTGAGCTGTTCGGGATCTATCCCGAGGGCACCCGCTCGCCCGACGGACGTCTCTACCGGGGCAAGCCCGGCGGCCTCGCGCGCGTGGCGCTGGCCACCGGCGCCCCCGTGATCCCGGTCGCGATGATCGACACGGAGAAGATCCAGCCGCCCGGGCAGGTGATGCCGAAGCTGATGCGGCCCGGCATCCGCATCGGCAGGCCGCTGGACTTCAGCCGCTACAACGGCATGGAGCACGACCGCTTCGTGCTCCGCGCGGTGACCGACGAGGTCATGTACGAGATCATGAAGCTCTCCGGCCAGGAGTACGTCGACATCTACGCGACGGCCGCCAAGCGGCAGATCGCGGAGGCGGCCAAGGCGGAGAAGGAAGCCGAGAAGGCCGCCAGGGCCGCACTCGCACAGGCGGAGAAGGACAGGGCCCAGGCCGCCGCCAGGGACCGGGCACAGCAGGAGCAGGACGAAAAGGAACGGGCGGACGGGGAACGGTCCGGCTCGTAACCGCGTCCGTCATGGGGGGTGGGGGACATGGCCAAGCGCGAGAGAGTCATGAGGATGTCGGTCGAGCAGCCGCTGTGGCGTGCGCTCACCGCGTACCGCGTGCTGACGCTGTTCTACGCGATCGGGCTCTTCGTCACCGCGTACGACAAGTTCCCCCGGCCCTGGGTCGCCGTCGGCTATTACGTGGTGCTGGCCGGGTGGACCCTCGCGACCCTGCCCCGGGTCTCCGGCGCCGCGGCCTGCACCAGACCGTTCCTCGCCGCCGACCTCACCGTCGCGCTGGCCGGCGTCCTGCTCACCCGGGTCGCCGACGACGTGTCCCGGATAGAGGCGGGCGGTCCGACCCTGCCGTCGATCTGGACCGCGGGATCCGTGCTGGCCTTCGCCATCAAGGGCGGCTGGCGCTGGGCGGCCTTCGCCTCCACGCTCGTCGCGGCCGTCAACATCGCCGAGCGCGGCGCCCCGACCCGGGACACCGTCCACAACGTGATCCTCGTCTGGGTCGCCTCCATCGCCATCGGCTACGTCGTCGAGGTCGCCCGCGCCTCCGAGCGCACCCTCGCCCGCGCCCTGGAGATCGAGGCGGCGACCCGCGAACGGGAGCGCCTGGCCCGCGACATCCACGACGGTGTGCTCCAGGTCCTCGCCATGGTGCAGCGGCGGGGCGCGGTGCTCGGCGGCGAGGCGGCCGAGCTGGGGCGGATGGCGGGCGAGCAGGAGGTGGCCCTGCGCTCACTGGTCTCCGGGGGACTGGTGCCGGTCTCCCGGGTCTCCGAGGACGCGGCGCTCGGTGCCGTCGTCCGCGCGGTGGACGAACCGGACGAGGAGACGGGCGAGCCCGTCGACCTGCGCCCGCTGCTCGCCCGCTACGCACGCGCCCGCGTGACCCTGTCCGAGCCCGGCGCGCCGGTGCCGCTGCCTCCGGCGGCGGCCCGGGAGCTGGCCGGTGCGGTCGGCGCGGCCCTGGACAACGTCCGCGAGCACGTCGGGGAGAGCGCCCGTGCCTGGATCCTGGTCGAGGACGAGCCGGACGCGGTGATCGTGACCGTGCGCGACGAGGGGCCCGGCATCCCGGAGGGGCGGCTCGCCCAGGCCGAGGGCGAGGGACGGCTCGGCGTCGCCCTCTCGATCCGGGGCCGGCTGCGGGACATCGGCGGCACCGCCGAACTGATCTCGGTCCCGGGGCAGGGCACGGAGGTCGAGCTGAAGGTGCCGAAGGCCGCGCGGGGGGCCGCGGGGGTGCGCTGACGCAGGGGGGCGCCGGCGCCGCTACCAGTACCGGTACTGGTAGCGCACGAGTACTGAAGCGGGCCGGACGCAACGACGAGCACGACGAGAACCAAGAGCACGACGAGCACGCCGAGCGGCGACGAGCACGACAAGCACGACGAGCAGTAGAAGCAGTACGACGACTTTCGCGACGACGAGGACGACGGGGCAGTGATGACGGAGACGACGGGGACGACCGGGGCGGCGCGGCAGGCGGACCGGGACCCGATCAAGGTGATGGTCGTCGACGACCACCCGATGTGGCGCGACGCCGTCGCCCGCGACCTCGCCGAGGCCGGTTTCGAGGTGGTGGCCACGGCGGGCGACGGCGAGCAGGCCGTACGCCGTGCCCGGGCCGTCTCGCCCGAGGTCCTCGTCCTGGACCTGAACCTGCCCGCCAAGCCCGGCGTCCAGGTCTGCAAGGAACTCGTCGGCGCCGACCCCGCCCTGCGCGTCCTGGTCCTGTCGGCGAGCGGCGAGCACGCCGACGTGCTGGAGGCGGTCAAGTCGGGTGCCACGGGCTACCTGCTGAAGTCGGCGTCCACGGAGGAGCTGATCGACGCGGTGCGCCGGACGGCGGTCGGCGACCCCGTGTTCACTCCCGGACTCGCGGGCCTGGTCCTCGGCGAGTACCGCAGGCTCGCCTCCGAGCCCGCTCCCGCCGCGGGCGCCGACGAGCCCAAGGCCCCCCAGCTCACCGACCGGGAGACCGAGGTCCTGCGGCTGGTCGCCAAGGGCCTGAGCTACAAGCAGATCGCCGAACGCCTGGTCATCTCGCACCGCACCGTGCAGAACCACGTGCAGAACACCCTCGGCAAGCTCCAGCTGCACAACCGCGTGGAACTGGTGCGCTACGCCATAGAGCGCGGCCTCGACGACGCCTGACACCCAGCGGGTAAACCGCCCGTTCGCCACCGACGAGTGAAGGCGCGTGATCAACTCCCGCACATTGCACTGGAATTGACCTTCCGCCCCATGCCGAAGTGACCTGGATCACTATTAGCGTGAGTCCCCTCAGGCAACCCGGCGAAGGGACTTCTTCCATGCGAGTCGGAGTACTGACCGGAGGCGGCGACTGCCCCGGACTCAACGCCGTCATCCGGGGCATCGTCCGCAAGGGCGTGCAGGAGTACGGCTACGACTTCGTCGGCTTCCGGGACGGCTGGCGAGGCCCCCTGGAGAACGACACCGTGCGGCTCGACATCCCGGCCGTGCGCGGGATCCTGCCCCGCGGCGGCACCATCCTCGGCTCCTCGCGCACCAACCCCCTCAAGCAGCAGGACGCCGTCCGCCGGATCAAGGAGAACCTCGGCAAGCAGGAGGTCGACGCGCTCATCGCGATCGGCGGCGAGGACACCCTGGGAGTCGCCGCGCGGCTCAACGACGAGTTCGGCATCGGTGTCGTCGGCGTCCCGAAGACCATAGACAACGACCTCTCGGCCACCGACTACACCTTCGGCTTCGACACCGCCGTCGGCATCGCCACCGAGGCCATCGACCGGCTGCACACCACCGCCGAGTCCCACATGCGCGTCCTCGTCTGCGAGGTGATGGGGCGGCACGCGGGCTGGATCGCCCTCCACTCGGGCCTCGCGGGCGGCGCGAACGTGATCCTGATCCCCGAGCAGCGCTTCGACGTCGAGCAGGTCTGCGCCTGGGTGACCTCGCGGTTCAAGGCGTCGTACGCCCCGATCGTGGTCGTCGCGGAGGGCGCGATGCCCAAGGACGGCGACATGGTCCTCAAGGACGGCACCCTCGACTCCTTCGGGCACGTCCGGCTCTCCGGCGTCGGCGAGTGGCTGGCCAAGGAGATCGAGCGGCGCACCGGCAAGGAGGCCAGGACCACGGTCCTCGGGCACGTCCAGCGCGGCGGCACCCCGAGCGCCTTCGACCGCTGGCTCGCCACCCGCTTCGGGCTGCACGCCATCGAGGCCGTCCGCGACGGCGACTTCGGGAAGATGGTCGCCCTGCGCGGCACGGACATCGTCCGCGTCCCGATGGCGGAGGCCACGGCCAGGCTCAAGACCGTCGACCCCAAGCTGTACGAGGAGGTCGGCGTCTTCTTCGGCTGACCCGGCCGACCGGCGCCCCGGTGGTTGCCGCCCTATATTCGGCGGTAACCACCTCAGCCCGGGAGGAACCGTGGAGATCCTGGCCTTCGGCGTCCAGTCCGACGAGAAGCCGCTGATCGAGAAGGCCTTCGACGGGCACTGCGAGGTCCGCTGTCTCGACGTCTTCCTCACCGAGGACACCGCCCCCATCGCGGCCGGCCACGAGGTCGTCTCCAGCAGCGTCAACGCCGAACTGGGGCCCCGCGTACTGGAGATTCTGGCGGCCGGCGGCACCCGGATGATCGCCCAGCGCTCGACCGGCTTCAACAACATCGACCTGGACGCCGCCAGGCGCCTCGGCCTGACGGTCGCCCGCGTCTCGTACTACTCGCCCTACTCCGTCGCCGAATTCGCCTGGACCCTCGGCACGGCCGTCAACCGCCGGGTCGTACGCGCCGCCAACCGCACCCGCGACTTCGACTTCCGGCTCGACGGGCTGATGGGCCGCGACATGCACGGCCGCACCGCGGGCGTCCTCGGCACCGGCAAGATCGGCGAGGCGTTCACCCGGATCGCCCACGGCTTCGGCATGCGGCTGCTCGGCTGGGACGTCGCCGAGAACCCCGCCTGCATGGAACTCGGCATGAAGTACGTGCCCAAGCAGCAGCTCCTCGCCGAGGCCGACCTGGTCACCCTGCACCTGCCGCTGATGCCGGAGACCCAGCACCTCATCGACGCCGCCGCGCTGCGCTCCATGAAGGACGACGCGATCCTCGTGAACTCCAGCCGGGGCGGCCTCGTCGACACCCGGGCCCTCGTCGCCGAGCTGCGCGAGGGCCGCTTCACGGGAGTCGGACTCGACGTGTACGAGGCCGAGGCGGGCCTGTTCTTCGTGGACCGGTCCCTGGAGGCCGTCGACGACGACACCCTGGCCCGCCTCGTCACCTTCCCGAACGTCCTGGTCACCTCCCACCAGGCGTACTACACCGAGGACGCCGTCGCCCAGATCGTCGACACCACCGTGCGCAACGTCCTCGACTACCTCGCGGGCCGGCGCTCGGAGAACGTGCTCGTGCCGGCGCTCGCGCGCAGCTGAGCCAGCAGCTCCCGCACGATCTCCGTACCGCGCAGCGACAGCACCGACTCCGGGTGGAACTGCACGCCCGCGAACCCGGGCCCGCGCAGCGCGTGCACCTCGCCGGCGGCGCTCAGGGCGACCTCGACGCCCCGGGCGGCCAGCCCGGCGCGGTCCCGGTCGTCGCAGCGGGCCGCGAAGCTGTTGTAGAAGCCGACGGTCTCGGTGCGCCCGAACAGGTCGATGCCGGTCTGGGCGCCCTGGTGCGGGACGTCCTTGCGGACGATCGGGAGGCCAAGCCCGGCGGCGATCAGCTCATGGCCGAGGCAGACGCCCAGCACCCCGTGCCGGTGCCCGCGCAGCACCTCGGCGGTCAGGGAGCGCAGGAACCGCATCTTCGGGTCGGCGGTGTCCGAGGGGTCGCCGGGACCGGGGCCGAGGACCACCGGCCCCTCGTGCCCGAGGACGGCCTCCCGCAGCCCCGGCTCGTCGTACCGCCGCACCGTCACCGCGAGCCCGCACGACCGCAGCACGTGCGCCAGCATCGCGGTGAACGTGTCCTCGCCGTCCACGACCAGCGCGTGCCCGGCCGGTTCGTCGGCCCGCTCCTGCATCCGCAGCCAGAACGGCGCGAGCGCGGCCCGCCGCCCGTCCAGCGCGGCCCGCACACGCGGATCGTCGGCCAGCCGCGGCCGTACGCCCTCGGCCCGCGGCCTGCCCGGACGCACCCCCAGCGCCGCCAGGACCCCGGCGGCCTTCGCGTGGGTCTCGGCGACCTCGCCCGCCGGGTCCGAGCCGCGGACCAGCGTGGCGCCCACCGGCACGCGCAGCCCGCCGTCCGCGTCGATGTCGGCGGTCCTGATCAGGATGGGGGAGTCGAGGGTCTGCGCCCCGCCCTCGTCCCGGGCGAGGAGGGCCAGCGCTCCGGCGTAGTAGCCCCGCCCGCCCACCTCGTGCCGCTCGATCACCCGGCAGGCGTTCTGCACCGGCGACCCGGTGACGGTCGCCGCGAACATGGTCTCCCGCAGCACCTCGCGCACGTCCAGCGACGAGCGGCCCCGCAACTCGTATTCGGTGTGCGCCAGATGGGCCATCTCCTTGAGCCGCGGCCCGATCACCACGCCGCCCCGGTCGCCGACGGTGCACATCATCTTGAGCTCCTCGTCGACGACCATCGACAGCTCCTCGATCTCCTTGCCGTCGGCGAGGAAGTCCAGCAGGTCCTCGGGGGTCGGCCCCTCGGCCGGGTAGCGGTAGGTCCCGCTGATCGGGTTCATCACGACGGTCCCGCCGGACATCCGCACGTGCACCTCGGGGCTCGCCCCGACCAGCGTCCGGTCCCCGGTGTGCACGACGTACGTCCAGTAGGCGCCCCGCTCGCCGACCAGCAGCCTGCGGAAGAGGGCGAGGGCGTCGGCCCGGCCGAACCCGGGGATCCGGCCCTCGTACGTACGCCGGATGACGAAGTTCGCGCCCTCGCCCCGCCCGATCTCCTCCTCCAGCACCCGGCCGACGATCCCGGCGTACTCCTCGTCGGCGACGTCGAAGCCGCCGTCCTCGACGCGCACGTCGTGCGACGGGAGCTGCGCCAGCGCCTCGGCCAGCGGGACCACGCGCGTCTCCTCGGCGGTCAGCACGGCCAGCGGGGTGCCGTCGTCGCGCACGTCGAAACCGCGCTCGCGGATCTGCCGGAACGGCACCAGCGCGAGGGAGGGACGCTCGCCCACCGGGATGTCGGCCAGGCGGTCGACCTCGCGCACCGGACCGAGCAGCAGCTCCACCGTGTCGTGGTCGTGGCCGGGGGTGCGGCGGCGCAGCAGGGCGAACGGACGGGGATCGTCGAGCAGGTCGGGCAGGTTCATCGGTCCTGTTCCTTCTCGGAGGGCGGAGATCCGCCGGGAGGAACGGCCGGGCCGGGAAACACCGAAGGCCGCCCCTCGGGCGGCCTTCGCGACGTGTGTGCGTACGCGCAGTCAGTGGGCCGCCGGATGAGCGGTCCACCACCAGTTCCTGGTCGAGTGCGCGAACATGCGCCGCACCCTACCCGACGGCCGGGACCGGCAACAGCGTGAACCGCGGCGGCGAGGGGTTCGCCGGGCGCCCCGCGCGGCCATTCATGGCCAGGAAGCCCGACCGAGGAGAGAGCCATCCAGCCAGCCCGTTCCCCCCGAGTCCGCCGCCGCGGCGCCCGTGTCCTCACGGTGCTCGCCGCCGCCACCGCGCTCGCCGCCCATCCGCTCGCCGCCGCTCCGGCCGCGTCCCCGCCCCCGGAGGAGACCGTCGAGGTCGCCTACCGGGGCCACGTGTTCACCGTCCCCGCGTCCTGGCGGGTGGTGGACCTGGAGAAGGACCCGGACGCCTGCGTCCGCTTCGACCGCCACGTCGTGTACCTCGGGACGCCGGGCGAGCGGCAGAACTGCCCCGCGGACCCGGCGGGGCGCACCGAGGCGCTCCTGGTGCAGCCCGCCGGGTCCGCCGCCGCCGAGGTCACCGAGAACCGCACGGCCGGCACCTACCGGGCCACCGCCGACCGGATCGCCGTCACCGCCGCGTACGGGCAGGACCGCTCGCGGATCCGGGAGATCCTGCGCACCGCCGGGCTGCCCGTCGCCTCCGCGCGGGCCGAGACCCTCGCCGGCGCTCCCGCGGCCCTGCCCGCCGACGCGACGGCCTTCCGGGGCAAGGGCTTCGACGCCTGCACCGCCCCCGGCCAGGCGGCCATGGACGCCTGGAAGGGCACCTCCGGCTACGGCGCGGTCGGCATCTACATCGGCGGCATCAACCGCGCCTGCGCCCAGCGCAACCTCACCGCCCGCTGGGTGCAGACCCAGTACGCCAACGGCTGGCGCTTCTTCCCGCTCTACGTCGGCCGGCAGCCCTCGTCCGACGGAGGCAGCTGCGGGAGCGGCTGTACGGCGATCACCGACCCGGAGCCGCAGGGCACCGCCGCCGCCGACGACGCCGCCCGGCAGGCGGGGGCGCTCGGCTTCGGCAAGGGCACCGTGATCTACAACGACCTGGAGCACTACGTCCGCGGCGCGGCGGTGACCCGGCGCGTGCTCGCGTACCTGGAGGCGTACACCGAGCGGCTGCACGAACTCGGCTACCGCTCGGGGGCGTACGGCAGCGCGACCTCCCTGGTCCCCGACCTCGTCGCGAACGCGGACGGCGGCACGCTCCCCGACGTGATCCACTTCGCCCGCTGGAACGACTCGGCCACCACGTCCGACCCGGCGATCCCGGACACCATGTGGGCGGACCACCAGCGCATCCACCAGTACGCGGGCGACCGCACCGAGACCCACGGCGGGGTGAAGATCGGCATCGACCGCAACCAGCTCGACGTCGGCCCCTGACCGCGCGCCCGGCCCGGCGGGCCCCACCGCGCCGGGCCCGCCCCGTCCTCGCCGGCCGCCCCCGGTCCCGTGCCGTACGAGCGGCCGCCGTCTCACTTGATGAGCAGGTGGATGGACGCCGGACACGACCCCGTAATGTGGGGGAGGTGACCGTGAACGCTAAGTCCAGCGCGAGCGCTGGCAACACCTGGCGAGACCTTCCCGCGGCGCAGCAGCCCGAGTACCCCGATGCCGAGGCTCTGCGCGATGTGATCGCGGACCTCGAGTCGTATCCGCCGCTCGTCTTCGCGGGCGAGTGCGACCAGCTGCGCGCCCGGTTGGCGTCCGTCGCCAAGGGAGAGGCGTTCCTCCTCCAGGGCGGCGACTGCGCCGAGGCCTTCGACGCGGTGTCCGCCGACCAGATCCGCAACAAGCTCAAGACCCTGCTCCAGATGGGCGCCGTGCTCACGTACGCCGCCTCGGTGCCGGTCGTGAAGGTCGGCCGGATCGCCGGCCAGTACTCCAAGCCGCGCTCCAAGCCGACCGAGACCCGCGACGGCGTGACGCTGCCCACCTACCGGGGCGACTCCGTCAACGGCTTCGACTTCACCGAAGCGGCCCGCATCCCGGACCCCGAGCGGCTGAAGCGGATGTACAACGCCTCCGCCTCGACGCTCAACCTGGTGCGTGCCTTCACCACCGGCGGTTACGCGGACCTGCGCCAGGTGCACGCCTGGAACCAGGACTTCGTGAAGTCGTCCCCCTCCGGCCAGCGCTACGAGCAGCTGGCCCGGGAGATCGACCAGGCGCTGAACTTCATGCACGCCTGCGGGGCCGACCCGGAGGAGTTCAAGACCGTCGAGTTCTACGCCTCCCACGAGGCTCTGCTGCTCGACTACGAGTCGGCGCTCACCCGGGTGGACTCGCGCACCGGGCGGCTGTACGACGTCTCGGCCCACATGGTGTGGATCGGTGAGCGCACCCGCCAGCTGGACGGCGCGCACATCGAGTTCGCCTCGAAGATCCGCAACCCGATCGGCATCAAGCTCGGCCCGACGACGACGGCCGAGGAGGCGCTGCAGTACATCGAGCGTCTCGACCCGGACCGCGAGCCCGGCCGCCTCACCTTCATCGTGCGGATGGGCGCGGACAAGGTCCGCGACAAGCTGCCCGAGCTGGTCGAGAAGGTCACCGCCTCCGGCGCGACCGTCGCCTGGATCACCGACCCGATGCACGGCAACACCTACGAGGCGGCCTCCGGCCACAAGACCCGGCGCTTCGACGACGTGCTCGACGAGGTCAAGGGCTTCTTCGAGGTCCACAAGGCGCTCGGCACCCACCCGGGCGGCATCCACGTCGAGCTCACCGGTGACGACGTCACCGAGTGCGTGGGCGGCGGCGACGAGATCTTCGTCGACGACCTGCACCAGCGCTACGAGACGGCCTGCGACCCCCGCCTGAACCGCAGCCAGTCCCTGGACCTGGCGTTCCTGGTCTCCGAGATGTACCGGGACCAGTAGCGGCCCACCGGCCGGTCCGGTGCTCGTCGCGACGTGAAGTGGGGCGCGGATCACATACGATCCGCGCCCCACCCCACTTTTGCGGTTCCCGAGCTATGGGTAAGGTTAGGTTTGCCTCACCGAACAATCGGGACGGCATGACCCAGGATCCCTTCGGGAGGTGAGCCGCGTGTTCGTCTGCAACTGCTTCGGTGTCACCGAGGCGCAGGTGAAGCAGCACGCGGAGGCCGGTGCCTGCACCCCCCGCCAGATCGCCTCGGCCTGCAAGGCCGGCACGGACTGCGGCTCCTGCGTCCGCCGCATCCAGGCCCTGCTCGGCCGGGGGGCCGCCCCGCGTCCCGAGCTGCTGGACCGCGCGGGTCCGGTGCTCGCCGGGACCGCGGCGCCCGCCGCCCTGGACGAGGCCGCCTAGCCCGCCACCGCGGCTCAGCTCTCCGGCTGCTCGATCAGCTGCGCGATGTAGAGCGCCTCACCGAGCTTCTCGACCAGCTCCAGCTGGGTGTCCAGGTAGTCGATGTGGTGTTCCTCGTCCGCGAGGATCGACTCGAAGATGTTCGCCGAGGTGACGTCGCCCTTCGCGCGCATCACGTCGATCCCGCGCCGGAGGCGGTCGATCGCCTCCACCTCCACCTGCCGGTCCGCCTGGAACATCTCGGTCACCGTCTGCCCCACCCGGACATGGAAGAGCCGCTGGTAGTTCGGCAGGCCGTCCAGGAAGAGAATCCGGTCGGTGAGCAGCTCGGCGTGCTTCATCTCGTCGAACGACTCGTGCCGCGTGTACTTCGCGAGCTTCGTCCAGCCGAAGTTCTCCTGCATCTTCGCGTGCAGGAAGTACTGGTTGATCGCGGTGAGCTCGGCGGTCAGCTGCTCGTTGAGGAATTCGAGGACCTCGGGGTCGCCCTGCATCGCAGAGGCTCCTTCCAGGCGGGGGAGTGGGCAGGTTGCGCCGCATCCTCGCATCGGCACCCCGGGCAGTCCAGTAAGTGCACGCTTAGTAGGAGTTGCCCGAATCGGGACAGGCCTGGTCATGTGCACCGTCCCAGGTCTGTCAGGATGGAGTCATGGGTCAGCCGGTGGAGCGTGAATCTGGAGAAGCGGCACAGCCGGACCTTCCGCCGGGACAGCGACTTCAGCGCGGCTGGCCGGTCACGCACTACGGCCCGGTGCCCAAGTTCCGCCCCGAGCGCTGGGAGTTCAGGGTCTTCGGCGCCACCGCCGACCAGGAGAAGCGCTGCTGGACCCACGAGGAGTTCACGGCCCTGCCGTACGCCACCGTGGTCGCCGATCTGCACTGTGTCACGAAGTTCAGCATGATCGGGGCCGAATGGGGCGGCATCCCGGCCCGCACGATCCTGGAGCTGGCCCCGCCGGCGCCCTCCGTGACCCACGTGATGGTCTGGGCGGAGTACGGCTTCAGCTCGAACCTGCGCCTCGACGACTTCGCCTCCGAGCGCACCATCTTCGCCACCCACAAGGACGGCGAGCTGCTCACCGCCGAGCACGGCTTCCCGCTGCGCCTGGTCGTGCCGCACCTGTACGCCTGGAAGGGGCCCAAGTGGGTCCGGGGCGTCGAGTACATGACGGCCGACCGCCGCGGCTTCTGGGAGGAGCGCGGCTATCACAACGTGGGCGACCCCTGGCGCGAGCAGCGCTACTCGTACCAGGAGGAGCCCGGGGACGGCCCCGAGCTCTGACTCTCTCGGTGCCGTTCCCGCTGCCTCAGTGGTGGTACGCGTGCACCACCGCGTGGCCCTTGCCGCGGCCGATCATCCACCGGTTCACCGGCGTCGTCACCACGAAGGCGACGACCAGCGAGATCGCCAGGGCGCCCCAGAACAGCAGGTCGTCGAGGTGGGCGTCCATGGCGTTCGGCCACAGGGCGATCACCGAGTTGTCGATCAGCTCCATCACCGCGATGGACAGCGTGTCCGCGGCGAGGGCGATCCGGAACGCCGTCCGGAAGCCGACGTCCGCCTTGAGCACGCCGCGCAGCGTGAGCGAGTAGCCGAAGAAGAAGGCCAGGGCGATCGCCAGGACCATCGTCGGCACGTTGCCCCAGCCGAGCGCGGTGCCGATCACCATGCCGAGCACCTCGCCGATGGCGCAGCCGGTCAGGCAGTGCAGCGTGGCCTGGGCGGCCATGGCCCAGGTGACCTCGGCCCGGTGCGCGTGCCCGGTGTGTGTGTCGTGCTCCATGAGATGCCCCCAACGTCAGGTAGCGGTTCCTGCACCTGACAGGAACCGTATACCCCCCTGGGGTATTCCTCAACGGGGTCAGCCGTCGCGCAGCTTCTTGAGCCGCTCCACGTCCGCCGCGTGTCCCTCCTTGCCGCCGGGCGTCTCGATGACCAGCGGTACGCCCTCGGTGGCGGGGTGCGTCATCAGCTCGCGGAACGGGTCCTCGCCGATGTGGCCCGCGCCGATGTTGGCGTGGCGGTCCTTGTGGGCGCCGACCACGTCCATGGAGTCGTTGGCGTGGACGAGCCGCAGACGGCCCGCGCCGACGGTGGAGACCAGCAGGTCCAGGGTCTGGCGCATGCCGTCCGGGCCGGTCAGGTCGTGGCCCGCGGCGAAGACGTGGCAGGTGTCCAGGCAGACGCCGAGCCTCGGGTGGGCGTCGAGCGCCTCGAAGTAGGGCGCGAAGTCCCAGGTCCGGGAGCACAGGGAGGAGCCCTGGCCCGCCGTCGACTCCAGCAGCAGGTACGGGTCGTCGTCGTGGGTCAGCTCGTCCAGCAGCGGCAGCATCCGCTCCCGTACCTGCGCGAGAGCCGTCGCCCGCTCCCGGCCGCCGGTGGCGCTCCCGGTGTGCACGACCACGCCGAGCGCGCCGATCTGCCGGGCCCGGCGCAGCGAGTGCCGCAGCGAGGCCACCGACTTCTCGACGGTCGCCTCCGTGTGCGACCCGAAGTTGATCAGGTAGGGGGCGTGGACGTACGCCGGTATCGACTCGGCGGCGCACGCCGTGCGGAACGCCTCGTCCTGCTTCGGGTTGCCGGCCGGCGTCGCCCAGCCGCGCGGGTTGGCGACGAAGACCTGCACGGCCTCGGCGCCCATCTCACGCGCGTAGGCCAGGCCGACGGTGTCGAGGCCGCCGGCCACCGGGACGTGGCTGCCGACGGGATTGCGGAGCTGCTTGCTTGTCACACCCATCAGGGTGTCATGTGCTCGCGGGTGCTCCGGCGCCGGACGTCACGGTCGTACCGGCCGTCCCCGGGAAACGGCCGGCACCGCTCAGCGGATCTCGATGGTGATCGTCGACCCCTTGGGGGCCTTGTCCCCGCCGTCCACCGACTGGCTCTCGACGGTGTCCCCGAAGAGGCCGAGCAGCCCGCGGTCCTGGTCGACCTCGAACCCGGCGTCCTCCAGCTCCCGGGTCGCGTCGTCCACGCTGTCCCCGACGACGTCCGGGACCTCGATCATCTCCGGGCCCTTGGAGAGGGTCAGCGTCACGGTGTCGCCCTCGGCGAGCTGCTTCTCGTCGCCGCGCGGCTTCTGCTCGGCGACCTCGCCCTTGTCGAACTCCGACGACGTCACCCGCTCCGCGGCGACCTCGACCTTCAGGCCCGCGTCCTCCAGCTCCTCGGTGGCGTCCTCGACCGAGGAACCCGTGACGTCGGGCACGTCGATCGCGCGGCCCCTGCTCACCGTGATCGCGATGGCCGACCCGGCGTGCCGCTCGGTCCCGGCCCCGGGCTCCGTACCGATCACGGAACCGCGGTCGACGTCCTCGCTGAAGTCGCGGGTGACCATCCCGGCCGCCAGGCCCGCCGACTTCAGCCGGTCCCTGGCGCTCTCCAGCGTCTCGCCCTCCAGGTCGGGCACCTTCACGACCTCGGGGCCCTTGGAGATGGTCAGCGTCACCGAGTCGTTCTCCCGGATCCGCTCACCGACACCCGGGTCGACCTTGCTGACCGTGCCCCGCTTCACCGTGTCGCTGAAGTCCCGCCGGACCTCCTTGACGTCGAGTCCGGCCGCCTCCAGCCGGTCCCTCGCCTGGTCCTCGGTCTTCTCCAGCACCGCCGGGACCTTGGTGAACTGCCCGGAGTTGATGTACCAGACGCCCGCGCCGACGCCGAGCACCAGCAGCACGGCAGCAACGATCGCCACCATCCCGCGCCCGGGCCGGACACCCGCGCCGGTGGGCCGCCGCGGCGGGACCGGCGGGCTCGCGAGGCGGCTGGTGCGGTTCAGCACCGCCTCGTCCTCGTTCACCGGCAGCGGCCGCTGCCCGGACAGCGAGCGCGGGATCACGCTCGTCCGGTCCTCGGCGTTGTCGTGGTTCACCGCCACGGCCTTCGGCGGTACGGCGTCCAGCTGCTCGGCGGTCAGTCCGCCGCGCGCCTCCAGCACCTCGGCGAGCAGCGCCACCGCGTCGTACGGACGCACCTCGGGGTTGCGCGCGGTCGACGAGGCGACCAGGTCGTCGAGGGCGAGGGGCAGCCCCGGCACGGCGGCCGACGGCGGCGGCACGTCCGCGTTCAGGTGCTGGTAGAGCACCTGCGCGGGGGAGTCGCCGGAGTGCGGCTTGTCGCCGGTGAGCATCTCGTACAGGACGACACCGCAGGCGTACACGTCGACGCGGGGGTCCGCCGTGCCGTGCTCCACCTGCTCGGGGGCGAGGTAGGAGACGGTGCCGAGGACGGACCCCGTGGTGTTCGTCACCGTGTCCACGGCGCGCACGAGACCGAAGTCCGCCACCTTGACCCGGCCGTCGTCCCCTATCAGGACGTTCTCCGGCTTCATGTCGCGGTGCACGAAACCGGCCCGGTGGGCGGCGCCGAGCGCGGCGAGGACCGGCTCCAGGATGTCGAGCGCGGCCCGCGGCTGGAGCGCCCCGCGCTCGCGCAGCACGTCGCGCAGGGTGCACCCGGCGACGTACTCCATGGCCAGGTAGACGTACGACCCGTCCGTCCCCTGGTCGAAGACCTGCACCACGTTCGGGTGGGCGAGCCGGGCGACGGACTTGGCCTCCCGGATGAACCGCTCGACGAAGGAGGCGTCGGCGGCCAGCGCCGGGTGCATCACCTTGAGCGCGAGCACGCGGTCGAGGCGGGTGTCCAGGGCCCGGTAGACCGTGGCCATCCCGCCGACCGCGATCCGCGCGTCGACGCGGTAGCGGCCGTCGAGCACCTGCCCGACAAGCGGGTCCTGAAGGGTCGTATCCACGCAGGTGAGTCTACGAGCCGCCACCGTCACGCCCACCCGGTCCGCTCTTTCCGGGGGCGGAATGCAGCAGACCTGTGACTGTCGTGTGGCCTGTCCGAGGCGGGCCGGTCCGGGCGGCCCGCCCCGGGACGAACGCCGGAACGCTCGCGCAGCGCCCTAGAAGGCGGGGCGCTCCGGGTCCAGCCGCGCACGCCCCTCCACCGGGGAGGACGCCTCCGCGAAGTGCCGGCGCGGGATGCGGCCCGCCCGGTACGCCAGCCGCCCCGCCTCGACCGCGTGCCGCATGGCGTCGGCCATCAGCACCGGCTCCTGAGCCCGGGTCACGGCCGAGGCGAGCATCACACCCGCGCACCCCAGCTCCATGGCGAGCGCGGCGTCCGACGCGGTCCCGGCGCCCGCGTCCAGGATGACCGGCACACGCGCGTGCTCCACGATCAGCTGGAAGTTGTGCGGGTTGCGGATACCGAGGCCGGAGCCGATGGGCGAGCCCAGCGGCATGATCGCGGCGCAGCCGACGTCCTCCAGCTTCCGCGCCAGCACCGGGTCGTCGTTCGTGTACGGCAGCACCGTGAACCCGTCGTCGACCAGCGTCTCGGCGGCGTCCAGCAGCTCGATCGGGTCCGGCAGCAACGTGCGCTCGTCCGCGATGACCTCCAGTTTGACCAGGTCGGTGCCGAGGGCCTCCCGAGCGAGCCGGGCGGTGAGGACCGCCTCGCCCGCCGTGAAGCAGCCCGCCGTGTTCGGCAGGACCCGGATGCCGAGCCGGTCCAGGACGGACAGCACCGAACCGTGCGCCCGCGGATCGACCCGGCGCATCGCGACCGTGGTCAGCTCCGTGCCCGAGGCCACCAGGGAGCGCTCCAGCAGGTCCAGGCTGGGGGCGCCGCCGGTACCCATGATCAGGCGGGACGCGTAGGACGTGCCGCCGAGGACGAAGGGGTCGTCGGCCATGGGTCAGCCTCCTTGGACGGCGGTGAGTACTTCGACGCGGTCCCCGTCGGCGAGGGCCGTGCCGGCCCACTGACGGCGCGGGACGACGGTCTCGTTCAGGGCGGCGGCGACACCGGACGGGGCCGCGGTGAGGGTCGCGACGAGGGCGTCGAGCGCGGTGCCCGGGGCGACGTGCCGGCGCTCCCCGTTGACGAAGATGTTCATGCGGGCTGCTCCGTGCGGGCGGTGCTGAAGCGTCGGGGGGTGAACGGGCGTGCCACGTCCGGGAGTTCACCGGTGGTCAGGACGTGCGCCATGGCGTCGCCGGTGACCGGGGTGAGCAGCACGCCGTTGCGGTGGTGGCCGGTGGCCAGCAGCAGGCCGTCCAGTCCGGTGGGCCCGAGCAGCGGGGCGTTGTCCGGCGAGCAGGGGCGCAGCCCGGCGCGGGTCTCGGTCAGCGGCAGTTCCGTGATCCCGGGGACCAGTTCGTGGGCGTCGCGCAGCAGCTCGTACACACCGCCCGCGGTGACCGTGGTGTCCCAGCCCAGCTCCTCGCTGGTGGCGCCGACGACCAGCTCGCCGTTCTCGCGCGGCACCAGGTAGACGTGGCTGCCCCGCACGACGGCGCGCACGGTCCGGCTGAGGAACGGCGCGTACGGCCGCGGCACGGTCAGCCGCAGCACCTGCCCCTTCACCGGGCGCACCGGCGGCAGCAGGTCGTCGGGGACGCCCGCCAGCCGTCCGCTCAGGCTGCCCCCGGCGAGGACGACCCGGCCGGCCGGCAGCGCGCCGCCGTCCGCGGTGACCACCCCGGTGGCCCGGCCCCGGACGACGCTCAGCCGCTCGGCCCAGGTCCGGTGCAGGACCACCCCGGCGCGCTCGCAGGCCACGACGAGCGCGGCGGCGAGCCGGCGCGGATCGACCTGGTGGTCGCCGTCCACCCGCAGCCCGCCGCGCACGCCCGGTGCGAGCATCGGCTCCAGCCGGCGGCAGTCACGTCCGCTGAGCCACTCCGACTCCAGGCCCGACCGGCGCTGCAGCGCGTGCAGTTCGCGCAGGTGGGCGCGGTCGTCGGCGTCGAGCGCGACGGCGAGTGTGCCGCAGCGGCGGTAGCCGAGGCCGAGGCCGGTGACCTCGGTCAGCTCCGCCACGAAGTCGGGGTAGCGCTCGGCGGAGGCCAGGTTGAGGCCGAGCAACGTCTGCTCGCCGTAGTGGAGTTCGGTGACGGCGGCCAGCATGCCGGCGGCCACCTGCGCGGCGCCGCCGCCCGGCTCGGGGTCCACGACCGCGGTGGTGAGCCCGCGCTGCGCGGCCCGCCAGGCGGTCACCAGACCGATGATGCCCCCGCCCACCACGAGGACGTCCGGCGGACCCGAGGACCCGCGTGCGGTGTCCGTGGACTGTGAGGTACGCGACATGGGCGTCCAGCCCCTCCCTTCGCCGGCATGACCCGGATCAGGTTCGTACGGTCGGAGGCCGTCCAGCCTCCCTCTCAGCCCGGTGCGTCCGGGCTCCCGCGTGTGCTTTACGTTGGCCACCCTAGCCCGTCGCCCCGGACCCCAGTAGAGGAGCTCCCCGCATGGCCCGCTCGCTCGACGGCCTCGTCCTCGCCCCGGTCGCCGACCAGGCCCCGGGACAGGTCGGCACCCGCACCCGGTTCACCTACCACGAGCGGGACGGGCGGATCTGGGCCGAGTACGCGGGCGGCGATGTCGTACGAGGTCATCTCGTGGGTAGTCGTGAGGGTGACCGCCTCGACTTCCGGTACGTGCAGCTGAAGCACGACGGAACGACCTCCTCCGGGCACTGCGTGTCCCAGGTCGTCGAGCTGGCCGACGGACGGGTACGGCTTGAGGAGAACTGGCAGTGGGAGTCGCAGGAGGGCAGCGGGACGAGCGTGGTGGAGGAGATCGCCCACGCCCGGTGACTGACGCCGTGTCAGGTGTCTATGGTGATCACGTGAGCGAGCAGACGCAGTCCGGGGACACGGCACGGCGGGTCGTCGTCGTGGGCGCGGGCATGGCCGGGGTGCAGACCGCGGTCGCCCTGCGGGAACAGGGCTTCACCGGCACGGTGACCCTGATCGGCGGGGAGCCGCACCAGCCCTACGACCGTCCGCCGCTGTCCAAGGCCGTGCTGCTCGGCAAGGCCGAGGGCTCCGCCTTCGACGTCGACTTCGAGGCGCTCGGCATCGGGCTGCGGCTCGGCTGCGAGGTGCTCGGCGTACGCCCCGCGGAGCACGAACTGGACACCGCCGACGGGCCCGTGCCGTACGACGTCCTGGTGATCGCGACCGGGGCGGAACCGATTCGGCTGCCGGGCACCGAAGGCATCCCCGGAGTCCATCTGCTGCGCACCCTGGACGACGCCGAGCGGCTGCGCCCGGTGCTCGCCGAGCAGCACGACATCGTGGTCGTCGGAGCGGGCTGGATCGGCGCCGAGTTCGCGACCGCGGCCCGCGAGGCCGGATGCGCGGTGACCGTCGTCGAGGCCGCCGACCGGCCGCTCGCCGGTGCGCTGCCTCCCGAGGTGGCCGCCCCCATGGCCGCCTGGTACGCCGACAGCGGGGCCGCGCTGCGCACCCACGCGCGCGTGGAGCGCGTCGAGCCCGGCGCGGTCGTCCTCGACGACGGTTCGCGGGTGCCCGCGGGCGCGGTCGTCGTCGGCATCGGGGCCCGCCCCGCGACCGGCTGGCTCACCGGCTCCGGTATCGAACTCGGCGCCCAGGGCGAGATCGTGGCCGACGCCCACCTGCGCACCTCCGCGCCCGACGTCTACGCGGTCGGCGACTGCGCCTCCTTCCCGTCGGGCCGCTACGAGGGGCGCCTGCTGGTCCACCACTGGGACAACGCGCTCCAGGGGCCGCGCACCGTGGCGGCGAACATCATCGGCGAGGCCCCCGCGGCGTACGACCCGGTGCCCTACTTCTGGTCCGAGCAGTTCGGCCGCTTCGTCCAGTACATCGGCCACCACGCCGGCGCCGACAGGACCCTGTGGCGCGGCGACCCCTCGGGCGCCGCCTGGACGGTCTGCTGGCTCCGCGAGGGCCGCCTGGTCGCCCTGCTCGCCGTGGGCCGGCCCCGGGACCTGGCCCAGGGACGCAAGCTGATCGAGGCCGGTACGCCGATGGACGCGGACGCGCTGACGGACCCGTCGAAGCCGCTGAAGACGGCGGCGGCGTAGGCCGTCCCGCGGTCCGCGCGCGCTCGCTCCTCCCCAGGTCGGACGGGCCCGGCTTCCGACTGTCGGTCCCAGATGGCAGGCTTGTCCCGTGACCGAGATTGACGCAAAGATCGATGCTCTCGTCCCCGCCTGGCTCACCCTCCCCGACATCGCCGAACTGCTCGGCGTCGAGGTGACCCGCGTCCGGCAGCTGGTCAAGGACGGCCAGCTCATCGCCGTACGCCGTGGTGAGAACCGCGCGCTGCACGTCCCCGCCGCCTTCATCGACGGGGCCGAGCAGAAGGTCGTCAAGGGCCTGTCCGGCACCTTGACGCTCCTGCGGGACGACGGCTTCACCGACGAAGAGATGCTCGAGTGGCTCTTCACCCCCGACTCGACCCTGCCCGGCACCCCCGCGCAGGCTCTGAGCGAGAATCGCGGCACGGAGGTGAAGCGCCGCGCCCAGGCGCTCGCCGTCTGATCCGACCACCTTCCGGTGTACGGACCACGGCCCGCCGGCCCGCCCGGCCGCCGTGGTCCGTACACCACCGACCACGGGGGACCCAGCCATGCCCGAGACCGGTGCCGCCGCCCGCGCCCAGCTCGCCGACGCCCGCCTCTACCTGTGCACGGACGCCCGCAGGCGCCAGGGCGACCTCCCGGAGTTCCTCGACGCGGTCCTGGCCGGCGGTGTCGACCTCGTGCAGCTGCGGGACAAGAGCCTGGAGGCGGCGGAGGAGCTCGAGTACCTGGAGCTGTTCGCCGAGAAGTGCCGCCGCCACGGCGCGCTGCTCTCGGTGAACGACCGGGCGGACGTGGCCCACGCGAGCCGCGCGCGGCATCCGGCCGGCGCCGCGATCCTGCACCTGGGCCAGGGCGACCTGCCGGTCCCCGCGGCCCGCGCGATCCTCGGCGACGACATCCTGATCGGCCGCTCCACGCACGCGGAGTCCGAGGCCGAGGCCGCCGCCGTCCAGCAGGGCGTCGACTACTTCTGCACGGGCCCCTGCTGGCCCACCCCCACCAAGCCCGGCCGCCACGCCCCCGGCCTCGATCTGGTCCGGCACACGGCGTCGCTCGGCACCGGCCGCCCCTGGTTCGCCATCGGCGGCATCGACCTGGGCAATCTCGACCAGGTCCTGGAGGCGGGCGCCCGCCGGGTCGTGGTCGTCCGGGCGATCACGGAGGCCGACGACCCGGGAGCGGCGGCGGGCGAGTTCGCCAAGCGGCTGCGCGGGGTGTGGGACGGCGGAGGGTGACGCTGAGTGTCCGAAGGGTGGACAAGAAGTCGACAAATCGGACAAATATCATCGGTTCGGTTGGGGTGGCGGCATCCCCTGGCTAACCTGCGAACATGGCCCTCGGATCTGCTTCCACCAGGACTGACCGCGCACGTACCGTGCGCGACATGCTCGCGACCGGCAAGAAGACGTACTCGTTCGAGTTCTCCGCGCCGAAGACCCCCAAGGGCGAGCGGAACCTGTGGAACGCCCTGCGCCGGGTCGAGGCCGTCGCACCCGACTTCGTCTCCGTGACCTACGGCGCGGGCGGCTCCACGCGCGCGGGCACGGTCCGGGAGACCCAGCAGATCGTCGCCGACACCACGCTCACCCCGGTCGCCCACCTGACCGCGGTGAACCACTCCGTCGCCGAACTGCGCAACATCATCGGTCAGTACGCGGACGCCGGGATCCGCAACATGCTCGCGGTCCGCGGCGACCCGCCCGGCGACCCCATGGGCGACTGGGTGCCGCACCCCAAGGGCCTGACCTACGCGGCCGACCTGGTGCGGCTGATCAAGGAGTCCGGTGACTTCTGCGTCGGCGTCGCTGCCTTCCCCGAAATGCACCCGCGGTCCGCGGAATGGGACCTGGACGTCGCCCACTTCGTCGACAAGTGCCGCGCCGGCGCGGACTACGCGATCACCCAGATGTTCTTCCGGCCGGAGTCGTACCTGCGGCTGCGCGACCGCGTCTCCGCGGCCGGCTGCGGCACGCCGGTGATCCCCGAGGTGATGCCGGTCACCAGCGTGCGGATGCTGGAACGGTTGCCGCAGCTCAGCAACGCCTCCATCCCGGCCGAGCTGAAAGAGCGGATCCTCACAGCCAAAGACGATCCGGCGGCTGTACGCTCCATTGGCATCGAGTTCGCCACCGAGTTCTGCGCGCGACTGCTGGCCGAGGGAGTTCCCGGTCTGCACTTCATCACGCTCAACAACTCCACGGCGACACTGGAGATCTACGAGAACCTGGGCCTGCACCACCCACAGCGGGCCTGGACCGACCGCGCCGGTGTGCGACACACTGCGTAGCGGTTACTGGGAGAGGGGCGTACATGGGCTGGACGGTCCTCTACATCGCGTTCGGGATGGTCGCGCTGTGGCTGCTGGGTGAGGTGCTGCTGCAGTACAAGGCGCGGCTGCGCTGGCGGCTGCTCGCCTTCGGCGGCTTCCTCTGCGTCGTGCTCGGCGTGCTGATCCCCTCCGTGGTGGTCATCGGCCTGGGCGCCGCCGCCTTCGCGGTCGGCCAGACGTACGTGACGCTCTCCTTCCGCCGCGGCTTCTCCACGGGCTGGGCGATCGGCGGCCGTCCCGGCGCCAGCAAGCGGCGCCGCGGGGAGCCGGACCGCGAGGACCTGGCGCCGGAGGACTCCGGCCAGGAGCCGGCCGCCCGTCCGTCCTACGCGCCGGACGACGACTACGACCCGGACGACGTCTTCACCCCGGCGCAGCCCGCCTCCGCCGCCCCGGCCGCCGAGGCCACCGCCGTGTACGAGCCGCAGCCGCTGCCCGACGACACCGGCTCCTACGGCGTCTACGACGAGAACGCCTACGCGGCCCAGCAGTCCTACGGCAGTGCCGACCAGTCCCAGAACCAGCAGGCGTACGCCTACGACGGCTACACGGGATACGACCAGCAGCAGTACGGCTACGACACCGGGCAGCAGCAGTACGCCGCCTACTCCGACCCGTACATCGGCACGCAGACCTACGGCAGCGCCTCGTACGACACCACCTACGGCGGCCAGCAGCAGTACGGCCAGCAGGGCTACGACCAGTCGCAGTACGGCGGCGGCCAGCCCGGCGAGACCCCGCCCGGCGGTGTCTGGGTGCCCCAGCAGCGCAACGCCGATGACCCCTACGGCGGCGAACTCCCGCCGGAGCAGCCGTATCCCTACCAGGGCGACGGCAACGGGCACGGCAACACCGGCTACGACGAGCAGTACCGGTACTGACCCCGGCGGCGGCGCCGTGGGGCCCGCCCCGTCCGGCCCGGACCGGACCCCGCCCGCGGGACCCGCGCGGTCACTGCGAGCCCCGGAAGTCCGGCCCCTCCACGACGAGACCCGCCACCAGCGCGCCCGACATGCCCGCGTGCGGCAGCCCGCCGCCCGGATGCGCCCAGCCGCCCACGGCGAACAGGCCCGGCAGACCCGTGCCGTTCGACGGGTGCAGCAGCCGCCCGTCCGCCGCCGCGAGCGACGGGGGCGGCACCGCGCCGCCGGCCGCGCCCGTCGCCGCGGCGATGTCCGCGGGCGTCCGCGCCTCGTGCCACAGGAGACGGTCACGCAGCCCCGGCACGGCCCGCTCCGCGACGTCGAGCAGCCGCTCCACGTCCCGCCCGGACACCTCCAGGCCCGGCGGGACGGTGGTGGTCAGCGTCACCGCCTCGTGGTCCGCGTCCGGCGCCGACGCCGGGTCGCCGGGACGCAGCACCGTCACCGTCGGCGCGGCGGCGAGCCCCGGGTCCTCACCGAACAGGCGGCTCAACTCGGCGTCGCGGTCCGGCGCGTGCACCACGGTGCGGTGCGCCGCTCCCTCCGGACGTCCGCCCCGCAACGCCAGCAGCACGGTCAGCCGGCTCGCCCCGCCCTCCTGCGGCGGGACGGCGCCGGCCCCGCCCCGCACCGCCGTCCCGGACGCGAGGGCGTCCAGGACACCGGGCGCGACGCCGGCCACCACGAAGTCGGCCTCGGCGACCGTCCCCGCCGCGGCCCCCGCGAGCTCCACCCCCGCGGCCCGCCCGTCCTTCTCCACGATCCGCACGACGTCGGCACCGAAGACGAACTCCACCTTGCGGGCCAGGCACCGCTCGTACACCGCCCGGGCCAGCTCCCGCAGACCGCCGCGCACGTACCAGGTGCCGAAGGCGTGCTCCATGTACGGCAGCACGGCCGCGCTCGCCGGCGCGGTGCGGGGGTCGAGCCCGTACGCGAGGGCGTGGCTCTCCAGCAGCGCCACGAGGCGCGGGTCCCGCAGCTCCCAGGCGCCGACCTCGGCGAGCGTGGCGGCCCGCCGGGTGCGCAGCAGCCGCTTGTGGGGCACCGACGGATAGGGCTCACGCTCGGCGAGCACCGGCCAGTTCGGCCACAGGGGCTCCTCCAGGAGGGGCCGGCGCGTGCGGTCCCAGGCCTCGCGCGCCCGCACCAGGAAGTCTCCCCAGCGCGCTCCCGCGCCCGATCCGCACGCCTCGTCCAGGGCGGACACGACGCCCGCGCGGGAGGCGTTCGGCAGCGCGACCTCGGTGCCGTCCGCGAACAGGTGCCGCGAGGAGGGGTCCACCTGGACCAGCTCGACGCAGCGCTCCAGCGGCTCCCTGCCCGTCTTGACGAACAGGTCGCGGTAGACCGCGGGCAGCGTCAGCAGCCCGGGGCCCAGGTCGAAGGAGAACCCGTCGCGCTCCAGCCGGCGCACCGCCCCGCCGTACGTCCGCGTGCGCTCGTACACCACCACCCGGTGGCCCGCGACGGCCAGCCGGGCAGCGGCCGCCATCGCGCCCATCCCGGCGCCGATCACCGCAATCCGTGCCATGCCAGGGACTTTATCGGCCACCGCCGACAGCCCGGCGCGCGCCCGTCAGTCGGCCGCGCGCCCGGCCCGTGCGGCGAGCAGCCGCTCCTCCCGGCGCTGGGCCCTGCGGCGCAGGAACCGCCGGATGCGCGAGACCAGGAACCACAGCATCAGCAGCCCGGACAGCAGCAGCGCGCCCGCGACGACTGCCGCGGCCCGCGGATGGAACATCGCGAAGGTGAGGATCCCGGCGACCCCGAGGTCCTCGGCCGTGCTCACGACGATATTGCTGAACGGCTCGGGCGAGCTGTTGATCGCCATCCGGGTGCCGGCCTTGACCGCGTGGCTGGCCAGCGCGGTCGAACCCCCGAGGGCGCCCGCCGCGAGATCCGGGAGCGAACCGCTCTGCCCGGCGAGCAGGGCCCCGACCACCGCCCCCGACACGGGCCGGATGACGGTGTGCACCGAGTCCCACACCGTGTCGACGTACGGGATCTTGTCGGCGACCGCCTCGCACAGGAAGAGGACTCCGGCGGTGATCAGGACCTCGGGGCGCTGGAGGGACTCCGGCACCTCGTCGGTCAGGCCGGTCGCGCCGAAGACGCCGAGGAGCAGCACCACCGCGTAGGCGTTGATGCCGCTGGCCCAGCCGCTCGTGAACACCAGGGGGAGTACGGACACGGACGCGATCGTAGCCATCCGGCGCCGCCGCGTCGTGGGTCCGGGTGCCCAGGGCTGAGTACCGGTACCCAGGGGGCGGGATGAGTAGCCGGACGGATGGGCCCGGCCTCTGGGGAGGACAGAGTGGAGGCACGGAAAGGGGCGCCGCTCCGGCACCGCCGACACGGGGCGGCGGAACGGCGGGGCGCCCTCGACCGCTCCTTCCGCCGGTCTCTCGGCGGGAGCGAGGCACGGGGGACCCGGCGGGCGACCGCACGGGACCCGACGGGGGTACGGGGGGTACGGGGGGACGGGGAAGACAGGGAGCGCCGGTCCGAGCCGGTCCGCGGGGGGACGCGGCCGCGGCGGACCGGCGCTTCCTCGTGTCCGCTCCCGAGGTCAGCGGCTGCCGCTCACGCGCCCCTGGAGGAGCAGGGAGAGCGCCGCGTGGACGTCGTCCAGGGAGCGCTCCGGCTGGAACGCCTGCCAGTCCAGGGCGGCCACCAGGACCATGCCGACCAGCGCCGCCGCCGTCAGCGGGATGTCCAGCTCCCCGCTGAGCTCGCCGTTGGCCACGCCGTCGCGCAGGACGTCCTCGACGACCGCGACCGCCTGCTGCCTGACCACCATCAGGGTGGACTGCCAGGCCCGGTTGGTCCGCCACAGCTCCGCCACGTACAGCTGCGTGAACGCCGGGTAGCGGTCGATGAAGACGAGCCCCGCGCGGATCATCGCGTCCAGCGCGTCGACCTTGCTGCCGCCCTCGCGCGCGGCCTTCTCGGAGGCCTCGCGGAGGGAGGCGGTCAGGAGCCCGACACCGTGCCGCAGCAGCTCCTCGAAGAGGACGGACTTGCTCGCGAAGTTGTAGTAGACCGTGCCCTTCGCGACTCCGGCACGTTCGGCGATCTCGTCCACGGTCGTGGCGGAGAAGCCCTGTTCGGCGATGAGGGTGACGGCCGCCTCGTAGAGCTTCTGCCGGGTCGCCTCGCGTCGGCTGCTCCCGGCCCCCGTGGCACTGGTGCTTTCCATGGCGTCGATTGTCACAGGCACGGTCACAGGGTCAGCTCCGGGTGCAGCCGGTCGAGGGTCCACACCTGCCTGCGGCGGGCGGAGACGGCGGTGAGGGCGAGGGCGCCCGCGGTGAAGGCGACGAGGACGGCGCACGCCTGCCAGACGGGGCCGAGGCCGCCGCCGGTGATGAGTCTGCGCAGGGCGTCGACGACGTGGCTCATCGGCAGGAAGGGGTGGATCGCGTTGAAGAAGCCGGGACTCGTCTGCACGGGGTACGTGCCGCCCGCCGAGGTCAGCTGGAGCATCAGCAGGGCGAGGACGAGGACGCGGCCCGCGGCGCCGAAGCGGGCGTTCAGCCACTGGACGATCGCCGCGAAACAGGCGCTGACCAGGAACAGGAAGCCCACCGTCCCGGCGGCTCTGACCATGTCCAGGCCGATCAGCCAGTGCAGCACCGACATCAGGGCGGCGGTCTGGAGGACGCCCAGGGCGGCGACCGGCAGCCAGCCCGCCACCGCGATCCGCCAGGCCGGGGCGCCCGCGGCGAGCGCGCGCCGGTTGAGCGGCGGGATCAGCATGTAGGCGACCATCGCGCCCACCCACAGGGACAGCGGGATGAAGTACGGCGCGAACCCGGTGCCGTAGTTGGGCGCCTTGTGCAGGTCCCGCGAGGCGAGCTGCACCGGGTCGGACATGACCTGGGTGCGCCGGTCGCGGTCGTCCTCGTCGTAGTCCGGGATCTTCCCCGCCCCGTCGTGGAGGCCGCCGGCGAGCTTCCCTGAGCCGTCGACCAGCTTGTACATGCCTCCGTTGAGATCGACCGCGCCCGTCCGGAGCGTGCCGAGGCCCTTGTCGAGGTCGCTCGCGCCGGTCTTCGCCGTGCCGAGTCCGGTGTGCAGCCTCTTGGCTCCCGCCGCGACCTTCCCGGCCCCGCTGTTCAGCTCGTTGATCTTGCTGACGGCGTTGTCGAGGTCCTCGGAGAGGTGCGGTGAGCGGTCGGCGAGGTGCTCGGCCTGCTTCTGGAGGGTGGCCAGGTTCTTGTCGAGCTCGTCGAGGTCGCCGTCCTGCCCGGTCACGAGGGCGTTCACGTCGTCGGCGACCTTCGCCACGTCCGCGGCGGCCTGCGCGGCCTTCTTCAGGTCCGGGCACGCGGTGTCGGGCAGCGGCGCGGTCTCGCAGCGGGCCTTGTGGACGCGGTCGAGGGCGTCGGCGGCCGTGTGGGCGCTCCTGGCGGCGGTCGGTGCCGTCTTGACCAGGGTGTCGAGGTTGTGGCGGATGGCGGACGCCGAGTCGGCGACCAGCCGTGCCGTGTCCCCGATCGTTTTCTCGTTGTCCCTCAGGAAGGGCCGCACGGTGTCGGCGACGCCGTTGACCTTGTCGGCGAGTGCCCGGGTGCCGTCCGCGACCCGCTTCGACCCGTCCTCCAGGTCGCCCGCCCCCTTGTCGAGCTTCTTCAGGCCGCCGGCGAGCTTCCCGCTGCCCGCCTTCGCGTCCTTGAGCCCGTCGGCGAGGTCCTTGGAGCCCTTCTTCGCCTTGCCGATCCCGCCCTTGAGCTTGTCGGCGCCCTCGGCGGCCCGCACGGTCTCGCCGTGGATGTCGGAGAAGGAGATGAAGATCCGGTCCAGGAAGGACCGCGAGGCCTTCGTGGACGCCGCCGTGCGTACCTCGCTGAACACCGTCCGCGAGATCTGCCCGACGATGTAGTTGTTCGCGTCGTTCGTACGCACCTGGAGCGCGCCCGTCTCGGGGGAGTCCCCGGAGCTGGACGCGATCCGCCGGCTGAAGTCCTCCGGCATGGTGAGCGACAGGTAGTACGTGCCGTCCTCGACGCCTCTGCGGGCCTCGGCCGCGCTCACCTCGTGCCACTCGAAGGTGTCGCTCTCGCGCAGCCCCTTGGCGATGTCGTCGCCGGCGGCGATCTTCCGCCCGGCGGCGCTCGCCCCCCGGTCGTCGTTCACGAGGGCCACGGGAATGCGGTCCAGCCGCCCGTACGGGTCCCAGAACGAGTACAGGTACAGGGCGCCGTAGAGCAGGGGCAGGAGCAGCAGGGCGGCCAGCGCCGCGCGCGGCAGCCTGCCCCTGCCGAACCGCCTGAGCTCAAGCGCGGCCAGTCTCGGCGAGCGCATCCGCTGTCTCCTTGTCGTCGTCGTCCCCGTGGGTCCCGTGGGTCCCGTCGGCTCCGTCGTCGTCGGCCTCGTCGGCCTCGTCCCCGTCCGCGGTCCCGACGTCCCGCGCGTCCCCGGGGCGGGCGTCGTCCGGTGCGTCCGGGTCCGTCTCGCCGGGTGCGGGGCGGGTGGACACCACGACGGCGTCCTCCGGGGCCCGGCTGCACACCGCGAGGACGGTCGGGCCGGAGTCGGCCAGCGACCTCAACAGCGCCCAGACCTCGGCGCGTTCGGCATCGGAGAGCTTCAGGTCGGTGTCGTCCACGGCCAGCAGCCGCGGTTCGTCGACGAGGGCCAGGGCGAGGGACAGCCGCAGCGCCTCCAGCCGTTCCAGGTCGCGTACGGCGGTCCGCGCTCCCTTGGGCAGCGTCGTCAGGTCGAGCCCGACGGCGGCCAGCGCCAGGTCGACGCGCCCCCTCGCCTCGGCCAGCCGCTCGGCCCGCGGACGCAGCAGCGCGCGCAGGCCGTCGCGGAGCGGACCGGTGAACCGGCGCCGGAGCAGCGCCCTTTCGAGGAGGTGCTCCCCGACGGTCAGGGCCGGCTCCAGGTCGGTGACGCCGGGGACATGGGCGAGGGCGCTGATCGCGCGCACCGCCGCCATCTGCCGGGGCAGGTGGAAAGGGCCGACCGCGGCCCGCCCCTCGCTCGGCTTCATCCGGCCGGTGAGCGCGAGCAGCAGACACGTCCGGCCGGAGCCGGACGGTCCCTCCACCGCGATCAGGGCGCCGGGCCCGGCGTCGACGTCCACGCCGTCGAACACCCGGCCGCGCGGCCCGTCGAGCCCGAACCCCGTCGCGCTCACGGCGACCCCGGCGGCTTCCTCCGGCTCGCCCATGTCCCCCCTCGTTCCCCTCCAGGCGGGTCCCGGTCGAGGCCCACTTTTAAACTGACTGGTCAGTGCAAAAACTATCTCGAACGGTCGAGCGAAGCAAAGGCCCAGGTCAGATCGGATTGTCAGTGCCATACCGCACGATGGGCACATACGGCCACAGTGCCGTCACACAGACGACAGGAGGTTCGTCATGGCCAGCTCTTCCGCAGCCGCCGCCCACCGGCGCCGCGCCGGCGGCCCTGCCCCCTCACTGACCGGCCCGGCGAGCGACGTGCACCCCGTGCTCCGCCGGACGACGGCCCCGCCCGCCGCCCTCGACCTGCTCGCCCAGGCGCGGGCGGGACTGGAGGAGGCGACCACCCTCGAAACCCCCAACGAGCGCTACGCCACCGCGCATCTGGCCGCCCTGCGCACCGCTGCCGCCGTGCTCGCCGCGCGGGGACGCCCGGAGACCACCCCCCGACGCAGGGCCCGCATCCGGAGTGCCTGGGAAGTGCTCCCCGAGATAGCGCCCGAGCTGGCCGAGTGGGGCGCGCTGTTCGCCTCCGGAGCCGGCCGCCGCGCCCGCGCCGAAGCGGGCATACGCGGCGCGGCAAGCCCCCGCGACGCCGACGACCTCATCCGGGACGTGGCCGTGTTCCTGCGCCTCGTCGAGCGGATGCTGGTGCTCCAGCCGGTCCTGCCGCAGCCACGGCACGACGCGGACCACGAGGTCCCGGACGCGGGTTGACGGCCCGCCACCGGAGCGCGCCGGGACGCGGCGGGGCCCCGCCCGCGCCGCGCACCGGCGCCGCTTCCGGCCCGCCCGGGGCGTCCCGGGCGGGCCGCGATCCGCCGATGATCCACCGCGTGAGACGGGGGGCCGGGCACGGCGGCGGAGGCAATAGGGTGGGAGGCGCACGCAGCCTCCCAGCGGGAGGCGTCCCGATCGCTCCGCCGGCAGCAGGCGGTGCCGCGCCGAGGAGTCAACTGCCGTGTCGGACCCGATGCGCCCCCGCGCTTCTCTCCGTACCGCCGTGGTCTGGGAGGTCCTCCAGGACGCCCTCGACCGCCGCGTGAAAGCCGCGGGGCGGGAATCGCTCGACGTCCTCGACACCGGCGGGGGCAGCGGCAACTTCGCGGTGCCCGTGGCCCGCCTCGGCCACCGCGTCACCGTCGTCGACCCCAGCCCGAACGCGCTGTTCGCCCTGGAGCGCCGCGCCGCCGAGGCGGGCGTCGCCGACCGGGTGAAGGGTGTCCAGGGCGACGCCCACGGCCTCTTCGACGTCGTCGAGCGCGGCGGCTACGACGCGGTGCTCTGCCACGGCGTCCTGGAGTACGTCGACGACCCCGCCGACGGCGTGCGCAACGTGGTGGACGCGCTGCGCCCCGAGGGCGTCCTCAGCCTGCTCGCCGCCGGGCTTGGCGGAGCGGTGCTCGCGCGCGCCCTCGCCGGGCACTTCAAGGAGGCCCGGCACGCGCTCGACGACCCGGACGGACGCTGGGGCGAGGGTGACCCCGTACCGCACCGCTTCACCGCCGCCCAGCTCACCGGACTGGTCGAGGGGGCGGGCCTGCGGGTGGGCGCCGTGCACGGCGTACGGGTCTTCGCCGACCTCGTTCCGGGCGTCCTCGTGGACACCGAGCCGGGCGCCCTGGAGGCCCTGCTGAAGCTGGAGGCCGCGGCGGCCGAGCTGGACGCCTTCCACTCCGTGGCCACGCAGCTCCATGTGCTGGGTGAGCACCGGGGTGCCGACGGGGCGTGAGCCGCCTGCCGTGACGCGCCGCTGATCAGGGGCGGGGCGGCAGATGGAGTACGCCACAGGCCCTCCGATCGGACGCTCTGCGCCGTATGATCGAGGGAGACCACCCGGCATGACGGGTCGGCCGCTGGGGAATGCACGCTTCAGCGAGCCGGACCGCCGTGGCGGGTTCCGGTTGGCCAATTGGCGTAGAGGGGCGGGTTTCACGGGGGCGATTCCCTGCCTATCCTGAAGGGGACCCCCAGTCGCCCCGGCGACTGCACGATGAGGAGGACTCCGTGCCGCTCTCGGAGCACGAGCAGCGAATGCTCGAGCAGATGGAGCGAGCGCTGTACGCCGAAGATCCCAAGTTCGCGACAGCGCTTGAGGGAAGCGGGCTGCGTACGTACACCCGGCGACGGGTCTACCAGGCGGTCGCGGGCTTTCTGGTGGGTATCGCGCTCCTCATGGCCGGAATGGTCGCACAGCAGATCTGGATCAGCGTGGTGGGATTCCTCGTCATGCTGGGCTGCGCCGTGCTCGCCGTCACCGGTTGGCGCAAGGCCCCCAAACCGGGTGAGCAGCCGGCTGCGGGTGCGCCGGGTGCCCGCCGTCAGCCGCGGCAGCGCCGCTCCATGATGGACCGCATCGAACAACGCTGGCAGCGCCGCCGGGACGAACAGGGCCACTAGGGCCTGCTCGTCCGGACCACGGTCGGCGCCACGGCCACGGACATGGCGTGAGGGGTGTTCTGCCCACCGGGGCGGGACACCCCTCACGCATGCCCGCATCCGGCCGGCGCCCCGGCCTGCGCGGGAGCTTGACGCACGGGACCGGGCGCCCCCGGCTGGGCGAACCCTGGCGGTCGGCGCCGCGCCTTGCCGACGCCCGCATTCGCGCCGTGCCTGTGCCCGGTACTCGTCCGTGCGTGGGCCCGGTACCCGTCCGGGCCTGTGCGCGGTACCCGTCGGGGCCTGCGCCTGGTACCGGTCCGGGCCTGCGCCCCACCTACTCTCGGCCGGCCGCTGGCGAGGTCCCTGCCGGTGCGCTCCAGGCCGCGTCCGGTACCCGCTCCGGGGCGGTGTCCGGCCCTCAGCCGCGGGCTGCGGCGGTGTGAGGGGCCGGAAAAGCGGTGCGGGAGGTGGTGCGTGCTGTGGCGCCGCCTGCGAGCGTCCACCGCTCGGCGCCGTGCCCGGCTCAGTTCCGGCCCTGCCGAGTCCGAGTCCCTGTCCGGTGCTGGCGCCCCCGAGTCCGGGTGCGTGCCGCTCTCGCCGAGTCCGGCCTGGTGCCGGCCTCCGCCGAGTCCTGGCCCGGTGCTGGTCCCACCGAGTCTGGCCCGGTGCCGGCCCCCGATGAGTCCGCGCCCGGTGCTGGTCCCACCGAGACCGGGTGCGGTGCCGCTCCCTCGGAATCCGGCCCGGCGCCGGTGCCCTCGGGGCCGGGCCCGGTGCCTGCCCCGTCGAGTCGCGGCCCGGTGCCTGCCCCGTCGAGACCGGGAGCGGCCCCCCACCCGTCGGGTGGGGGGCCGCTGTGACCGTGCCGGTTACCTCAGCCGTTCTGGCCTGAAGGGCGGCGCAGCAGGGTCGCGCGACGGGCCGAGAGCGTGGCGAGCAGAGTCGCCCAGCGGGCCGAGGCGGCCCAGACCACCCGGACGGCCGAGCGAGGTGCCAGCAGTGCGCGCAGCCGCGTCCCGCCGCTCACCGCCGCGTGCAGCGCCTCCGCCACGCGGCGGGCGTCCTCGGCCATGCCCGATACCGGAACTGGCCGGGGCGCGTACAGCACCTGCTCCACGGCCGACGCCAGCCGGTGCACCGCGGCCTCCGCGTCCGGGCCCAGCCGCCCCAGCCTGACGATCCGGTCGGCGGCCCCGCGCGGTGTCAGGGAGTCGTCGGGCCCGATGCCGTGGTCCCAGGCCGTGTCGATGACCTCCTCCCAGGCCGCGAGGGCGTGGGCGGCCATCGCGGCCTCCGTACGTCCGTGCGCGCCGAGCCGCACGGACCGCTTCCGCAGCCGCCACAGCATCGGGAGGAACGGCACCGCGAGCACCACGAGCACCGCGAGCCCGAGCAGGAACCACTGCCACGAGGGCCATCCACCGTCGTCCGAGCCGGGCGCCGCCAACGCGGACTCGGTCGGGCACGCGTCCAGCTTCTTCTGCTGGACCGAGCAGCCGTCGCTCGCCGAGGGCGCCGTGGACGGGGCCGTGGAGGCCGACTCGGAGGGCCTGGGCAGCGACGGGACGCTGTTGCCCGGGGTGTCCGCCTGCGTGTACTCCGGCACCGTGCCCCGGTTGGGGGTGGGCTCGAAGCGGGTCCAGCCCACCCCTTCGAAGTACAGCTCGGGCCAGGCGTGCGCGTCCCGCAGGCCCACCGACATCGAGCCGTCCGCCTGCGGGGAGCCGGGAGTGAAGCCCACCGCGACCCGGGCCGGGATGCCGAGGGTGCGGGCCATCGACGCCATCGCGAAGGAGAAGTGGACGCAGAAGCCCTCCTTCTCCTTGAGGAAGCGCGCGATCGCGGCGGAGCCGCTGCCCACCTGCACCTGGGTGTCGTAGGTGAACCCGCCGTTCAGGGCGAAGTAGTCCTGGAGGTCGACCGCCTTCTCGTAGTCGTTCGCGGCGCCCTCGGTGACCTTCAGGGCGGTCCGCGCCACCTCAGGCGGCAGCGACTCCGGAACCTTGGTGAACTCGCGCCGCAGGGCCGGCGGCGCCTGCGGCGCCGCCGCCAGCTGCTGGGCCGTCGGCTGCACGATCAGACTGGCGACCTCGTACTGCGCGCCGCGGGTGTTCTGGCCGTGGTCGCCGACGAGCGTGCGGCCCAGCGGCTCGTAACGCCAGTTGCCCTCGATGTCGACCTCGCTGGCCGGGTAGGGCATCGGCAGCCAGTCCTGCGCGTACCAGTCGGCCGCCGCGATCCTCGTCCTGATCTCGGCCCTGCGGGTGTCGGGGGCGAGGCCGATGGGCGTGGGGAAGGTGGCGGGCACCGCCTGGATGCGGCGCTGGGCCGGCTTCCACGCCGTGCCGTCGAACTCGTCCAGCGAGACGATCCGCAGGTACAGGTCCTGGGTGTCCTTGGTGGTCGTCCGGTACGACAGGACCTGGCGGTCCTCGTCCACGTTGAGGCTGTCGCGCAGGGAGACCAGCGGATTCACCGCGGAGATCGTGCCGCCGCCACCGGTGCCGGAACCGACACGGGCCCCGGCGCCGTCCAGCAGGCCGCCGTCGAGGTCGGGCAGGACGTACGCCACCGCGAGGGTGATGCCGAGGGCCGCCACGCCGATGCGCCGGCCGGTGCGGACCGGGGCGACCGCGCCGCCCCCGGTGTCCATGCCGGGGGCGCGGGGCCCGCCGCCGAAGACACGGCCCCACGCCGAGAGCCGGTCCCGGCCCTCGGTGAGCAGCAGCATCAGATAGCCGCAGGCCGCGAGCAGGAAGTACAGCCAGGCCCAGTCGCCGCCGGACAGGCCCGCGGCGACCGAGTACAGCGCGAGCAGCGGCAGCCCGGCCGGGGCGGCGCTGCGGAACGTGACGGCCAGCGCGTCCACGGCGAGACCGATCACCAGGACCCCGCCGACCAGCATCAGCCGGATGCCGTCCGACAGGGGCGCGGGGATGGCGTACCGCCCCACGTCGTCCGTGCCCGCCTGGAACAGCTCCGTGAGCCTTTGGAACGCCTCCGGCCCCGGGATGAGCCCCGCGACGGCCTGCTGCCGGGCGAAGACCAGCGTCAGCAGCAGCAGCGTCACCAGCGCCTGGAGGGCCACCGTGAGCGCGCGGGCCAGCGGGACCCGCCGGGCCAGCGCGCCGACCCCGGTCTGCACGGCCAGCAGCATCGCCGCCTGGAGGATCCACGTCGCCGGGGCGACGAGCGGCAGCAGGGCGCAGGACGCCATCAGTGTCGCCAACGCGGCGAACAGCGCCAGTCGCGCGCGCCCGCTCATGAGCCACCCCCTGCCGTGCTTCCGGTCACGGCGGCGCTGGTGCGCTGCTGGTCCGCCTGGCGCCACAGGTCGGCGAAGGCCGCCCCGCGCGGCACCGTCACGGCGGTCCAGCCCGCCTCGCGCAGCATCCGCAGCCGGTCCGCGCTCCGGTCCGGCGGGCCGGGGGCGACGCCCGGACCGCGTACCCACCCGTCGCTCTCCAGCAGGAAGGCGACGGCGCCCCCGCTGCGCTGGCGCATCTTGCCCAGCACCGAGGCCTGTTCCTCGTCCAGGTCGCCGAGGAACGCGATCAGCAGCCCCTCGCTCCCGCCGCGCAGCACGTCGTAGGCGCGGGACAGCCCGGCGCCGTCGGAGTGGTCGACCACGGCGAGGGTGTCCATCATCAGCCCCGCCGCGTCCGCCGACTCCTGGCTGGCGCCCGCGAAACCGTCGGCGCCCTCACCGGGCACCGCGCTGCCCGTGTCCGTCAGCAACCGCACCGAGAAGCCCCGTTCGAGCATGTGGACCAGCGTGGACGCGGCGCCCGACACCGCCCACTCGAAGGCCGAGTCCGGGCCGGCGCCGGTGAAGGCGATGCCGCGGGTGTCGAGCAGCACCGTGCAGCGGGCGCGCTGCGGCTGCTCCTCACGGCGCACCATCAGCTCGCCGTAGCGCGCGGTGAGCCGCCAGTGCACCCGGCGCAGGTCGTCCCCGTGCCGGTAGCCGCGCGGTATGACGTCGTCCTCGCCGGCCAGCGCGAGCGAGCGCTGCCGCCCGTCGCCGTACCCCTTCGCCTCCCCGCTGAGCCGCACCGGCGGCAGCGGCTCCACGCGCGGGATGACCGTCAGGGTGTCGTGCGTCGAGAAGGAGCGGGTCAGCTCGCACATGCCGAACGGATCGGTGAGCCTGAGCTGGAGCGGGCCCAGCGGATAGCGGCCGCGCAGGTCCGACCGCACGCGGTAGGACACCTCGCGGTGACCGCCCGCCTCCACCCGGTCCAGGACGAACCGGGGACGGGGACCGAGCACGTACGGCACCCGGTCCTGGAGCATCAGCAGGCCCGTGGGCAGCCGCGAGACGTTGTCCATCCGCAGGTGGACGCGGGCCTCGGAACCGGCGGGCACGCGCGCGGGGGAGAGGCGGCGGCTGCCCGCGACCCGGTAGCGGGTGCGGTACAGCACGGTCGCGCAGATCAGCGGCAGCACGGCCAGCAGCAGGCCGACCCGCAGCAGTTCGCTCTGGCCGAGGACGAACGCGCAGACGGCGGCCGCCACCCCGGCGGCCAGGAAGGAACGGCCGCGCGTGGTGAGCCCGGCGAGCGCCGTGCGCATCCCGCCCTGGGACTCCTCCGCGTGGCCCGTCCCGCCGGACGTCATCACAGCCTCCGTGGCGGCTGCTGGTCGAAGGCGGGCGCGCCACGGCCCACGGGGAACCCGCTCGGCGGCTGCGGAGCAGAGGGGACGGGCGTGCGCTGGAGGATCTCCTGGACGACCTGCTCGGCCGTACGGCGGTTCAGCTGCGCCTGCGCCGTGGGCAGCAGCCGGTGCGCGAGGACCGCCACGGCGAGCGCCTGGAGGTCGTCCGGCAGGGCGTAGTCCCGGCCGCTGAGGGCGGCGGAGGCCTTCGCGGCGCGCAGCAGGTGCAGCGTGGCCCGCGGCGAGGCCCCGAGTCTGAGGTCCGGGTGGGTGCGGGTGGCCGCCACCAGGTCCACCGCGTAGCGCCGGACGGGGTCCGCGACATGGACAGTGCGGACCGCGTCGATCAGCTTCACGATGTCGTGCGCGTGCGCCACCGGCTGGAGGTCGTCCAGCGGGGAGACCCCACCGTGCACGTCCAGCATCTGGAGCTCGGCCTCCGCGCTGGGGTAGCCGATGGAGACCCGGGCCATGAAGCGGTCGCGCTGGGCCTCGGGCAGCGGATAGGTGCCCTCCATCTCGACCGGGTTCTGCGTGGCCACCACCATGAAGGGGCTCGGCAGCTCGTAGGTCTGGCCGTCGATGGTGACCTGGCGCTCCTCCATGGACTCCAGGAGCGCCGACTGGGTCTTCGGGGAGGCGCGGTTGATCTCGTCGCCGATCACGATCTGCGCGAAGATCGCCCCCGGCTTGAACTCGAAGTCCCGGCGCTGCTGGTCCCAGATGGACACACCGGTGATGTCCGAGGGCAGCAGGTCGGGCGTGAACTGAATACGCCGCACCGAGCAGTCGATCGACCGCGCCAGTGCCTTGGCCAGCATCGTCTTGCCGACGCCGGGGACATCCTCGATCAGAAGATGTCCCTCGGCGAGCAGCACGGTCAGCGAAAGCCGTACGACCTCAGGCTTGCCCTCGATCACTCCTTCCACCGAACTGCGGACTCGCTCCGCGGTGGCGGTCAGATCAGTGAGGCTCGCTCGATCGTCATAGGTCGTCACCCGGCCCTCCTCGGCCCGTTCTCGGGCCGACGCTGCGATGCGGACCGGCCCACCCCGAAACACGGACACCACGCGCGAAAAGTTCCGCGTGACGCCACACCCGCATTCTTGTTGCCGTTACCGGTTCGTGTCACTCGACTGTGGACAACTGACCGTGCTATGTCACGTCTTACGGCCTTTTGGGCACGGGATCCCGTCGCCGTTCACCCGTCGTGAGCCTCGCACGCGGTCCGCGACGGGCCGTTACGCGGGGTCGATCTCGCGCAGCAGACCCGTCTTCACGTCGAAGACGAAGCCGCGTACGTCGTCGGTGTGCAGCAGGAACGGTGAGGTGCGCACCCGCTGCATCGACTGCCGTACGTCCTGGTCGACGTCGCGGAAGGCCTCCACCGCCCAGGCCGGGCGCTGGCCGACCTCCATCTCCAGGTCGTGCCGGAACTCCTCGGTGAGCGACTCCAGGCCGCAGCCGGTGTGGTGGATGAGGACGACACTGCGCGTGCCGAGCGCTCGCTGGCTGATGGTGAGGGAGCGGATCACGTCGTCGGTGACCACGCCGCCCGCGTTGCGGATGGTGTGGCAGTCGCCCAGTTCCAGGCCGAGCGCCGCGTGCAGGTCGAGCCGGGCGTCCATGCACGCCACCACGGCGACCTGGAGCACGGGACGGGCGTCCATCCCGGGGTCGCTGAACGCCGCCGCGTACTGCTGGTTCGCCTCGATGAGCCGGTCGGTGACGGCGCCAGGGGCCGCTATGGCGTCTTCGGGCTCTGTGGGCACGGATGCAGAAGTCGTCATGCCGAAGACGTTACTGGTCACCCGGGGCGTGGTCCTGCTGTGAGAGAGGACAAAGAACGCCATCGTGGCTTGTTGTGAGGTAATCCACACGGGCGGTGGCGGCGCCCCCGAACGGGTGATTTCAGCCGGTTCGCCGCTTCGGGGGGAGGGCGGCCCACGACGCGCATGCCGGTTGATTGACCGCGAGACAGCGTGGACTAAAGTGACGCGAAGCGGGAGGCGAGGTTCTCCCCGCTGGACTTTTTACCCGGAGGACCCGGTGGTTTCCGGGCCCTCCCCGCGTGCGCCGCGCGTACGTACGGCTCGGCCTCCTCCCGCTCCCGGTCGGCTGACGCCACTCACCAGGCGCCGGCGGACCTCCCCTTCCACGAGCGGGAGGGGACCCGGCAGTGCGTACGACGGCGCCGGACCTGAGAGGGCCCCTTGAGCCAGAGTCGACACGTCCCGGTGATGCTCCAGCGGTGCCTGGACATGTTGGCGCCCGCGCTGGAGCGGCCGGGAGCGGTCGTCGTCGACTGCACCCTCGGCCTCGGCGGCCACAGCGAGGCCCTCCTCACCCGCTTCCCCGACGCCCGCCTCGTCGCCCTCGACCGGGACAAGGAGGCGCTGCGCCTCTCCGGTGAGCGGCTCGCGCCCTTCGGCGAGCGGGCCACCCTCGTGCACGCGGTGTACGACGAACTTCCCGACGTGCTCGACCGGCTGGACCTGCCCAAGGTGCAGGGCGTGCTGTTCGACCTCGGCGTCTCCTCCATGCAACTGGACGAGGCCGACCGGGGGTTCGCCTACGCGCAGGACGCCCCGCTCGACATGCGGATGGACCAGACGACCGGCATCAGCGCCGCCGAGGTGCTCAACACCTACCCGCCCGGCGAACTCGTGCGCATCCTGCGGGCGTACGGCGAGGAGAAGCAGGCCAAGCGGATCGTGTCCGCGGTCGTGCGCGAACGCGAGAAGGAGCCCTTCAGCAACAGCGCCCGGCTCGTGGAGCTCATCCGCGACGCGCTGCCGCAGGCCGCCAAGCGCACCGGCGGCAACCCCGCCAAGCGGACCTTCCAGGCGCTGCGCATCGAGGTCAACGGCGAACTGACCGTCCTGGAGCGGGCGATCCCCGCGGCCGTGAAGGCGCTCGCCGTCGAAGGTCGCATCGCCGTGCTGTCGTACCACTCCCTGGAGGACCGGCTGGTGAAGCAGGTGTTCGCGGCCGGCGCCGCCTCCACCGCGCCGCCCGGCCTGCCGGTGGTCCCCGAGCGCTACCAGCCGCGGCTCAAGCTCCTCACCCGCGGTGCCGAACTTCCCACCGAGGAGGAGATCGCCGAGAACCGGCGGGCGGCTCCCGCTCGCCTGCGCGGGGCTCAGCGCATCCGCGAGGACGCCGAGTGAGGCGCGGGAAGGGAGCCGTGTGAGGCACACGAAGGGGGAGCGCGAGTGAGCCGGAAACCCACACACACCGGGAGGGCCCGTGCCTAGGAGGCCCCAGCTCAGGGGACGCGCGGCCCGGCTCGCGCGGCTGCTGCCCACCGGCGCGGGCCAGGCCGCCCGCACCCCTTTCGTCCTGCTGGTCGTACTGCTCCTCGGCGGCGGCCTCATCGGGCTCCTCGTGCTGAACTCCGCGCTGAGCGCGGGCTCGTTCCGGCTCGACGACCTCCAGAAGGAGACCAAGAGCCTCACCGACGAGGAGCAGGAGCTCCAGCGGGACGTGGACTCCTACTCGGCCCCCGACGCCCTCCAGCGCCGCGCCCGTGAACTGGGCATGGTCCCCGGCGGCGACCCGGCCTTCCTCGAACCCGACGGCACCGTCAAGGGCGTCCCGGGCGCGGCCGCCCAGCGGTCCTCGCTCCGCGATCCGGTGGTCCTGCCGCCCGAGGCCATCCCCGTGCCGCAGCCGCTGCCCAGCCCGACGCCGACTCCCGCGCCGGCCCCGGGCGACCCCTCCGCGCAGTTCCTCCCCACGGCGGCGCCCACCGCGCCGCCCGCCCCCGCCCCGTCCGCAGAGCCCTTCACAACCCCCGGCAGGTGACGGAAGTGTCCGACAGGGAACCGCCGCGCCGCCGCGTGCCAGGACCGGCCCGGCCCGCCCGCCCCGACGGCCGGCGACGTCCGGGACCCGGCGCCCGCCCCGCCCGCCGGCCCGCTCCCCGCCCCGGCGGCCCGCGCGTCATCCGGCTCGGCAGCCCGCGCCCCCGCCTGCGCATGGTGAGCCTGGCGCTGACCCTGGTCATGGTGGCATTCGTCGTCCGGCTGCTCCAGGTGCAGGCCGTGGACGCGAGCGCGTACGCCGCGAAGGCCGAGCAGAACCGGTACGTCGGACGCACCCTGGCCGCCGAGCGCGGCGGGATCACGGACCGCAACGGCGTGGAGCTCGCGACCAGCGTCGACGCCTACGACATCACGGCCGACCCGACCATGTTCACGCCCGGGACCGCGAAGGCGGCGGACGCGCCCGAGCAGGCGGCGGCGCTCCTCGCCCCGATCCTCGGCCAGGACATGGACACCGTCGCCGGCAAGCTGCGGACGAAGAACACGCGGTACACGCTGCTGGCGCACCGCCAGACGCCCCAGGTGTGGAAGCAGATCAAGGACCTCAAGACCACGCTGGCGGCGAAGGCGGAGACCGACGAGAGCACGGTCAACGTCCTCGCCGGTGTCCTCGCGGTCCCCGCCAGCAAGCGCGTGTACCCGAACGGCGAACTCGCCGCCGGGATACTGGGCTGGGTCAACGCCGACGGCAAGGGCGGCGGCGGCATCGAGCAGCAGCTGAACGGGGAACTCGCCGGCAAGGACGGCAAGATCCGCTACGCCCAGTCCGGCGGGCGCCAGGTGCCCACCGCGGGCTCCACCGAGACGCCCGCCGTGGCCGGGTCCGACGTCGAGCTGACGATCGACCGCGACATCCAGTGGGCCGCGCAGAACGCCATCTCGGAGCAGGTGAAGAAGTCCGGGGCGGACCGCGGGTACGTGATGGTGCAGGACACCCGGACCGGCGAGATCCTGGCCATGGCCAACTCGCCCGGCTTCGACCCGAACGACCTCTCGCAGGCCAGCTCGGCGGCGCTCGGCAACGCGGCCCTCCAGGACGCGTACGAGCCGGGCTCCACCGCCAAGGTCATGTCGATGGCCGCGGTGCTGGAGGAGAACGTCGCCACCCCCGCGACGCACGTGGTGGTGCCGAACCGGCTGCACCGCGGCGACCGGCTCTTCCAGGACGACATCGACCACCCGACCTGGAACCTGACGCTGAACGGCGTCCTGGCCAAGTCCAGCAACATCGGCACCATCCTGGCCACCGGCCAGCTCGGCAAGACGCAGAAGCAGGCCAACCGGGTCCTCTACTCGTACCTGCGCAAGTTCGGCATCGGCCGGCCCACCGGACTCGGCTTCCCCGGCGAGACCAAGGGCATCCTCGCGCCCGCCGACAAGTGGTCCACCTCGCAGCAGTACACGATCCCTTTCGGCCAGGGTGTGTCGATCAACGCGATGCAGGCGGCCTCCGTCTACTCGACGATCGCCAACGGCGGCGTACGCGTCGAGCCCACGCTCGTGCGCGGCGCGAAGGGACCCGACGGGCGCTTCACCCCGGCCCCGAAGCCCAAGAAGACCAGGGTCGTGAGCGAGAAGACGGCGAAGACCCTCGCCCAGATGCTGGAGTCCGTGGTGGACGACGAGGAGGGCACCGGCACCAAGGCGCGCATCCCCGGCTACCGGGTGGCGGGCAAGACGGGTACGGCCAACCGCGTGGATCCGGCCACCGGCAAGTACCACGGATACACCTCGTCGTTCGCCGGATTCGCGCCCGCGGACAAGCCCCGCGTCACCGTCTACTGCGCGATCCAGAACGCGACCAGGGGCAGCTACTTCGGCGGGCAGATCTGCGGACCCATCTACAAGCAGGTCATGGAGTTCGCGCTCAAGACCCTCCAGGTCCCGCCCACCGGGACCCGACCGGCCAGGCTGCCGGTCGGCTTCACCCCCTGAACCGCCGGCCCCGCGCCCCGATCAGCACCGACCGGACACCCCGGCACCGCCCGGCACACCGACCAGGAACCAGCTCGTGACAACGATCACTCCCGACCACGGGAACCACGGCCCGCCACGCCCCTCGCTTCGCTCCGGCGGGCCCGCGCCCGGTACGCTCACCGCCGTGCCACACGCTGATCAGTACCAAACCACCCAGAAGGGCGCTCCTGTGACATATCCGGGGCCGCCGCGACCGGTTCGGATCTCCGCCACACCCCTCGCGGAGCTCGCCGATCAGCTGGGCGCCCCCGTCCCGGCGTCGGACGCGGACATCACGGGCATCACGCACGACTCCCGGGCGGTGCGGCCCGGCGACCTGTACGCGGCCCTGCCCGGTGCCCGCCTGCACGGCGCCGACTTCGTGACGCAGGCGGCGGGCCTCGGCGCCGCCGCCGTGCTGACCGACCCGGAGGGCGCCGAGCGCGCCGCCGCCACGGGTCTGCCGGTGCTCGTCGTCGACGAGCCGCGCCGGCAGATGGGCGAGCTGGCGGCCACGATCTACGGACATCCGGGGCGCGACCTGCTCCAGATCGGCATCACCGGCACCTCGGGCAAGACCACCACGGCGTACCTCGTCGAGGGCGGTCTGAAGACGGTCCGCTCCACCGGCCTCATCGGCACGGTCGAGATGCGCATCGGCGACGAGCGCATCAAGTCGGAGCGCACCACCCCCGAAGCCACCGATCTGCAGGCCCTGTTCGCCGTGATGCGCGAGCGCGGGGTCGACGCGGTCGCCATGGAGGTCTCCAGCCACGCGCTGGTCCTCGGCCGGGTCGACGGCTGCGTCTTCGACGTCGCCGTCTTCAACAACCTCAGCCCGGAGCACATGGAGTTCCACTCCGGCATGGAGGACTACTTCCAGGCCAAGGCCCAGTTGTTCACACCGGAACGCAGCCGGCTGGGCGTGGTCAACCTGGACGACGAGTACGGACGCCGGCTGGTCGAGCAGGCCACCGTCCCGGTCGTCACCTTCTCCGCCGAGGGCCACCCGGACGCCGACTGGCGCGCCGAGGACGTCCAAGTCGGGCCCATGGACTCGGCGTTCACCGCGGTCGGCCCGAAGGGGGAGCGGATCACGGCGAGATCACCGCTCGCCGGGTCCTTCAACGTGGCCAACACCCTCGCCGCGATCGTCTCCCTCGCCGTCGCCGGGATCGACCCGCAGGGCGCCGCGGACGGCATCGCCGCGGTGCCGGGCGTACCGGGCCGGCTGGAGCGCGTGGACGAGGGCCAGCCCTACCTGGCGGTGGTCGACTACGCCCACAAGACGGACGCCGTCGAATCGGTGCTGCGCGCCCTGCGCAAGGTCACCGAGGGCCGCCTGCACATCGTGCTCGGCTGCGGCGGCGACCGCGACACGACCAAGCGCAAGCCGATGGGCGCCGCCGCAGCCCGGCTGGCCGACACCGCCGTACTGACATCGGACAACCCCCGCTCGGAGGACCCGCTGGCGATCCTCGCCACGATGCTCGCGGGTGCCGCGGAGGTCCCGGCGCACCAGCGCGGAGACGTCGCGGTCTTCGAGGACCGGGCCGCCGCCATCGCCGCGGCCGTCGCCCTCGCACAGCCGGGCGACACCGTGCTGGTCGCGGGCAAGGGCCACGAGCAGGGCCAGGACATCGCCGGAGTGGTCCGTCCCTTCGACGACCGCCAGGTGCTTCGCGAAGCTATCCAGAAGACCCAGGGATGAACTTGTGATCGCCCTCTCTCTCGCCGAGATCGCAGCAGTCGTCGGCGGGCAGACGCACGACATACCGGATCCGGCGGTACAGGTCACCGGACCCGTCGTCAGGGACTCCCGTGAAGTGGAGCCCGGCAGCCTCTTCGTCGCCTTCGTCGGCGAACGCGCGGACGGCCACGACTACGCCCGCGCGGTCGTCGGGGCCGGCGCGGTCGCCGTACTGGCCTCACGGCCGGTGGGGGTGCCCGCGATCGTCGTGGACGACGTGACGTCGGCGCTCGGCGCCCTCGCCCGCCACGTCGTCGAACGGCTCGGCGCGACCCTCGTGGCCCTCACCGGCTCCGCGGGCAAGACCAGCACCAAGGACCTGATCGCACAGGTGCTGCGGAGCAAGGCGCCGACCGTCTTCACGCCCGGCTCCCTCAACAACGAGATCGGGCTGCCGCTGACCGCGCTCAGCGCCACCGAGGAGACCAGGTTCCTCGTCCTGGAGATGGGCGCGCGGGGCATCGGGCACATCCGCTACCTCACGGAACTGACCCCGCCGAAGGTCGGACTCGTCCTGAACGTCGGTTCCGCCCACATCGGCGAGTTCGGCGGCCGGGAGCAGATCGCCCAGGCCAAGGGCGAGTTGGTGGAGAGCCTGCCCGAGGAGGGCGCCGCGATCCTCAACGCCGACGATCCCCTCGTACGCGCCATGGCGTCCCGGACGAAAGCCCGCGTGCTCCTCTTCGGAGAGTCCGACGAAGCGGACGTACGTGCCGAGAACGTCCGTCTCACGGAGACCGGACAGCCCAGCTTCAGCCTTCGCACACCCTCCGGGTGCAGCGATGTGACCATGCGCCTGTACGGTGAGCATCACGTGTCGAACGCGCTCGCCGCGGCCGCCGTCGCCCATGAGCTGGGCATGTCCGCAGACGAGATCGCCCGTGCGCTCTCCGAGGCGGGCTCCCTCTCCCGCTGGCGGATGGAGGTCACCGAGCGCCCGGACGGCGTGACGGTCGTCAACGACGCCTACAACGCGAACCCCGAGTCCATGCGAGCCGCCCTGCGCGCGCTCGTGGCGATGGGCAAGGGGCGGCGGACCTGGGCGGTGCTCGGTCAGATGGCCGAGCTCGGGGACGAGGCGCTCGCCGAGCACGACGCGGTCGGACGGCTCGCCGTCCGGCTCAACGTCAGCAAGCTCGTCGCGGTCGGGGGCAGGGAAGCGTCCTGGCTGCAACTGGGCGCATATAACGAGGGTTCGTGGGGTGAGGAGTCGGTGCACGTGTCCGACGCACAGGCGGCTGTCGACCTGTTGCGCAGCGAGCTGCGCCCAGGGGACGTCGTACTCGTGAAGGCGTCCCGGTCGGTCGGGCTGGAACGGGTGGCGCTGGCGCTGCTCGAGCCCGGTGCCGAGGGTGAGGTTTCCGCCCGATGATGAAGCAGATCCTGTTCGCGGGAGTCATTGGCCTGTTCCTGACCCTGGTCGGCACTCCGCTGCTGATCAAGCTCCTGGCCCGCAAGGGCTACGGCCAGTACATCCGTGACGACGGCCCGCGCGAGCACCACAGCAAGCGCGGTACGCCGACGATGGGCGGTATCGCCTTCATCCTGGCGACGATCATCGCGTACTTCCTGTCCAAGGTGATCACGGGCTACGCGCCCACCTTCTCCGGCCTGCTGGTCCTCGGCCTGATGGCCGGCATGGGCCTGGTGGGCTTCCTGGACGACTACATCAAGATCGTCAAGCGGCGGTCGCTCGGTCTGCGGGCCAAGGCCAAGATGGCCGGCCAGCTGATCGTCGGCGTCTCCTTCGCCGTGCTCTCCCTGCAGTTCGCGGACAACCGCAACAACACCCCGGCCTCCACCAAGCTGTCCTTCGTGCAGGACTTCGGGTGGTCCATCGGCCCGGTGCTGTTCGTGGTCTGGGCGCTGTTCATGATTCTCGCGATGTCGAACGGCGTGAACCTGACGGACGGTCTGGACGGCCTCGCCACCGGCGCCTCCGTCATGGTCTTCGGCGCCTACACCTTCATCGGCGTCTGGCAGTTCCAGGAGTCCTGCGCCAACGCGCAGGCCCTCACCAACCCGGGCGCCTGCTACGAGGTACGCGATCCGCTCGACCTGGCCGTGGTGGCCGCCGCCCTCATGGGTGCCTGCTTCGGCTTCCTGTGGTGGAACACCTCGCCCGCCAAGATCTTCATGGGCGACACCGGCTCGCTGGCCCTCGGCGGCGCGCTCGCCGGCCTCGCGATCTGCTCCCGCACGGAGTTCCTCCTCGCGCTGCTCGGCGGCCTGTTCGTCCTCATCACCATGTCGGTGGTCATCCAGGTCGGCTCCTTCCGCCTCACCGGCAAGCGCGTCTTCCGTATGGCGCCACTGCAGCACCACTTCGAACTCAAGGGCTGGTCCGAGGTCCTGGTGGTGGTCCGCTTCTGGATCATCCAGGGCATGTGCGTGATCGTCGGTCTCGGGCTCTTCTACGCGGGATGGGCAGCCAAGAAGTGACCGACTGGCAGGGGAAGAACGTCACCGTCGCCGGGCTCGGCGTGTCCGGCATCCCGGCGGCCCGCGTGCTGCACGGCCTCGGCGCCGTCGTCACGGTCGTCAACGACGGCGCCGACGAGCGTGCGCGGGCCCAGGCGGCGGAGCTGGAGGCGCTCGGTGTCACCGTGCGCCTCGGCGACGGGGCGACCCTGCCCGCGGGCACAGAACTCATCGTCACCGCGCCCGGCTGGAAGCCCGACAAGCCGCTGTTCACCGCGGCGGCCGAGGCGGGCGTCCCGGTCTGGGGCGACGTCGAGCTGGCCTGGCGGCTGCGCGGTCCCGACGCGGCCCCCTGGCTCGCGGTCACCGGCACCAACGGCAAGACGACGACCGTCCAGATGCTCGCCGAGATCCTCAAGGCGGCCGGGCTGCGCACCGCGGCCGTCGGCAACATCGGCGTCTCGCTGCTGGACGCGGTCCTCGGAGACGAGCCGTACGACGTGCTCGCCGTCGAACTCTCCAGCTACCAGCTGCACTGGGCGCCGTCCGTGCGCGCCCACTCCGCGGCCGTCCTGAACCTCGCGCCCGACCACCTCGACTGGCACGGCTCCATGGAGGCGTACGCCGCCGACAAGGGCCGTGTCTACGAGGGCAATCGTGTCGCCTGCGTCTACAACGTGGCCGACGAGGCGACCGAGAACCTGGTGCGCGAGGCGGACGTCGAGGAGGGCTGCCGGGCGATCGGCTTCACGCTCGGCACGCCCGGGCCCTCCCAACTCGGCGTCGTGGAAGGCATCCTGGTCGACCGCGCCTTCGTCGAGGACCGGCAGAAGAACGCGCAGGAGCTGGCGCAGGTCTCCGACGTCGACCCGCCCGCCCCGCACAACATCGCCAACGCCCTTGCGGCGGCGGCCCTGGCGCGCGCCTTCGGGGTGCCGCCGGCTGCCGTGCGCGACGGACTGCGGGCGTTCCGCCCGGACGCCCACCGCATCGCGCACGTCGCGGACGTGGACGGAGTCGCGTACGTCGACGACTCCAAGGCGACCAACACCCATGCCACGGAAGCCTCCTTGGCGGCGTACGAGTCGATCGTGTGGATCGCGGGCGGGCTCGCCAAGGGCGCCACCTTCGACGAACTGGTCGCCAAGTCGGCGAAGCGGCTGCGGGGCGCGGTGCTCATCGGCGCCGACCGGGCCCTCATCCGGGAAGCGCTGGCGCGACACGCGCCCGAAGTACCGGTGGTCGACCTGGACCGGACGGACACTGGGGCGATGCTCGCGGCGGTCCAGGAGGCGAGGCGGCTCGCGGAGCCGGGGGACACGGTCCTGCTGGCCCCGGCCTGTGCCTCGATGGACATGTTCGCCAACTACAACAAGCGCGGTGACGCGTTCGCGGAGGCGGTTCGCGGACTCGGCGCCTGACCCGGCCGCCTGCCGGGCGACCTTTGGGAGGGACGGACGCGTGACACCGTTGTGGCCCGGAGACGCCGATGCCCAGTAGCCGGACCGGCCGACCCCCCGTGCAGCGGGCCGCCAGGCGTCCCGCCGCCCCGCGCCCCCCTGGGGAGAACCCCCTGCGGGGCTTCGTCGTGCGCGCCCGCCGCGCCTGGGACCGGCCGCTGACCGCGTACTACCTGATCTTCGGCAGCAGCCTGCTGATCACCGTGCTCGGCCTGGTGATGGTCTACTCGGCCTCCATGATCAAGGCGCTCCAGCTGTCCCTGCCGGGGTCGTACTTCTTCCGCAAGCAGTTCCTGGCCGCCGTGATCGGGACCGGACTGCTGCTGCTGGCCTCACGGATGCCCGTGAAGCTGCACCGGGCGCTGGCCTATCCGATACTGGCCGGCTCCGTCTTCCTGATGGTCCTGGTGCAGGTTCCGGGGATAGGGGTGGCGGTCAACGGCAACCAGAACTGGATCTCCGTCGGCGGCCCCTTCCAGCTCCAGCCCAGCGAGTTCGGCAAGCTCGCGCTCGTGCTCTGGGGCGCCGACCTGCTCGCGCGCAAGGAGGAAAGGCGGCTGCTGACCCAGTGGAAGCACATGCTGGTGCCGCTCGTCCCGGTCGCCTTCATGCTGCTCGGGCTGATCATGCTCGGCGGCGACATGGGAACGGCGATCATCCTCACCGCGATCCTCTTCGGCCTGCTGTGGCTCGCGGGGGCCCCCACACGGCTCTTCGCGGGCGTCCTGGCCGTCGCCGCGACCATCGGCGTCGTCCTCATCAAGACCAGCCCCAACCGCATGTCACGGCTCGCCTGCATCGGCGCGACCGATCCCGGCCCGAACGACCAGTGCTGGCAGGCCGTGCACGGCATCTACGCCCTCGCGTCCGGCGGGCTGTTCGGATCCGGGCTCGGCGCGAGTGTGGAGAAATGGGGTCAACTGCCCGAAGCGCACACCGACTTCATCTTCGCCATCACCGGGGAGGAACTGGGACTGTCAGGGACGCTGTCGGTGCTCGCCCTCTTCGCGGCTCTAGGCTATGCGGGTATCCGCGTGGCCGGACGCACGGAGGACCCCTTCGTCAGGTATGCCGCGGGTGGCGTGACCACCTGGATCACGGCTCAGGCCGTGATCAACATCGGTGCGGTGCTCGGCCTGCTGCCGATCGCCGGAGTCCCGCTCCCGCTGTTCTCCTACGGGGGTTCCGCCCTGCTGCCGACCATGTTCGCCATCGGGCTGCTGATCGCCTTCGCACGCGACGAGCCCGCTGCGCGGGCTGCGCTTGCCATGCGGCAACCCCGCTTTGGTAGAAAGCGTGCTGCGGTCAGAGGCTCTTCAGGGCCTCGGAGATGGAACACGATGCGACGGCGCGCCTCGGCGCGTTCGTCCGGAGAGCGGTGAATTTCGGTGCATGTCGTACTCGCCGGCGGGGGGACCGCCGGCCACATCGAGCCCGCGCTCGCCCTCGCGGACGCCCTGCGCAGGCAGGACCCGACCGTGGGAATCACGGCCCTGGGCACGGAGCGCGGACTTGAGACCCGACTGGTGCCCGAGCGGGGCTACGATCTCGCGCTCATCCCCGCCGTGCCGCTGCCACGCAAGCCCACCCCCGAGCTGATCACCGTCCCCGGACGGCTGCGCGGCACGATCAAGGCCGCCGAGCAGATCCTGGAGCGCACCAAGGCGGACGCCGTGGTCGGCTTCGGCGGCTACGTCGCCCTGCCGGGCTACCTCGCCGCCAAGCGCCTCGGGGTGCCGATCGTCATCCACGAGGCCAACGCCCGCCCGGGCCTGGCCAACAAGATCGGCTCCCGGTACGCGGCCCAGGTCGCCGTCTCGACGCCGGACAGCAAGCTGCGCGGCGCCCGCTACATCGGCATCCCGCTGCGCCGCTCCATCGCCACCCTGGACCGGGCCGCCGTGCGCCCCGAGGCGCGGGCCGCGTTCGGTCTGGACCCCGCCCTGCCGACGCTGCTGGTCTCCGGCGGCTCGCAGGGCGCCCGCCGCCTCAACGAGGTCGTCCAGCAGGTCGCTCCGTACCTCCAGCAGGCCGGCATCCAGATCCTGCACGCGGTCGGGCCGAAGAACGAACTGCCGCAGGTCCACCAGATGCCGGGGATGCCCCCCTACATCCCGGTACCGTACGTGGACCGGATGGACCTCGCGTACGCGGCCGCCGACATGATGCTCTGCCGCGCGGGGGCGATGACCGTCGCCGAACTCTCCGCCGTCGGGCTCCCGGCCGCCTACGTCCCGCTGCCCATCGGCAACGGCGAACAGCGGCTCAACGCCCAGCCGGTGGTCAAGGCGGGCGGCGGACTGCTGGTGGACGACGCGGAACTGACGCCCGAGTGGATCCAGGCGAACGTGCTGCCCGTGCTGGCCGACCCGCACCGGCTGTTCGAGATGTCCCGCGCCGCCAGCGAGTTCGGCCGCCGGGACGCCGACGACCTGCTCGTCGGCATGGTGTACGAGGCGATTGCGTCGCGCCACCGCGCGTGACAGAAGGCAGGGGAGCGTGGCCGGACCGACGACCGCCGAACGCGGCGAACGGCAGAAGACCGAGTCCGGCCCGCCCCGGCCGCCCCGCGCCGGGCGGCTGCCCCGTCCTCGCACGCTCCTCGTCCTGCTGCTGGCCGTGGTGTTGACCGGGGCCGCCACCGTCTGGGTCCTGTACGGCTCCCACTGGCTGCGCGTCGAGAAGGTGTCCGTCTCCGGGACGCGCGTCCTGACGCCGCAGCAGGTGCGCGAGGCGGCCGACGTCCCGGTCGGCTCCCCGCTCGTCTCGGTCGACACCGACGCCATCGAGGCCCGGCTGCGCGAGGCCCTGCCGCGCATCGACTCGGTCGACGTCGTCCGTTCCTGGCCCCACGGAATCGGACTGAGGGTGACCGAGCGCATTCCGGTACTGATCGTCAAAAACCGTGAGAACGGCGGCAAGTACGTCGAAGTGGACGCCAAGGGCGTGCGATTCGCCACGGTTTCGCGCCCCCCGAAGGGCGTTCCCGCACTGGAGTTGACGGTCACCACCTCCGCAGGACTGCGCCGCTTCGGCACCGACCGGCTGGTGCGCGAGGCGGTGCGGGTCGCCGGGGACATCCCGGCCGCCGTCGCCCGTGACACCCGGACCGTCAAGGTCCGTTCGTACGACTCCATCTCGCTGGAACTGAGCCGCGGGCGCACCGTCACCTGGGGCAGTGGTGAGAAAGGGCGCGCCAAGGCGCGTACGCTCACCGCTCTCATGAAAGCAGCTCCGGAGGCCCGGGACTTCGACGTGAGCGTGCCCACCGCCCCTGCGTCAGCGGGGAGTTGACGCACATCCGCGCAGGCCAGCACCCTGGTTGGGCAGCGCTACGCCTGATCACATAGGGTGAAAAGAAAAACGGGAGGTTCGGCGTGTTCGTTGAACGTGCGCCACTTGTCGACTTAGTGTCCTGTTCGGAAGAGTCCAAGGAACAGACACACTGGTAACCCTAAACTTCAGCGTTAGGGTTCGGGTCGGCGTTCGGACCGTCCCATTCGGCATCAGTCGTCGGATCGCGAGACAGCGAGGCGGCGACACGTAACTCGAGGCGAGAGGCCTTCGACGTGGCAGCACCGCAGAACTACCTCGCAGTCATCAAAGTCATCGGTGTCGGCGGCGGTGGTGTCAATGCCATCAACCGGATGATCGAGGTCGGTCTCAAGGGCGTCGAGTTCATCGCCATCAACACCGACGCGCAAGCTCTGTTGATGAGCGACGCCGACGTCAAACTCGACGTGGGCCGTGAACTCACCCGCGGACTCGGCGCCGGAGCCAACCCGGCCGTCGGCCGCAAGGCGGCCGAGGACCACCGCGAGGAGATCGAGGAGGTCCTCAAGGGGGCCGACATGGTCTTCGTCACCGCCGGCGAAGGCGGCGGCACCGGCACCGGCGGCGCACCCGTCGTGGCCAACATCGCCCGCTCGCTCGGCGCCCTCACCATCGGCGTGGTCACCCGCCCCTTCACCTTCGAAGGGCGGCGCCGCGCCAACCAGGCCGAGGACGGCATCGCGGAACTCCGCGAAGAGGTCGACACCCTCATCGTCATCCCGAACGACCGGCTGCTGTCCATCTCGGACCGCCAGGTCTCGGTCCTGGACGCCTTCAAGTCCGCGGACCAGGTCCTGCTGTCGGGTGTTCAGGGCATCACCGACCTCATCACCACCCCCGGCCTGATCAACCTCGACTTCGCGGACGTCAAGTCCGTGATGTCCGAGGCGGGTTCGGCCCTCATGGGCATCGGCTCGGCCCGCGGCGACGACCGCGCGGTGGCGGCGGCGGAGATGGCGATCTCCTCGCCCCTCCTCGAAGCCTCCATCGACGGCGCACGCGGTGTGCTGCTCTCCATCTCCGGCGGCTCCGACCTCGGCCTGTTCGAGATCAACGAAGCCGCCCAGCTGGTCAGCGAGGCGGCCCACCCGGAGGCCAACATCATCTTCGGCGCGGTCATCGACGACGCGCTCGGCGACGAGGTGCGGGTCACCGTCATCGCCGCCGGCTTCGACGGCGGTCAGCCGCCGTCCAAGCGGGACACCGTCCTCGGGTCCTCCTCCGCCAAGCGCGAGGAGCCCACGCCGGTACGGTCCTCCGACAGCCGCCCCACCTTCGGCTCGCTGGGCAGTGTCACCCCCAAGGAGGCCCCGGAGCCCGCTCCGGAGCCGACGAACGAGCTGCCCGTCTCCCCGCCGGTCCCGCCTTCCCGCTCCTACTCGGACAGCGCGGCCGAAGAGCTGGACGTGCCGGACTTCCTGAAGTGATAGGAACGCGCTCCGGAACGAGCACGCAGAGCGGCGCGCACTTCGCCTTCACCGACCGGTGGGGCGGAGTGAGCGCCGTTCCGTACGAGGAGCTCAACCTCGGCGGAGCGGTCGGCGACGACCCCGGCGCCGTACGCACCAACCGCGAACTGGCCGCCAAGTCCCTGGGACTCGACCCGGCGCGGGTCGTCTGGATGAACCAGGTGCACAGGGCGGACGTGGCCGTGGTCGACGAGCCGTGGGGGGAGCGCCCCGTGCCCGAGGTCGACGCGCTCGTCACGGCCCGGCGTGGGCTCGCCCTCGCCGTGCTCACCGCCGACTGCACGCCGGTGCTGCTCGCCGACCCCGTCGCCGGGGTGGCGGCCGCCGCGCACGCCGGACGGCCCGGCATGGTCGCCGGGGTCGTCCCCGCGGCGGTCGCGGCGATGGTGGAACTCGGCGCGGAGCCGTCCCGGATCGTCGCCCGCACCGGCCCCGCCGTCTGCGGGCGGTGCTACGAGGTGCCGGACGCCATGCGCGCCGAGGTCGCAGCCGTCGAGCCCGCGGCGCACGCCGAGACGAGCTGGGGCACTCCCGCGGTCGACGTGACCGCCGGTGTGCACGCGCAACTGGAACGGCTCGGGGTGCGCGACCGGGAGCAGTCGCCGGTGTGCACGATCGAGTCGGATGACCACTTCTCGTACCGACGGGACCGCACGACCGGGCGGCTCGCGGGCTATGTCTGGCTGGACTGATGGGGCATGACGGACCGTAAGGCGCAACTCGCCGCGAACCTGGCGGAAGTGGAAGAGCGCATCACCGCGGCGTGCACGGCCGCGGGGCGCAAGCGTGAAGAGGTGACCCTGATCGTGGTCACGAAGACCTATCCGGCGAGCGACGTTCGGACGCTGGCGGAACTGGGCGTCCGGCACGTCGCCGAGAACCGGGACCAGGACGCGGCGCCCAAGGCCGCGGCCTGCTCGGATCTGCCCCTTTCCTGGCACTTCGTCGGCCAGTTGCAGACCAACAAGGTCCGCTCTGTGGTCGGTTACGCCGATGTCGTGCAGTCCGTGGACCGTCCCAAGCTCGTCACGGCTCTGTCGAAGGAGGCGGTCCGCGCGGAGCGCGAACTGGGCTGCCTCATCCAGGTCGCGCTCGACGCGGAGGAGAGCGGCCGGGGCGCGCGCGGGGGCGTGGGGCCCGGCGGGGTCGCGGAGTTGGGGGACCTCGTCGCGGCGGCTCCGGGGCTCCGGCTGGACGGGCTGATGACCGTCGCCCCGCTCACCGGCCCGTACGCGGGCCGCCAACCGGCGGCGTTCGAGCGGCTGATGGATTTGTCGACTGCCCTGCGCAGCGCCCATCCGGCTGCGAACATGGTCTCGGCAGGGATGAGTGCGGACCTCGAACAGGCCGTGGCGGCCGGAGCGACACATGTACGCGTCGGCACTGCGGTACTCGGCGTCCGCCCTGGGCTCGGGTAACGTCGCCAAGAAGTCGGACCACAGCAGAAAATATGGTCATTACCGCCGAAGGCGGGCAAAACGACCTCGTGGATCGCAGGCACTTGGCAAGTCGTCAGCCGATCCACCACAGAGCGGAGGACTCAGAGCATGGCCGGCGCGATGCGCAAGATGGCGGTCTACCTCGGCCTCGTGGAGGACGATGGGTACGACGGCAGGGGATTCGACCCCGACGACGACTTCGAGCCCGAGCTCGACCCGGAGCCCGAGCGGGACCGCAGGCGGCACGAGCCGTCTCATCAGTCGCACCAGGCACATCAGTCCCAAAGGGACGAACCGGTGCGAGTGGTGCAGCCACCGGTGCAGCGCGACCCAGTACCGCATTCCGCTTCGCTTCCCGCGGAATCCGGGCGTCCGGCGCGAATCGCCCCCGTGGCATCCATCACACAAGAACGTCAGAGCATGGAGAAGAACGCACCGGTGATCATGCCCAAGGTCGTGTCCGAACGAGAGCCGTACCGGATCACCACACTGCACCCGCGGACCTACAACGAGGCCCGTACCATCGGGGAACACTTCCGTGAGGGCACCCCGGTGATCATGAATCTGACTGAGATGGATGACACAGACGCGAAGCGACTTGTCGACTTTGCGGCCGGTTTGGTGTTTGGTCTTCACGGCAGCATCGAGCGGGTGACGCAGAAGGTGTTCCTGTTGTCGCCTGCTAACGTCGATGTCACGGCGGAGGACAAGGCCCGCATCGCAGAGGGCGGGTTCTTCAACCAGAGCTGAGACGCAGGACCGGACACGGCACGGAACAGGGGAGAGGGACGCACGGATCATGGGCGTGGTTTTGGAGATTCTCTACGTCGCGCTGATGTGTTTCCTCATCGTGCTGATCTTCCGGTTGGTCATGGACTACGTCTTCCAGTTCGCCCGCTCATGGCAACCCGGCAAGGCGATGGTGGTCGTTCTGGAGGCCACCTACACTGTCACCGATCCACCGCTCAAGCTGCTGAGGCGGTTCATCCCGCCACTGCGTCTCGGGGGCGTGGCACTTGACCTGTCCTTCTTCGTACTGATGATCATCGTCTACATCTTGATCACTCTCGTGGGAAATCTCGCGAGGTGACTGTGGACGATACGGTCTTGCCGACTGCCGATGACTACGTTGAGGTGAAGAGATGCCGTTGACCCCCGAGGACGTGCGGAACAAGCAGTTCACGACCGTCCGCCTCCGAGAAGGCTATGACGAGGACGAGGTCGATGCCTTCCTCGACGAGGTCGAAGCCGAACTGACGCGGTTGCTCCGCGAGAACGAGGACCTGCGCGCCAAACTGGCGGCGGCCACGCGCGCGGCTGCGCAGAACCAGCAGCAGGGCATGCGCAAGCCGCCCGAGCAGCAGGATCAGCAGCACCAGCACCAGCAGCACCAGCAGCAGGGTCCGCCGCAGGGCATGCGCGGTCCCGGTGCTCCCGTGCCCGCCGGCATATCGGGCCCGCCGCAGCAGCAGATGGGCGGCCCCATGGGCGGCCCGCCCCAGCTGCCGAGCGGTGCGCCGCAGCTGCCCGCCGGCCCCAGTGGCCAGGGCGGTCCGCAGGGTCCCGGCCCGATGGGCCAGGGTCCGATGGGCCAGGGTCCCGGTCAGATGCAGGGACAGATGCAGCAGCACATGGGCGGCCCGATGGGCGGTCCCATGGGCGGCCACGGTCCGCAGATGCCGCAGCCCGGTCAGGGCCCCGGCGGCGACAGCGCCGCCCGTGTCCTCTCGCTGGCCCAGCAGACCGCCGACCAGGCGATCGCCGAGGCGCGCTCCGAGGCCAACAAGATCGTCGGCGAGGCCCGCAGCCGCGCCGAGGGTCTGGAGCGGGACGCCCGCGCCAAGGCCGACGCGCTGGAGCGGGACGCGCAGGAGAAGCACCGCGTCGCGATGGGCTCCCTGGAGTCCGCCCGCGCCACGCTGGAGCGCAAGGTCGAGGACCTGCGCGGCTTCGAGCGCGAGTACCGCACGCGGCTGAAGTCCTACCTGGAGTCGCAGCTGCGCCAGCTGGAGACCCAGGCCGACGACTCGCTCGCGCCGCCGCGTACGCCGGCCACCGCGTCGCTCCCGTCGTCCTCCGCGCCTTCCATGGCGCCGGCCGGCGCGAGCGCTCCGGGCTACGGCGGCAACCAGGGCATGGGCAATCCGTCGCAGGCCGGGCCGTCCTACGGCGGTCAGCAGCAGATGTCGCCGGCGATGACGCAGCCGATGGCGCCGGTGCGGCCGCAGGGGCCGTCGCCGATGCAGCAGGCTCCCTCGCCGATGCGGGGCTTCCTGATCGACGAGGACGACAACTGACGGGTCAGGTACGCCTTAGGCGTCGGCAGCGTCAGGGCGGGGCCCCCGGGTGATTCCGGGGGCCCCGCCCTTTTGCGTGCCCTGCGGCCGGCTTCCTCGTGCGGGCGGGCGGGGTGCCCGCGTGCGTGCGGGGCGGGTACGGCGAAGGCCCGGGGTCACCGTGGATGCGGTGGCCCCGGGCCTTTCCTCGTGCCCGGTGCGGGGCGGGCGTGGGGGTTTCTTCGGCCCCTCCGCCCCTTCCCGTCGGGTTC